>PKYH01000066.1 GCA_003133625.1 Candidatus Bathyarchaeota archaeon | reverse complement strand
CATAGGAAAAAAGGGGAAAGTGGTTTTTTGGTTGGCATTTTTATGGTCGCTTTCTAAGCAACAGTATTGCTAGTAAAGCTCCAACTATGGCTATTGCAACAATTATGCCTATTACTGAGGGCACGAAGTACATGTCAGCGACTGATTGCGGAGTAGGTGTAGGTACCGCAGTAGCAGAAGGTGCTTCTTGCACGTTCATAGCGGTTTCTGCGTTTGATGGCCAATAACCGTTGGTGCCAACGAACGTGGCGGTGACAGCGTAGTCGCCTGGGATGTCTGGGGTCGTCCAAGTGTAGTGGAATAAGCCGTTTGCATCGCTTGTGGCGTTGCCGATGTGGATGTAATTGCCGTTCGGATCAATAGCGTCTATTGACACTTCAACACCTGTGAAATTGGTTGGGAGCGGTTTCTGCATATAGACGTATTCCATCCAGTCACCCATACTTGCGTCAGATGCACATGGAACTCCATTTGGAAAGTCTGCTGCCTGCTCGTTTTGCGTTGTGCCAGCGGAAATATCCATAACAGTGCCTTGTATCACTACGTTATTGCCAGCTGTGATAGCAGTCAGTGGTGCCTGTACTGTGGTAGCGCTGGGTCCTTTGCCTACGCTGTATATTTGCATGTCATAGCAGTTGAGGTACACAAAGAATCCGTCTGCAACGATATCGGATGTACCAACGTACATGCCTGTGCCCCAGCCCATCATAGTCCACACTTCCTTCCCAGTGTAGGCATCGATACAGCGATACTGCGAGCCCTTGTACCAAGGCGAGTTAGGAGAGTGTTCAGTGGTTCCCAAGTAGACTTTTCCATCGGCAATGACGTCTACAAAGATGGGGTAATGACCGTAGGCTGTTTCAAGACCTGCGTAGGTGCTGTTGCCTTCTCCGCCGTTACCATAGGTCCATAATAGCGTTCCATTCGTATCGTCATAGCAGTAGAGTATTCCATCAAAGCCAGCACAGTAGAGGTTGCCATAAGCGGCTAGAGTATCTCTCCTAACTGTGTCCCATTCAGCCTTGACAGGTCCCGAACTCCACAACTGGCTCCCATCGGTGAGACTGAAACCAGTAAGCATAAGTGTTTCTTTGTCCTCAGTGACGAATGTGCCGGCTTGCGCATCAACTGCTATAATTTGCCTTGTAACGTTATTTGGCGCTGGCGAATAGTATTTGGTCCACAACACTTGCCCTATTGCCCCCGGCTTAAGACTTATCGCTGTTACGTTCGCTCCTAGTCCGTTCGTTCTTGGGCCTGTTCCGAGACTTCCCTGAGTGAGCAGCATTACGTTGTTGAATATAACGTCCCTAAAGATACTCCATTGTCCACTAAGCGTTGGGATTGATATGTTCCAGTCGTAACAAGATGGCAAGCTCGCGTTTACCGTTCCCGAATACCAAATGCCAACACCCATGGCTCCAGATCCACCGAATACGTCAGATGAGTTCCACTGAGATAGGTAATACTTCACGCTTGAGGTGGTTCCAAGGTTAGTAAGTGTGTAAATCAGATATTCGCCTTGTGGACCGGCGATCGATGCTGCGGATCCAGCTGATGGGGCTAAAGTGCCCGTGGCTGTGCCTGCAGGAACGTTGGTAATGTTCATCGTTGTGAGTACGCCTGTTCTTGGGTCATATGCTCTCCAAACTGTACCTTGACCTGTAACTGTAGTAGTTGCAATTAGCAGACCGTTCGGTAGGACTCCGTGTTGGTTGGGGGTCTCGAGAGAGTAAAGATAGCCAAATGAGGGCACAAGTGAGACGCCTGTTGCTGATGCATTAACGCGCCAAAGTTCTTGTCCAGTTTGCAAATCTACTGCAACCAAATCGCCGCCGCCGCCTGAGTTACCATATGGTTCTTGATAGAAGAGGTTTCCTTGCATAACGATAGCACTACTGAACCTAACATTGTATGAACCGCCCATGTAGTACGTTTCACCAGATACTGCGGTGTCATTTCCTCCGACAACTCCTCCATACTGAATCGACTTAGTCCACATAACGTGCGCGCTGTTTGGCGCTGAGCCGTCCGACTGGAATCTGCCAAAACCTGCACCGCCAGTGCTAGTAGCGCCACTACGAATGTATGGACCATTTAGCCAGTTTGAGGAGATTGCGTACCAGTTTGTGTTCTGTCCTTCTATGGGTCTTGTCCAGTATTCAGTCGGAAGCGGATAGCCAGTTATGGGATTAGGTAATTGCTCTTGCTGCACAGTAAGTGTCGTTGTTGCGGTTGCAGCTGCGAAAGTGTCGTTGTTGTAGTCACCACTCCAAGTGTACGTTTGCCCAGCATAGTTAAATTTGAGTGTGTAGTTACCAACTTGATCAGGCGTATATTTGTAAAACTGTATACCTGTTGAGTCACTAATGACAGCCCAAGTCTGCGTTTCGACTGTTCCGTCAGGCTTCGTAATGGTTAACGTATAACCATGGCGTCTAATGTCGTTGGTTACAGCTGCGTTGGGCATGGGTATATCAACCCAAAGGTAAATTTGCACTGTTTGACCGACGCCTACAGGGCTAGGTGCAACCTCAACATAGGCGAAAGAGGGAATATTCCATTGAGGCGAATGAGCATTAGCAGCAGGCAAAGCAACAAGTGGAAAAGCAATAGTTAGTGTCAGAAACAAAGCAATCATAATAGCTGTATTGTCTTTAGCATTTTTCATTTTCTTTCTTCTCCTTAAATTTATGTGCTTACCATTAAAGCTTGTACTATATAACATTTTTTCAAATACAGAGACAAAAAAGAAATAAAATTAACTAATAATACCATAAAGGTACAAATACTGGATAGAAAAGATTTAACATTATGTTTGAGATTACGATGTCAAAAAAAGGTTAACGCGAATTGCGAAACCGAACAACAATAGATGTAACCGATGCGAAGATTTTGAAGACCCTTCTAATGGAATCTCGCACCAGCTTCACCGAAATCGCAAAAGACTGCAAAATCTCAGTCGGAGCTGTGAGAAAACGGTACAAGCGCTTGCGGAAAACAGGCATAATCAACGGAGAAATAATGCAAGTAAACCCAACCAGCGTAGGATACAAATGCATCGCCAATATAGGAGTCATAACAGCTAAAGAAGACGAGAGTAAAGTCATAGAATTCTTGAAAAGCAAACCTTACAGCTGTGTGGTTTTTAAAAACCTTTTCGAAAGAATAAACATCGCAACTATTATCAGCTTACACGCATTCGAGGAATTATCGGGAACAATGCGAGAAATAGAAGCTAATCCATTAATCAAACATGCGAATGCCCTTATTTGGAGCAAAACGTCAGGCTTAGACCGCCCAGAAAACTTGATTTTGACACCTTCATTTAGTGAAAACGAAATAGAGCAACATCCAAAACCCGATACAACTAACCTTGAAAAAGCAAAAATCGACAAAACAGACAGACAAATCGCCAAAATACTCTCACAAAACAGTCGTACACCCTTCACAAAAATCGCAGAAGAACTCAACATCTCAACCAAAAACGTGATACAAAGATACACCAAGCTCAAGGGAACCATGCTAGCAAGCTCCACAATAACTGTTAACCTGAAAAAACTCGGATACAACGCGATGGCGCATCTACTTATAAAAGTTGCAAACAGAAGCAAGACGCCAGAAATTTTAGACAAAATGCTTCAGATACCAAACCTAATAACGGTTATGGAGCTTTTCGGCGGAGAATATGATCTGTTTCCAATAATAGTTCTGAGAGACTACGAAGAATTATTTAAATTAAAAAAACAAATTAACACAATACAGGGTATCGAACAATCAGACATGATTTTGTCCGAGCCTTATTACGCATGGCCACTAAACTTGTTCACCTCACTACTCGATCAAGCTTCTTGATAAACAAATAACAACAAGGGAAACTGTCATAGAAATTATTAGAACATGGCAATCTCAATGGCCAATTTTTGCTTTCTAGTTTACATTATTCTTAATCTCCAAATTTTTATTTGAACGAGAACTTAAAAGAGAAAATATGCCCATTCAATGCTCAGTTTACTTAGTCAATTTATAAATTAGATTGAAAAGTCGGTACTGACAATAAATAGCTATATTTGTTGAACCAACAAAATGTAAATTATCCGCAAAAAGAAAAAAAGACGAAAAACTCTTTTTGAGAGCAAATTTGGGGTTTCACGTTTTTAACCATCCTAGTTTGATGAATGTGTAGGCTACGAATGCCATGCTTATGCTTATTATGAAGCTTACTTGCCAAAGATAAGCTCCGTAAGGTGCATCAAGCAGGTTCATGCCAACCAATCCGCCAAGCGCCTCTCATCGAAGATGTTTGTGTAACAGCACAGTCACATAGACATAAATCGTATCCATAGGCTTTCTATTTGAATGGTGTTTTTAATGGAAAAGAAAGAAATGCTAGCTGAAATTAAAGAGAAAGTCAACGCCATAATCATAAAAGAATTCAGCAAAGACGGCGCAATGATGCAGTACAATTCGATGGGCGAAGTTAAAGGAAGATACCACGGCAGCCACATCGAAACCGTTGACGTCATGCTAAAAATGGACGGCTCAAACGAGTGGGAAGTCCGCGCAATGGAAACAACCAAAGAAGGCGACGTCGTAATGATAAGTGGCAAAGGCACAGGAAAACAAGAAACCGCAATGACCGGCAGCTTCAAAGGCGAAGTAACCTACATGACAAACTCGCCAAGGCTCACCTGGCTAAACAACACTAAAGGCTGGATTGAAGGCATTATGGACCAAAAAAACAACGAGGCAACCATGAAAATCTACCAAGAAAAACCAATGCTAACCGAAGCCGTCGCAGCACCAATGATGTAAACGCAACAAGAAACGCAAAAAACAATAAAAAGCGACTTGCCTATCACTTCTTTACCTTTTCTTTTTCGCTATTTAGTATCTTTTAGCTTAGTGGGCAAATACTCATCAACGATATACGTTAAGCCATAACGGCTGAAAGCCTCTTGCTCCGCCTTACGCCTGATTTTTAGGAATAGCTTGATTTCCCTCTGCCACAGTGGATCATTCTGGTACCTTGGGTCTTTCTGCAACTCGTATAGACGTTTAATGTCTACTTCATCCAACGGGTCAGTCGGCAACTTGTACTCAATAATATCCGAAGCCCAAACTCCGCTCCAAACCGCATCAGGCGTGTTTAGGTCTCTTAGGTGCGCAGCGTTGGCTGAACCAGAAATGATTACCTGTGCGATGTGCATTCCCCACGGGTCGCCATCAGTAAAAATATACACTGGTAAACCCAACTCGTCATGCAGACGGCGGATGAAGCTGCGGGTCTGCCTTGGCGCTTGTCCACCACACGAAATCAACAACGACTTGTGTTTGTTGTGCACGTTTTCTTCGATGAATCTTGTAAACAAGGCGCCTTTCTCTATAGCGATGACTTTGTCGGCTTTCGTGTTAATGAACTCGGCTGAAGTCAACGCTGGACCAATCAACACGCCGTCCGGGTGGCTGGTTAAATTCAACGTTTTACCTTCATAGCCGGGAACGGTGTAGCCGATGGTTAAGTCGCCAAAAATGGCACTGCGCTCTTCAGGGAAAATGTTGAAATCCTCACGCGCGAAACCCGTCAGCGTCTCCAAGTCGGTGATGATGTTGTTGCTTTCCTGCTGGTCTGTGAAAGTCATCTCGTATGCTTGCGCCGAGTAATAAACATCCCTGAGCGTGCTGGTTTTGCGTTGGCTCGTGAGCTCGTTGCTAAACATTGCTGCCCAAGCCAACTGCGTGAACGGTTTAATGTGGCGGATGTTGCGGGCACTGCGGCTAACGCTTTTATCCCCAAGAATGTACTGGCGAAGTGCTGGGTCATAGTTAATGTTCTCAGTTGAGCGGCTTGGCATGTTGATGGTTGGGAAGACGCCTTGGTCTAGCTGATTGTAAATGTTAGTGCCAAACGCTCTTAGCACATTGATGACCTCGTTTTTCCTTTCAACTATCTTAACTTTCTTCTGCGCCATACTTTTGCACGCTCTTCAATAACTTATCTATATCCGGAACACGTTCTTGCCCAGCCAACGTGGTGGAAAACTGGGCGATTTTGGGCAGGTACTTGCTGAAAATTCCCAGCCGCTTCTTCTCCATGTGCACATGCTCCTGCCTTGATAGGAAATGTTGAAGCTGACGGGCGACCTCGCGNNCCAACCGTCTTGTAGGGCACTTTTGTGCTGCAAATGTGCACGACGATGGCGACGGGCATGTCAGGAGCAACCTTGTAGCGTCGCCAGTTCATAGAGGAAATTACGCGGTAGGAAACATCGCTTGCCTCATCATACAATAGGGGGATTTTGTTGGCGAAGCGGTAAATCACAAAGCACCCGCGCTTAGGCACTCCACCGCCATACGCGATTGCAATTTCAATGATGAACGGGTGACCCGCATAAGTTGAGGGTTTACGCTGGTGAACCACAAGGTACTCAGGATTTAACTCCTTCACAACCCCAGCCCTAAGCAATTCCTCACCAAGCGGCGAGAGACAGCTGGCATCAGGCGGCAAAAAATCCTTATACTTCTTCAAGTTCTGCATTAACCGTACAATTTCCTCGTGAGACAACCGTTTTGGATTCTTGGAACTAGATTGTGCTTCCTTCTCACATTGAGGGCAAATGGGTCGGTTCTCAATCCACTTTATTTGGTCATATGCAAGTTTACCATGCTCATTGCACGAAAATGAAATTAAGTTAGAAAAAATCAAAAATTTGACAGCTGTTATGTCACCGACACGGTGAAAGTGACCTTTCAAAAAATCTGACATGTTATTGTAATGTGTAATTTGGATAAGACGTTGCAACAGTTCCACGTCTACGCCGTATGGATGTGGCAGCGTTTCTTTTGGCGGCTCAGGCATTTCTGTGGTGGCGCGGGTAAACTTGTAGAGTCTGCCTTTAGGGTCAACAAACGTCAAATTCGCATACGGGTTTACCATGGCGGTTTGCTTGAAGTAATCGAGGATTTTGGGCATTGCTCTGAGATAGTCGCCTTCTAATTGGAATTCGACTATTGTTCCTCGCCAATTGTCCTTGTTGATTTGGACTTTGCGGTCGAGAATTATTGGTCGGTTTCTTTGGATGTCAATCATTAATTTGAAGCTGTAGATTTTCGCTTGCCCCGTACTCGAGGTCACGTAGGCTGGCTGGTGCGTGGTGATTTGCCCGTAAAGGACAGCCATTTTTCCGCCTAAACCGAAGGTGCCGCGCATCTGCTTGAGCTTGTATTTGCTGCCGTAGAGTACTTGCCCAAAAGCTGAGGGAATAAACCGAGGCTGAATTCCACTGCCGTTGTCTTCTACCCGGAGCTTGTAAATTTGTGTGTCTTTGGTGGCTTCTCCCTCGAATGATAAGCGTATGTAAATTTCTGGCGGGATTTTTTGGCTTTCCGCTGCATCCAACGAGTTTTCCACTAGCTCGCGGATTGCGGCGAATATTGCTCTGGACGGGTTTGTGAAGCCTGCGATATCTCTGTTCCTATAGAAAAAATCAGAAGCGCTTATTTCTTCAAAGGTTGCTTGAGCCACTTGCTGCTTACACCACTTGTCCTTGTTTTATTCTTGCAGTTTGCTTAGTATATTTGCTGCTTGTTCTTTAAGTTAACTGCACCTTGCGGAGAAAACCCTTGATTCCGGAAAGGGCTGTAGCTTGAGAAATGGTTACTTTTGCCATAAACATGTATAAATAGCCAGAGATTGGAGTTCAAGCATGTGAAATAAGCATTAATTACTTTTTGGCTGTTTCTGGTTTCGCTTTTGTGTAGTAGTATTCGCCGATTCCTTTTTGGAACATGTCCATTTGTGAGCCTTCCTTGTTTACTCTGGGGCGCATGGTGATTGAGTCTCTGCGGAACGTGATGTTCATTTCTTTGAGGAAGGTGTTCATGCCTTTTCTTAGGCTGGTTGGTGGATTAGCCAAGCCGCTTACGCCTGGTTCGCCGTTGAAGACCATTAGTCGGTCAGCGATGAAGTCTTGGGTTACTACGTCGTGTTCTACTACGAATGCGGGTATGCCATGTGCTTCAACAACCCGCCGCAGGGTTTTAGCCATGTTCAAGCGTTCCTCAACGTCTAAGTATGCGCTTGGTTCATCAAGCAGGAACAGGTCGGCTTTGCGGCTAAGGCAGGCGGCTATGGCAACTTTTTGCAGTTCTCCACCGCTGAGCTCCATCACATTTCTGTCCATTAAAGCCTGAAGCCGCAGTGGCTGGGCAATTTCGGTTTTGTACCAGCTGGAGGTAAAGTTTTCTTTAGCAACACTCATGAGCAGTTCTTGAACCGTTCCCGCGTAGTCAGTTGCGATGTACTGAGGCTTATAGCTGACGGTTAACTCGCCAAGCTTCTGCTTATCATCAGTCTCCTCAAGACCGGCAAGAATTTTTACGAAAGTGGTTTTTCCTATACCGTTGGGTCCTAGGATACCGACGATTTCGCTTCGCCGTATTTCGCCTGGTTCAATGGCAAGTTTGAAGCCCTTGAAAGTTTTCTTCATGCTGTCCCATTTCAGCAATGGTTCACCTAGGTTGGTGCCTGCGGTTGGCGGTTTCTCATGGAAAACGATGGATTCCTTGCGGAACATTATGTTCTCGTCAGGAATGTAGCCTTGCAAGTAAATGTTAATGCCCGTTCTGACGCCATGCACGTGTGAGACGACACCGTAGACGCCTGGTTCGCCGTAGAAGAGGCAGATTTGGTCGGACAAGTAATCGATGATGGCTAAGTCATGTTCCGCCACAATTATGGTTTTTTGCAGTTCCTTGAGGCTGCGTATGGCTCTTGCAACCACAAGCCGCTGCTTCACATCCAAGTAGCTTGACGGCTCGTCAAAAAGGTAAACATCTGCCTCGCGGCTAAGCGCTGCAGCAACCGCCACACGCTGAAGTTCTCCACCGCTCAAAACCTCCAACGGTCTATCCCAAACCTTTTTGAGTTCAAGCTCTTCAGCCAGAGGGTCTAGTTGTTTTCTTTCATCAACTTTTTCTAGCAGGTCGCCGACTTTTCCAGTGACCGCTTTGGGAATCTTATCCACATACTGCGGTTTGCTGCTGACCTTGAGTTTTTTCTCACTCATCTTTTGGAAATAATCTTGAAGACTTGAACCCCGATAATACTGGATAATCTCAGGCCAGTCTGGCGGGTTATCGTACTTGCCAAGGTTGGGTTTGATGTCGCCTGAAAAAACCTTAAGCGTAGTGGTTTTGCCGATGCCGTTTTGTCCAAGCAAACCCAGCACCGTGCCTGGAGAAGGCAGGGGTAAACGGAAAAGTTTGAAGCTGTTTGTACTGAACCGGTGGCTACAATCCTTTTCTAATTCGTCTGGCAAATTGACGATGCTGATGGCTTTGAAGGGACATTTTTTGACGCAGATGCCGCAGCCGCTACAGAGCGTTTCTGATATGACTGCTTTGTTTCCTTCGACCCTTATGGCTTCCACTCGGCTCCGGACCATGGGGCAGAAGTTAACGCAGAGTTGATTGCATTTTTTTACTTTGCATTTATCTTGGTCAAGTACAGCGATTCGTGTCATGGTAAACGTCCATAATGAAGTTAAAAGTGAGTTATAAATCTAAACCAGAAAAAGAAAGCTAAAAATAACGATAATAAAAGTTGCGTAGGCTTTTCATCGGTTTTTCAAAAAATAACCTCAAAAACTTCATGGGAGAAGAATTTTAACTTAAAAGAAAGATAATAAAATGTAATTTGGGGTTTAGTTTACCATTCCTCTTCTTCCCATTCTTCATCTTCGCCTTCTTCCCATTCATCTTCCTCTTCGAATATCATGTCTCTTTTTCACCTCCGAAATAAGACGCATTACTTACCCTATCATTGCGATAGTTTAAACATTTAGATTCGTCAAATGTCGTTAATCTAACCGAAAGTTTTGGGATAGAACATGCCCTTTGCACTGATTTTTCTACTAAAAACTTGTAAATGGTCACTCAATCAGGCAGAAATTCCATTTTGAGTTATCAAAATAAATAAATCCTTCAAGACCCATTTAAGTGTCGGGATGATGTGAGGCGACGGCTTCGAGCTTAAGCTGTGAGAAATCGTCAATCATCGCTGACCCCCTAAGAGAGCAAATAATTTTTTTTAGTGCCAACGAAAGGCGAAAGCAAAAATAACCTGTCTGCATCTTTTCCTTCTGAGAGAATCGGTATGATTAATGACTTCAACCTTTTAGCAACTACTTCGCGTGGAAACGAGCGCGCAATGTGCAACGAACTGCTCTACCTGCTCAAAGAAGAGTTAGGCGATGCCCAAGCAGAAGCCAGCAAGACCAAAATCAGAGGCTTAATCGTTGCCAAAACCACACTGGACCCATGCGCAGTGATAGAAAAATTCCGCGCCATCCTCAAAGAACGCCCCTACGAATTCCGCTTTGCCCTGCGCATTTTGCCCATTGAACGGGTTGTACCAACTGATTTGGAGGAAATTAAACGGGTAACTGCAGAGCTAGCCGCCAGAATCGGCGAGGAGGAAACTTTCAGGGTTACGGTAGAAAAGCGCTTNNACCTTGAGAACCCAGACCGCATATTGCTCATTGAGGTTCTTGGAAGTTTAACAGGCGTGTCATTGCTGAGGCCCAGCGATATTTTGGCGGTTCTTAAAGAAAAAATGCTTTAGGCTCAGAGTTGGGTTGCCAGTAGGGCTACTCGCTCGACAACCAAGTTAACTACTGCTTCCTCGCGGTTTTCATTCTTCATAACCGTCTTCAGCTCTTCATCTGTAATCTGGAAGGTTTCTTTGATTTTCTTTTCCTTAACCTTTGACATTTCCAAAACTTTCTCGTCAGGTTCCACGCCAACGCACTCGGTGATTGCCTGAAGCACGGTTTCGATTTGCTTGGGGTTTTCGCCGATTATTATAACTGCCATGCTTGTGGTTTCTGGCTTGATGCCGCCGCGTTGGATGGCTTTTTGTATTTGCCGTTGCGCGGAAGCGTAAAGCATTGTTTCCATGGCTAAGCTTTTAGAAATGTTTGTTTTGTTTTGGAATGCCTGCAATGCGTTTAGGACTGCGAAGTACAAGTGCTCTTGAGAAGCGATTAATTCAGCGTCGAAGAATTGAATATCGGCGTGGCTTGTTTTTCGGTTTGCTTTCAGGAACTCTTCTGCTTGAGCGAACTTTATGTTTTTGTAGCCTGTTATTTCCGCGTATTTAGCGTATTCTTTTAAGCAGTGTAGCATTTTTTGACTCCTACTGCATGTCTTTTAGGAATTTTTCGGCTAATTGTTTTGGCAAGCCTGCTTTTACAAGTTTTGCGATTTCTTTGCTGGTGGCACGTTTGCCTTCTTGTTTTTGGATTATTTTTCTAACTGTTTCTTTGGCGTCCCATGGAAAAACTATCCAGTGGCTTGTTTGTTTTTCGCAGTAGTCGGGTTTTGTTATGGTTTGGGGTTTAGCGTATAGGGTGGCTGTTTTGATTTCTTTTGCGCCTTGTTGTTGCAGATGGTTTTTTGCAAGTTGCAGGCTTTTGCCAGTGTCAGAGACATCATCTACCAAGAGGGCTTTTTTGTCTGTTATCTGGGTGTGTAGGCTTCGTTTTAGGATTGGTTCTTGTCTTGTTTGGGCAATGCTTACGTAATATTCTATTTGGATGATTGCTAGCTCAGGGGTTTCTAGGACGTCTGAAAGGATACGTGCTGGTACCAGTCCGCCTCGTGCGATGCCGATGATAACGTCTGGTTTGTAGCCGTCGCCTTGGATTTTATTGGCTAGGTCAAGTAACATATCATATATTTGGTTCCATGTTGCGACTTCATATTGAGTGTTGGCGGCCACTTTTTTGCCTCTTTAGATTGATGTTTTGTTAGGCTTTATAAGTTAATTTTAGGTTTGTTAAGTCTTTTTATTTGCAGGAACGAAGCCCTTGAGGGGCAAGGGTGTTAGAAAAAGCATGCTTAATTATTTCCATTTCCCTGATTAGTGTTAAACGATTTACCGCTCTAATGATTGTAATTCGATTTTAAAGTTATATTTTGTTGCGGCTTAGTCTGCTTTTGCACGCGCGGTATTATTTATAAAGGAGTTTTGTCATAGATGAACTCGGGAGGAAGGCGTCTGCAGATATGTTTCGTAATTCGTAATATAGTTTAAAAGCTTAAAGCGAACTTTTAATTGTAAAAATGAAAGGTGTTTGAAAATGGTTAAGAATGTTAAAGAAGAGAAGATTAAGCACGTGCTAACTGAGCCAAAGTTATCAGCTATTAAAACGATGCTGGAGAAGGATCATGCTATTGACTGCTTGTTGCTGCTTTATGTTGGTCGCGGCAAGTGGAAGAATGCTAAAGATTTCATGCGTGAGAATAAGCTTACACTAAGCGATGGGACTTTCAGGGCTAGGATGATTGAGATTGAATCGTTAGGTTTAGCTAAGAGTGAACGTATCGATCCGCTCAAGAAGTACTATATCAAGACTGAATTCGGCGAGAAATTAGCGAAGCTTCTCCTCGGGCTTTTTGACGAGATTGGCGCTTAAAAACTCTATTATGCACAGTGTTTTTTGTTTCTAGTTTCTTTTATCTTTTTGTAGAATTGTATTTGTGTTGTACAAATGTTGATTTATTAAAGAAGCAACAGAAAAAAGGATTTTTAAGTTATTATTCGGAGATTTTTTCTGCAATTCAGAGGCGGTTATGGGTACCTTTTTAGGTAAGAAAGTAAGAATATGTAATGGGTGAGTTCATGTCACAAAATGAAAAAGCAGACGTTACAGTAGTCAGCGAAAAAGGTCAAGTGGTAATACCTCAGGCTATACGTAAGAAGCTAGGTATAGGGCCAAAATCCAAGCTGCTCGTTTATGGCTACCAAGATGCCGTTATCATGAAGAAGCTTGAGGTGCCGAACGTAACTAAAGAATTAGAAGCCATATACAAACGGGTAAATAAGAAAATAGCAAAGTACGGCGAATTAACTAATGAAGAGATTAACGAAGTAATCCAAGACCACAGAAAAAAGAAAAGTCTTCCTTGCGAAGGCTACTAAATGAAAGTAGTTTTTGATACGAACGTTTTAGTCTCGGCATTAATCACGGCTGGAAAGCCTAAAGAACTCTTCTATAAGGTAGTTGAGGGGCAAATCCAGCTGGTGTTGTCAAAAGATATTTTGAAAGAGTTCAGCGAAGTTGCAGATGATCCGAGAATTAGAAGATACGCTGACAAAGATGATGTAATTGCTTTTTTGAGAATTATCGATAGAGTTGCCAAGATAATTAGAGTTAAGTCGCGCTTCAAAGCCGTGAAGGAAGATCCTGATGACGATATTGTATTAAGAACGGCCTTTGACGGCAAAGTTGACTGCATAGTATCAGGAGATAAACACCTGCTTTCTCTGGTGGCATTCAAAGGGATAAGAATCTTAACTGTTGATGAAATATTAAAGTTATTGAAGGCTGAAAAGGCGCAAAAATAGAGCATAAGCCATAGAAACAACAAAGAGAAATGGCTAAAAGAAAATGTTCCAACAATTTCACAAGCACTCATCACCCCAAATAGAGCAACACTTTATTTGAGTTTAATCAGAAAACTTAAGGCTTGAAAAATTGGATTTCCCGAAATTTTGTCGTAAATTTTGGGTTAAAGCAGAAAGCTATTGTTTTATTGTGTATTTGTGTTGAACATACACTTAATATTGTCTATTAAGTCATAATATTTAAAAGCCTATGCGAGTGAAATGTAGTCAATAACTCGAAGGAGGGTTGAAAAACAAAATGAACTACAGAAAATTTAGGAAAAACGCAAAAGCCCTAAGCCCCGTAATCGCATCAATCATACTCATCGCCGTCACAGTCGCAGTCAGCGTTGTCGTAGCCGCATGGATGGGAGGATTGACCCTCGGATTTATGGGCAACGCAGAACAAGTAACAATGTCAAATCCAGTATTTACCGCTGCCGCTGTCACCGTAACGGCTAGAAATAGTGGAGCATCCTCAGCAACGATACAGTCAGGGGCCGTAGACAATGGAGCCAGCCAGACACCAACAGTGCCAGTTACAAGTCCAGTAGGAAGTTTAACTATTCTTAAAGGCAGTACTCAAAATATCATTCTCGCAGGCAGCTTTACATCAGGTGCACAATATCAACTTTCGCTCATCACCTCAAAGGGAACGACCATCGTCTACACTGCAACATGCCCATAAATTTCCATCTTTAGTGTTTAGAAATTCGGGGGTAAGGTGAAAAAGCAAATCACCAATTTTTTCCTTTCTTTATTTCCTCTTTGGGAGGCACAAAAACATGGTAACCAAAATAAAAGAATACACATCAGCACAAGCAATAGCTGAAACCCTAGATAAGGAATTATCCGAAACCAAAAGCGTACTAGGCGAATACCTACGACGCTTAGACGAAATCCGCACGTTAGCAGAAAAATCAAAAAAAATCCGCGACGTCGTCATGAAACTTGCAGGCAAAAAACTCGCTACCGAGAATTCAGGTGAAATAACGATAGGCACACTAAACATAATATTAGACGCTAACGCATTCCACGAGTTAACAGCCATAGAATCTGTAGTGCGCAGCCACCAAGAACGACTCTTAGTCCTACAAAAAGTACGTGAAACATTAAAATGGCTGGACCAGCTCGGTGATACTGAAGGTCTCAAGTACCTAGTGTTGGAAGATGAGGGCATCCCAGAGCGCATATTGTTCAAAATATCCTAAACCGCCCGGATAGGCAGGAGCAAAAAGTGACCGAAGCTTACTCCACCGCACTGCAAACTATCATAGGTGAATTCAAAAACATAAGCCCAGAAATAACCAACGCCTTTATATTCAAAAGCAACGGCGAAATCGTAGCCAGCAACGAAACAACAACCGAAGATCAAATCAAAAAACTAATCGTCGCCTTCAACAACATAGCCGACCAAGCCGAAACCATAGGCGGCATAGAAACCCTAACCATCCAAGGAGCAAACAGCCAATTAAACATTACATCCATGAACAACCGTTACTTAGCAACCGTTTCTTCACGCGCCGCAGACCAAAAAGTCGTCAAAACATTAACACGCGTCCTTGTTCCAACCGTTGTGAAGCTTGTAGACCAAATTGCTCCTGAACTCTCAGACAACCAGTTACCCCAAACCACAAAGCCTGAGAGTAAACCGATTGCAGAAATAGTTCTGCCAACTGAGCAAACAACGCATAGTGAATCAATCCCCGATGTGTCGGCATCGTTTAGTTCTGAACCTGTTCTTCCCGAACCGCCCGTAAATCAGTTTATGGTGGAAAAAATCGGGGGCTTGCTAGTTCCTTCTGACATAGTGCGAGTAGACAGCGAAGTAGTTGTAAAATGGAACGATCTCTACGTTGACAAGGAAATCACACGAGTACACATAGAAACCTTAGAGGGCAAAAAAGGCATCTGCAAATTCAAACCCATAAAAAAAGCAAAGCGTAACGCCACAGGCATAATACAAATTCCAGAAAAAATCTTACAAGCCCTAAAAATCAGCGAAGGCAAACTCGTGATAGTTAAACCAGTAATCAAATAGCAAGGAGAAAAAAGGTTGAAGCAAAAAACAAGCACCAACGAAACCGAAACAGCATTCACCAACGAAGTTGCCATAACATCGGTTGATGAAGAAAACTCTGCTTTCGCAAACCTAAGCGCAAGCTTAACGGAAATACGTAAACTCAAAGGCGTCATAGGCTACATTCTAAGAAGCAACACCTCAGCCATAATAGACCTAAACGAACAGGACAAAATAATCGAATACGCCGTCTTATCATCTCAAATGCATGATTCCAGTCAGGAAATCACAAAACAATTCAACTTAGGCGAAACAGAAAGCATACTCGTCGAAGGCGAAAACGTTAAAGTGCTCTGCATGAGCATAGGCGAAAACAAAATAAGCGTATTCATGGAAAAAAGCGCCACTCACGCTTGGATAATAAAAAGAATTTTACTCTAAAAAATCAAGAAAATTCTTCTATAATAAAGCTTGATTATCAGGTTTTCGAGCTACCCTCCAGACTAGTGAACATGTCAACTACCACCTAACCTGTTAGGTGGCTTGTAGCTGCCATCCACTATGCCCGTAGACAAAGCTTCACCTGACGCTACGTTTGGCTCGTTGACATGGAACCTGAGGTACTCAGACTTGCCAAGCACCTCGAATTTACGAGAAACATTCAAATCCGCGTTCAATTCAAAGCCACAGTTGCCGCAATGAAAACGTAAGCCATGCCTGTTCCAGCGGTGAACAAAACCACACCGTGAACAACGCTGACTCGTGTGTTTCGGGTTAATTTCAATGACAAGTTTCCCTTTAAACTCTGCTTTGTACGCTATGAATCTGTTCAATTCGTTTGGCGACCAAGATCCAAGCTTGCTGTCGAACCGTTTCCCATTCTTCTTTTCCCTTTTGATTCCTAGTTTTTCTAACGCGAACACATCAAAGGGCTTATTGATTATAGCTTTGCTTATACAATGGTTGGTGTTCAGCACAAACCGTCTCTCTCCCTGATAATCGCTGTAACTTACGATGAGCAGAGCGAGGGCCTACATGCTGAAGACTACAACGCAAGCACTAGAGCTTAAGGTAGCAGTCAACAGCGGAAATGCACAGACAGCAACAAACCGCAACATTCTGCAACAAAAAAGACCCAAATTACAAAACAAACCTCGCCCAGAAAGCACTATAAAGCAAGCACACCAATAGCACTAAACAGTGATTATCTTTGCCTCGCGAATTCATCCTCTTCTCACGTTTAGGAAAAACCAACTCAGCCTTCAACAACCTACACGACGCAGGAAGATTAGACATCGTCTACGAATGCATAGTCACTAGCCTTTTCCTCTCCCATGGCATACGCAGAGACGTAACTTTCCACGCCATGTTGAACGGACCACCACATCCACCCTTACACATACAAATCGATGGTAACGCACTCTACGACGTGCGAACAGACGTGGATACCTGGCAGCAAATTCTGAGAAAAATAATCGCTGGCAAATCCCACCCTGGCATCAGCGCAGACAAAACAAGCTTTGAAGCGCTGCTTAAAACAAAAGCCCAAACCCACCACGTATACGTTTTGGAGGAAGGCGGAAAAAACATAGCCGAAACAGAACTTGCCGATAACGCTATTTTCGTGCTCGGTGACCATGTAGGCTTGCCCAAAAAAGCAGAAATATTCGCTCTCAGGTACGGGGAAAAAATCAGTTTAGGTAAAAAACCTTACTTAGCCGCGTCATGCATAACAATAATCAATTACCTACTAGACAGCCAACCTAAACCTTACTCTTAAAATGCTCCCAGCCCCGAGCCTCAATAACACGTTTCTTTCCATCAACATCTAAAAGCATCTGCCTATCCCTTGTGACTTTTCCAATAGGCAAAAGGCATCCGCCAACCGCTTCAACCGCGGCTTCAGCATCAACCCACCTTTTAGGCTTAACAGTTACGACAAGCTCGTATTCTTCACCGCCATAAAGCGCCAGCTCCAACGGGTCAAGATGGTTAAACTCAGCAAACCGCCTAACTTCATCGGCAACAGGAACACTATTAACTACAAAACCAACGTTACTCATTTTTCCAATCTCATGTAGACTCCAGGCTAAGCCGTCACTTGAATCGATAGAGGCTGAGACCGCGCGTGAATGGCTAAGCGCTAATCCTTCCTTTAGCCTGGCTTTAGGCATGCAAACTGCACCCAATAGTACTTCACGCAGATTCGGAGACGTTGAACAGTTATCTAAAAGCAAGCATAAACCAGAGGCTGATTTTCCAAAGAAACCCGTAACCGCCAAAACATCACCAGGCTTAGCCCCATTACGCAACATTAGCGCTGCTCTTTTAGCTGTTCCAAAAAGCGAAATCGAAATGATAAGGTCTGAAGCTTCACTTGTGTCGCCGCCAATCACGTAAGCGCCGTATTCACGTGCTCCCGCATTCAACCCGCGCGCGATTTCTTCGATATCTTTTCGCATAAAATCTCTAGGTAAGCCGAGAGAAACAAGAGCTGCTATGGGCTGGACGCCTTTAGAAGCAAAATCGCTGATGTTCATAACCACCGCTTTCCTTGCTGCTTGCCACAGGCTCATGTTTCGGGGGACATCAGTTTTGCCTACAAGCATGTCAGTTTTTAATACGGCGACTTGTTTTTGGTCAAGGTTAACAGCGGCAACGTCATCTCCGAAAGGTACAGGTAAATTAGGCATGGCTTCAAGGTGGCTGGCGATGATGTCGATTATTTTTCGTTCACCTATGTCTGTGCTTGTTTCTCTTGGATAGCCTTTTTCAGTTTTATCTTTATCCACACAACCACTCTCTAAATGAAAACTACAAATCATATAATTAGGCTACTTACGCCTTTTAAAACTGACGCTTACGCGGTGGTTTTGCCTAAAACATTTAAAAATGTGGCTTTCACTGATTAGCAAATATGATGCCTCGATAGCTCAGCCCGGTAGAGCGGCTGCCTCGTAAGTAGCAGGCCGCGGGATCAAGGCCCGCTCGAGGCTCCATTTACTTTTTTATTAATTTGAGAAATTCTTCTCTGGTTAATCCTGCCTGCTGTATGATTGCGAGAAGTGTTCCTTTTTTGATAGGATCGTGATGTGGAACTGTAAGCTTATGCTTTCCGTCGCTCAAAAATATGTGGCTGCCTTTTTGACTTACTATTTTAAATCCAGCTTTAGTGAGAGCTTTAATGACTTTGCTCCAAGAAACAGAGGGCAGCTTTTCAGACAGTTATCTCCACCAGCTCTCTCTTCCGCTTAAGCTGGTCAAATTCTTCGGGGAACGCTTCCAGATAGCCTTCAATGGCTTCTTTTATGTTGGCGAGGGCTTCTTTGCGGTTCTCTCCCTGGCTAATTGCTCCTGGGAGTTCCACGCATTGCGCAGAGTATCCGCCTTCTGGTTCCTCCCTAAGAATTACTGTGAACTTCCTACCCTTAATTTCCACCATAAACTTCACACTACCATAAAAGACCCGCTTAAACGATATAAACTTTGACGCTTAAAACGGAAATTACTGACATCACATTCCCTGTGATAAATTCGTTCTCTTGGGAAAAGTTGTATGTTACATTGGTAAGTTAATGGTCGCGAGCCCAAATCTCGCTTGAGACTTTTTTGTCTCGTGTATTTGTGCTGTACTGGTTAACGAAAAGGTTTATTAAATATTGCGATGCTCGATGTATTAGCATATCAGGGAGGCGAGTGGAACTGCAGATTTTCCATGGGCATCACGACGAAAAGCTCAAGTGCCCCTACAAGGGATGCGAGAAAAAATTTGACAAGCCAACTGTTATCACAGACACATCCGTGATTCCCAGAGAAACGCATTACGCTTGCCCCTACTGCATGTCAAAACTTGACATAGTAACCGAAAACACGAAAATAATAAGCATAAAACCAACCGAATACCCCACAGTTTTCGATTCACCAGCTAAATGCGCTCACTTCAGCGGACTCTTACATGCACCAGGAGAAAGCATGCTTACACAGGATGAATGCTTAATCTGCCCAAAAGTGCTCCAATGCAACATACGCAAAAAATAAATGCTTTAGACCAAAACCGTGCCAAGGATCACCAGTTTGCAAGATGGCAAATACACGATACTTATGTTGAAGATTTCCTCTCTGTAACTTCCACATGTTCTATCACAATCACCGCTCCGATAACCACTCGATGATCGACATCTCCTGTTATTGACACTCCGAGCTGGTCTCTTACAGATACCCATTTCTTGTGAACAGAAGCAACCGGGACCCCTCCGACCTCCATCTGATACTCATGCTCGGTGAAGTCTCCGTAGATGCGCATGAACTCAATACCGTTTTTTTCCACCCAGAATTCTTCGCCAATCAGCTTGGCTATCTTTTTCTTTATTGTTCCCAGTTCTTCCCCAGCTGAACCGTAAAAAGTAAACTCCCTCCGCAGCGAGAACACCTTTCCTTGCAAGTGCATAAGCTCTAATCCATGGGTGTCCTTGACGACAAACTTAGGCGGAACCTGGAGGAAGTTGCCATCGGCTTCACCTAATTTGTTGCCTGCTGTGTCTTCGAAGTCGTAGTGTTCTCGTGCAGATAGGATTTTCTTTTTCATGATGAAGTCGTTGGCTTCTAGGAGGAAACTTTGGCTCATACCAATCACAGCGTGGCTAGTATTAGCGGATTGCTTAATTTAAGTTAGTGAAGTCTGTGGAAGGCTTAACTTGCATTGGGCTGGACAGTAAACCCGAGGCTTCACGGCTAAAGTGACAAGTAACCATGAACTTGCGTGAATAGTAACAATGTACTTGCGTGACAGATAAGAAAAGACAAAAACAATGCCTGTTCACAAAAAGAAACTTGAAACAAACGCTGACAACCCAAGAAATTCCTTATCAAATCTACTCTTACACTCCAGTTGCTGGTATAATTTAAAATAGTATAATTAGAAATATACAGATTAGAGCAAAATGGAAACTGAAGTTGTCGTAACTAAGAAAGGTCAGATCACTATTCCCGTGCAGCTTCGCAGGAAGTATAAAATAGAGGAAGGCATGGCTCTTGAAGTCATCGAAACAAGCGAGGGAATATTATTGAAGCCTAAAACAATATGGGATATGATTGGTTCAGGTTCACAATTTGCCACTCCAGAAGAAATGAATAAGCTTCTCGACAAGCTCAGGCATGAAGATGAATAAAGTAGTTTATGACGCTAAGTCCTTCATAGAAATTTATAGTTCCAAAGATTAGCAGTTTTGAAAAATAAAAAAGAAATGGGAAAACACGTCAAATCAATAAACAGATAGCATAAGCGGTTTGTTTTAAGGGTAAAAGTTTATATTGCCGTTGCCTTTTTTGCTTATTTCCGAAATAAACCAAGTTCTATTAAAGTAGGGATAACAATATGGCGTATTTAACAACAACAGGTTCAGGACAGCCGGTATTGATTCTTAAAGAAGGAACCACCCGGAGCAGGGGTAAAGAAGCCCAAAGAAACAACATTATGGCCGCACGAGTAATCGGCGAAGTACTCAAAACCACACTAGGCCCAAAAGGCATGGACAAAATGCTCATCGACTCTCTTGGCGACATAACAATAACAAACGACGGCGCAGCAATCCTAAAAGAAATAGACGTAGAACACCCAGCAGCAAAAATGATGGTTGAAATCGCCAAAACACAAGACGACATGGTTGGCGACGGAACAACAACCGCAGTCGTCCTAGCAAGTGAGCTACTCAAAAAAGCAGAAGAACTCCTAGACCAAAACATCCACCCAATAATTCTAGTCAGCGGCTACCGAAAAGCATCCCAAAAAGCAATCGAAGTCATGAACAAAATAGCCATTCCACTTGATGTCAACGACCGCAAAACACTCCTCAAAGTCGCATTAACATCAATGAGCAGCAAATCAGTAGGCGCAGCAAGAGAACACCTAGCAGAAATATCCATCGACGCAGTCAAACAAATCGCAGAACAACGCGGCGACAAAACCATAGCCGACATAGATAACATTCAACTCATCAAGAAAACAGGCAAAAGCCTCATTGAAACTCAACTTATCAGAGGAATAATCATTGACAAAGAAGTCGTTAATCCAGGAATGCCAAAGATAAAAGAAAACGCAAAAATCGCCCTCTTAGAGTCAGCATTAGAAATAGAAAAAACAGAAATCAGCGCTGAAATCCGCATAAAAGATCCATCACAAATGAAAGCATTCCTAGACCAAGAAACCGACATGATGAAAGGCATGGTTACAAAAATCAAAGCCTCAAAAGCAGACGTAGTCTTCTGCCAAAAGGGCATCGACGACATGGTACAACACTTCCTATCCAAAGAAGGCATAATGGCAGCAAGACGAGTAAAAGAATCAGACATGGAAAAACTCGCAAGAGCAACAGGCGGAAGAATAATCAGCGGCCTAGATGACCTCAAACCCGCAGACCTAGGCATGGCAGGCTTAGTTGAAGAACGCAAAATCGGCGACGACAAAATGATATTCGTCGAAAAATGCAAAGACCCACACAGCGTAGCCATACTCGTCCGCGCAGGACTCGAACGCATGGTTGACGAAGCAGAAAGAGCCATGATCGACTCACTATCAGTAGTCTCAGACGTAATCGAAAACAACAAAATCGTCGCAGGCGGAGGAGCAGTAGAAATCGAAGTTGCTAAAGAACTACGCAAGTACGCAACAAAAGTCGGCGGAAGAGAACAATTAGCCGTTGAAGCATTCGCAGAGGCAGTCGAAGTAATACCGCGCACACTCGCAGAAAACGCAGGACTAGAACCAATAGACATCCTAGTCGAACTACGCTCAAAACACGACACACAAGACGGCAAAAACATAGGCATCAACGTTTTCACAGGCAAACTACAAAACAGCATCGACAACGGAGTCATCGAACCACTCGTAGTCAAAGAACAAGCCATCAAATCAGCAGCTGAATCAGCAGCCATGATACTGCGCATAGACGACATCATAACAGCCAAATCACCAAAAGGCGGTCCACCTGGCGGAATGCCCGGCGGTCCTGAAGGCGAAGAATAAACCCAATTTCCTCAATTTTTCTTTTAGTTTTATTTTGTGAATTGTTTGCTAATGTGCTTTAATTGCCTGAATTTTTTATTCATTAAATGATTACTTTTTAATACTTCTATTGTACATTCAAGTGGAACGGGGTAAAGGGTTGACAAGCATAAAAAAACGGTTAGACTATGTCCTAAACGAGCTATCGCTCATGGGCACTGAGCCTAATGAAAAAGCTTCAAGCAACGTTGCTGCGCAATTATCAATAATTAAAGGTGCCTTTAAAGAATCTGAACGTTTTCCAGTGTGCTGCTTTACCTATGATGCTTGCTCCAGAATCGTTTGCGATGTTAACGGTCCATTGACAAATGGGGAATTTATGAAGAAATGCAAAGCATGCCAAGCTCAAATTAAGGAAGCACTCTTAATTCTGCAACCAAACTGATTTATTGCTTGCAGCGCAAAAATTGTAGTTGTTATAGTCTGGTTACAGTCACACATGTTAAAATGTTTTTTTAGTATAACATTGCTTGGTGAAAATAATGCAAAAAAACATGCAGAAATACCTTGTTTTAATTAAACTGCACCCATCGAAAACAGAGCCCTTCTTTAATTCGTTAAGATCTGTATCTGAAAGGCCAATGGAAGGCATAAGAGTTAACGCTTCTTACAATGTCTTCGGAAGCTGGGATTTTGCCGTGTGGTTTGAAGCTGACAGCAACGATAACGCGCTTCATTTTGTAGGCGAAAAAATCCGCTCAATCGACGGCGTAACTGAAACGCTTACTATGCCCGCAACATCCATCAAAGAATACCAAAAGTAAAATAAAAACAACCATTTTCTTCTTTTTTCTTTTCTAGGCTCAGGAAAACAATAGCCTCCTTATTAAAAGGCGCTATAAAATTGTAAATAGTTGCGTAAAATAGTGGAGAGTTTGTTATTTTGTGGCGAAGGATGTGCATAGTTCTTCTACGGTGCGGTTAAGTGTTAATTCTGCCATGTTCTGACTGTAATCCATTATACGCCTTGAACTATCAAAAATTAAGCGCAGCACCGAAGCTATGTTTGGGTCTAGTTTTTTGCTTGACATTAGCATGATTAGCTCGTTTTCTAGTGGATAGATAGATTCCCGTTTTGAAATTAATTTTTCTGCATCTTTGTATTCTCTTTTGAACATTGCTTTTATGGCATCTTCGTATAGCTGGTGCGCTTGTGAACTGAAATTGACTAGTTGATTGTATATTTCTTCGTCTACGGGGTCTTTTATGAAAAGTGTTTCATCATTGATTAATTTTTGCAGTGAACCCAGATTGTTTATGATATTCATGGCATTTTCGCCAATGTTTTCAATGTCGTTTACTGCTATGCGGTACAAGAGAAACTCTTTAGGTGTTCTAAAACCGAGTTCTCGGTATAGGTTTCGTTCTATGCCATATTTTAGTTGGCGAACAATGTATAATCCTAAGCGGTTAACATCATTGTGAGCATTGATTACGCTGTCAAATAAAGTGGTGCTTCTGTCTTTTAGGGCGGCAATGGCGTCTCTGTTTGCGGAGAGTGCTACGATAGCCATTCTTCTAACAGCTTTTTCGATGGGGAATTCTGAGTGCTTTATTAGGATTTGCAATGTAATTTCGTCTGATGTTTCATCGATTATTTCTGAACCAAGAAAGTTGTCTCTGGATAGGTTTTTTATTTCGTTCTTGTATTTTACTGCGTCTTGAGTGTTTCTGAAGTGAACTCTTATTATGTCAGCACCTATAGCGTACAACGCGCGGATCATGCGCAGNNATGTAGTATTCTTTGGGTTTAGATGCGTTGTCTCTGCCTTCTTTTTCTTTGATTTTTCTTGGAACCAGCGTTAATGTGGAGTCTGGTTGGATGTTGAAGGCTATTTCGCTGCCTCGTTTTAAGCCGATGTCTTGAACCCATTCTTTGGGTAGGGATATTATGTATGAGCCCCTTCCTGTGCATTGGACCCTTCTATAGCCTAGGTCTTTTTCTGCCAAAGCATTCACCTGATATATGTTTCATTTAGATAACATAGTTCATTAACTTACATATAAATGATTTTCAACAAAGTTATATAGAATACATGCTATTTTAATGGGCTAGCTCTCACAAAAAAGGGATAAAAATGCCGTTAAACACCTGTAAAATAATAATCAGAAACGCTGACCAATCAACCACAAGCAAGGGCGTTTCATGCACAAACGACGCTGAACTCTATATTTTCATGCTCACCTGTCCACGCTAAACAAAAATATTGACGAGGTTAAAATAAATGAAAAGAATAATCGCAAAGCAAGAATTATGCATGGGCTGCGGATTATGCGAAGTCTACTGCACAGTCCAACACTCAAAATCAAAAGACATAATCAAAGCCTACAACAGCGAATGCCCCAAACCAATAAGCAGAGTAAGACTAGAAGTAAACAAGCCAATATCATTCGCCATCCAATGCCGACATTGCGAAGATGCCCCATGCGTGACTGCTTGCTTATCAGGAGCAATGCAAAAAGACGAAAAAACAGGTTTAGTAACTCATAACCCAGATAAATGCATGGGCTGCTGGACCTGCATAATGGTCTGCCCATACGGCGCCATAAAAATGGACCAGCAAGGCAAAGTAGTTGCCAAATGCGATTTATGCCAAGGTCTCGAAGAGCCAGCATGCGTTGCTAACTGCCCCAACCAAGCGTTGGTATTCAAAGAGGTGAAACTCTAAATGGCAAAGTACGTGATTGTTGGCGCTTCAGCAGCAGGCATAGGCGCAGTTGAAGCCATCCGTGAAGTAGACCCAGTAGGCGCTATAACGGTAATTTCAGAAGAACCTTGTCCACAATACAGTCGTCCAATGATTAGCGACTTTGTCAGTGGCAAAGCAGACTTCAATAAGATGAAGTGCCGAACAGACGAATTCTGGAAAGAAAATAACGTAGAAGCACTTACAGGCAAAAAGGCAACAGCTCTAAACTTAACAGAGAAAACCGTCCAGCTTGAAGGTGGCGAAAAAGTCGCTTATGAAAAGTTGCTGCTTGCAACAGGTGGCAAACCCTTCGTTCCAAAGATGGAAGGCTCAGACAAGGATGGCGTATTCACCTTCACTACCTTCAAGGATGCTGAACGGCTTGCAGCTAAAATTGATAGCATAAACGCTAAGGCGGCAGTAGTCATAGGCGCAGGACTCATCGGCATAAGCGTAACCGAAGCCCTCCTGAAACGCGGCTTAAAAGTTACGATGGTCGAATTGCAAGATAAAATTCTCAGCCTCCTCTTGGATGCCAAAGCCTCGGACCTTGTGGAAGCTGTCGTTAGGAAGGCAGGCGTCAACATCGTCACTGGCCAGTCTGTCCAAAAAATCTTGGGCAAACCAGGCAATGAAGGTGTAGTCGATGGAGTAATCTTAACCAAGGGTGACCAAGTACCCTGCGACCTTGTCATCGTAGCTATCGGTGTTGTTCCACGCACTGAACTGGTGACAGGGACTGCTGTGAAAATTAACAGGGGAATAGTAGTGGACAACATGATGCAGACAAATGTACCTGATGTTTACGCCAGCGGCGACGTAACTGAAGCGTACGACTTCATTATGAACCAGAACCGCCTCTTGCCTCTCTGGCCCCTCGCAGTCCTAGAAGGCCAAGTTGCAGGCTATAACATGGCAGGTAAAAAAACCACGTACATGGGCGGCACAAACATGAGCAGCCTAAAGTACTTTGGTACTCCCATCGTTTCCATAGGTTTAGCTAATCCTAAGGAAGACCCTGCGCTGGAAGTGCTAGTTAAACACGATGCTGAGCGCAATGTGTACAAGAAACTTGTCCTTAAAAACAACGTTATCGTAGGCTTGACGCTTGTGAACTGCATTGAACGAGCAGGCGTCTCGTTCTATCTTATGAAGAATGCCATAAACGTGAAAAAATTCAAGCAAAAACTGCTCTCAGACGACTTTGGCCTAGCAACACTGCCAGTAAGTCTGCAGAGAAAAATGTGTGTGGTGCAATAAAATGAACAATCAAGACAGAAACATAATCAGTCCCTTCGGAGACGACAAGGATTTCTCAGGCTGCTCCATCTTCGGCATGATGAATACGGAAGGTAAACGCTTCTCCTCAAAGGATCCAGTCCGTGCAATAACGAACATGCATGAACGTGGCAACGGTTTAGGCGGCGGCTTCGCAGTTTACGGCATATACCCAGACTTCAAAGACTACCACGCTTTTCACATAATGTACCTTAGCAAGGACGCTAAAGAAAAAACCGACCGCATACTCGCTTCAAGATTCGACATAATCTACGACGAAGAAATGCAGACAAGACCCGCTAATGTTCGAGACCCACCGTTAGTTTGGCGGTACTTTGTTCAACCCAAAAAGCGCCGACCTGAAGGCCAAACAGTAGAAGATTACGTGATAGAAGCCATCATGCGCATTAACACTGAAACGGGAAAGGCATTTGTCTTCTCAAGCGGCAAAAACATGGGCGTATTCAAAGGCGTGGGCTACCCTGAAGATGTGGCAGAGTTCTTCTGCCTAGAAGACTACGAAGGATACCTTTGGACATGCCACGGTAGATTCCCCACAAACACTCCTGGCTGGTGGGGCGGAGCACACCCATTCAACATTCTTGACTGGACAGTAGTGCACAACGGTGAACTCTCATCGTATGGCATTAACCGCCGCTACCTGGAAATGTTCGGTTACAAATGCACAATGCAAACAGACACCGAGGTATTAGCATATACGGTTGACTTGCTCATGCGAAGACAACACTTCCCAATAGAACTTGTAGCCCAAATCCTCGCAGCGCCGTTATGGAGTGAAATTGACAAGATGGAACCCAAACAAGCACAACTTCTAAGTGCATTACGCCAAACTTACGGCAGCCTACTAATGAACGGGCCATTCAGCATAATCGTTGCTCACCATGGCGAAATGATAGGTTTAACCGACAGAATCAAACTTCGACCCTTAGTAGCTGGCTCAAACGGCGACTTCCTATACCTCTCGTCAGAGGAGTCAGCCATGCGTTTGGTTTCTCCTAACCTTGACAAGTTCTGGTGCCCAAGAGGCGGAGAACCAGTCGTGGGCAGACTAAAAACCAGCAGCCCAAAAACTGCTGAAGTCTTAGCTGGAGGAGAAAGTCAATGAAAACTTACCTGATTCCTGAATATTTAGTTGAACGTGACCAAAACCGTTGCATACGCTGCAAAGTATGCGTTAACCAATGCACATACGATACGCATTACTACGATGAAGAAACTGACACGGTCTGCAGTAAGGAAGAGAACTGTGTTAACTGCCAACGCTGCGTAACCTTCTGCCCAACCCATGCAATTACCATAAGAAAGAACCCGACCGCTAACCGAGACAACGCCAACTGGACACTGGAAGCAATCCGAGACGTGAAAAAACAAGCGGAAAGCGGTGCAGTAATCTTAACAGGCATGGGCTGTGACAAACCGTACTACACTTACTGGGACCGACTACTCCTAAACGCTAGCCAAGTAACCAACCCTTCAATCGATCCGCTGCGGGAACCTATGGAGATTAGGACCTATCTGGGCGCAAAACCAGACAAATTAGAACTGGAAATGGAAAACGGCGAAGTAGTGCTAAAGACACAGCTTACTCCGCAACTTTGCCTTGACACGCCAATCATGTTCTCTGCCATGTCCTATGGTGCCGTAAGCTTAAACGTGCATGAATCCTTAGCCCGAGCAGCAACCGAATGTGGAACCTACTTTAACACGGGCGAAGGCGGCTTAGACCAAAGCCTCTACAAGTACGGCGCTCACACCATTGTCCAAGTTGCATCCGGACGATTCGGTGTACACCCCAAATACCTTGACGTAGGCGCTGCTCTAGAAATCAAAATCGGCCAAGGCGCAAAACCAGGCATAGGCGGACACNNACAGTTAATTTATGCACTTAAAGAAGCCACAAACTATACCAAGCCAATCTCAGTGAAAATCGCAGCAGTTCACAACGCAGCTGCAATCGCCAGCGGCATGGTACGAGCTGGAGCAGACATAATAGCCCTCGACGGCGTCAGAGGCGCAACTGGCGCAGCACCCAAAATCATCAGAGACAACGTAGGCATACCCATCGAGTTAGCCATTGCACAAGTAGACCAACGTCTAAGAGAAGAAGGCATAAGAAACAAGGCTTCCGTCGTCGCAGCAGGCGGCATCAGAAGCAGCGCCGATGTGGTTAAGACTATAGCGTTAGGCGCTGACGCTGTGTACATTGCAACTGCAGCTTTGATAGCTATAGGCTGCACTGTTTGCCAACGCTGCCACACTGGCAAATGCCCATGGGGTATTGCGACAAGCGACCCGTGGATTAGCAAACGCATCAACCCCGACATTGCGTCTAAGCGACTGGTTAACTTGCTTCAAAGCTGGAGTTTAGAGATTAAAGACATGATGGGCGGCATGGGAATAAACGCCATCGAAAGCTTACGAGGCAACCGACTAGCGCTCAGAGGTGTTGGGTTAACGAGGACTGAGTTAAAGATTCTAGGCGTAAAAATGGCAGGAGAGTAAAAGCATGCTAGAACAAAAAAAGGCAATAGAAATCGACGCAAAATATCTTCCACGTTTAAAAAAAGAGAGCAATGTACTAAAAATCGATGCAGAGGGACTGTACTACAGAGACTTAAACTGCCTCTTAAGACAGGCAATCTGCACCGGCGTTGAAAGAATAGAAATACATAATGTCTGTGGACAACGATACCTCGGCACCGACTTAGACACAAACATCCAAATCGATGTTTACGGAACCCCTGGAAACGACCTTGCCGCATTCATGAACGGACCAAAATTAGTAATACATGGCAACGCACAGGACGCCTGCGGCAACACAATGAACGAAGGGCAAATAATCATAAATGGCCACGCTGGAGACATAACAGGACACTCGATGAGAGGCGGAAAAATCTTCGTCCGAGACTTCGTTGGTTACAGGGTTGGCATACACATGAAACAGTACCAGCGCAAAATTCCCCAGATAATCATTGGACAAACGGCTGGCGACTTTCTGGCTGAATACATGGCAGGCGGAATAATCCTCATCCTAGGCTTAAACCTAAAAGAAGGCGAAAAATGCAAAGCCCGATTTGTCGGCACAGGAATGCATGGCGGCGTAATCTACGAACGAGGCAACATACTTGAAACGGAAAATGGAACCAAAATAATGGAAGTTGGCAAGCGAGATACACAGATGATTGAAAGCTTAGTAAAGGAATACTGTAGCCACTTTGGCGCTGACCCCAAGGAAATCTTGGGCGCTAAATTCAAGAAAATACTGCCAGTCTCTAAGCGACCGTACGAGAAACTATATTCTCACTAATTCTCATTTTTAATTTTTAAATAAAGAAATTTAGTAGAAGTTGCGTGCTTCTTTTCTTTTCTCTGCTTCTTCATAAAAGCGCAGAACTTCATCAATTATTTCGACGTTAGAGAGCAGCATGCGCCTGCAACAGTACCGTTTCAAGCCTAAGCTGTCTAAGATATCGCTTGCGTTCTCGCCTGTTTTGATTCGCCTTGTGAATTCGTCCCATTGGTCTCCAACCAGTTTGCCGCAGGTGAAGCATCTTACGGGAATAATCAATTTGTTTTTTCACCTTACCTGTAACTTTTCTGTTCTTTTGCTCGTGCGCCTGCTCCACCGACTTTTTTGGTTTCTTTTGTTCGGGAGTCTCCGGCAATCATTGTTCGGTCATATTCGCTGAATACTGTGCGTAGATGAGTGCTTTTCGTCCATTTCAGTAGTGCGTTTGCAACGGCCATGCGGGCTGCTTCTGCCTGTCCCATGTAGCCTCCGCCGCTGGTTTTAACATCCATGTCTAGTTGTTGCCAGATGTCTCCGCCTGCTTGGAGCAGAGGCTCCATTATTTTTGCGCGAGCGATGTCTGGTTCGTAAATTTCAACTGGAGTCATGTTTATTCGTACTTTGCCTACGCCTTGTTTAACTACGGCGCGGGCGACTGCTGTTTTTCTTTTTCCACTAACAACTAAAACTTTTTTTGCTGGCATATTTATTTACCCTCGTTCCATCCTACCTCTCTTGCCATTTCTGCAAGGGTGAAATGTGGACCCTTAAGATTGGTAGATGAGGCTTCTGTGAATGTGATCATTTTTTGGTCTTTAAGCTCTAAGGGTATTCCCATGAATACCTTCAGTCTTTTGTAGGCATTTTTGCCTTTTGGCTGCTTAAACGGAAGCATACCTCTTACGGTTTTTCGTAGGAAACGGTCTGGTCTTCGGTAATGGAATGGACCGCGCTCTGGAGCGCCTACTTCAAGGAATTGCTTGGCTTCTGCCACTTTGCTTTTCTTTTTACCTGAGAAAACCGCTTTTTCAGCGTTGAGGATGATTACTTGTTCTCCGTTTAGTAATCGTTTTGCAACTTTACTGCACATTCTGCCAACTATTAATCCTTCAGCGTTGACCAGTGTGACAGAGGTTTTTGATGTTTGCATTTCTTTCACCGAATGATCTTTATGTTTGCACCCTTAGGATTTTTCTTTAAGAGCTCAGGGATTGAGAGGTATTTTCCTTTAGCAGCCGCAAGCTTTTCCTTCGCTTTCTCAGAAGCGCCAAATGATGCTACTGTTACTGCGTGGTTTAGGCTGCCTGAGGCTAAGATTTTGCCTGGAACAACTATGACGTCGCTTCTTTTGGTGTTCCTGTTTATTCTGCTCAGGTTAACGGCGACGCGTTGACTTCGAGACTTGGATAAGTGTTCAGCTACGTCTAGCCAGATGCCTGCTTGTTTTTCTCTGCTTTCTTTCTTTAGAAGACGGATAAGCTGGATTAATTCGGGGTTTGTTGTTTTGGTTTCTTTCATTGTTGTTCAGCCTTTATTAATTCTTCGAGTTCGTTTAGTTGTTTGCCTAACGTTTTGGTGGCTTCTTTGAGGATGCGTTCTGGTGGAAGCGCACCTGTTGACTCTATATTCATTATGAACGCGTTCTTTTCCCATTCAACCTTCAACGGTGACGGCTTTTTTGGGCAAGCTTCAACGCAGTCCATGCAAAGATTACATGCCAAGAGGTCTCTGACATCAACTTTTTCGTCTTTAATGGTCAGCACTTTCTTGGGGCAGATGTCAACGCATTTTGCGCATTCTTCACATTTCTCGGTTGGAACGGTTATTTTTGGGAAAAACTTGTAAACACACATTGAAACTGGCTGCCATTTTGCATGGGTTTTACCCCTTCCGAGCCGCGCGTAAGCTTCAAGTTTTAATTTTTGGTTTTTAGCCAGTTTTAATATTGGAATTTTGTCTGAAACAGGGATAATTTCAGGATTTTCCGAAACGATTTCTCCCGAATAAACTGTTCTTGTTCCTTCCTTAGCTTCAGCATCCAGTGTAAGCGTTACTCGGCATTGAGGGCAGCCGAATTCGCTTTGGCATTGGCATTCTTCAGGAAGATTATAACTGTCTAAGTCAGTTTTTAGTGGGGTAAGTCCCAGTCTGTGGGATATTATTTCGTCTTGTAAAATTGAGGAGTTTTCTATCATGACAACTTCATCGATTGCCATGCTGGGTACCTCAGCAAGTGCTATTCGACGCAAAGCGTTCATTAACGGAACATCCACTTCTCTGATGATTATGCGGAGGTTGGTATCGTTTTTTTCAAGGATTTCCATTTTCACTTGTCTGAGACACTCCAATAAGGTTACTATAATGGCTGTGCGGTCAATAGAAATATCAGTGCATTATTTCAATTTTTCTGTTAATAAAGAAGGAAAAATGAAGATTAGACTCTTCTTCCTCTTCTGCCGCCAGGCCTTCTTGTACCGTCATGGGGAATTGGCGTAACTTCTTCAATGCGTTCAATACGGAAACCAAACCTTGCCAATGCACGTATGGCTGCTTGCGCTCCTGGTCCCGGAGTTCTTGGTCCCGAACCGCCTGGCGCTCGGACTTTAATGTGGATGGCTGTTATTCCTTTATCTCTAGCCACTTCAGCTGCGCCGGTTGCTGCACGCATAGCGGCGTATGGTGAAGATTCCATGCGGTCTGCTTTTACGTACATACCGCCACTTGTGCGAGCGATTGTTTCTGCGCCTGATATGTCGGTTATGTGGATTAGCGTGTTATTGTAGGAGCTGAAGATGTGGACGATGGCAAATTTCTCATTTCGTTTGTTACTGGTGCTCAGAATCTGCCGCCTCCTCTTCCGCCTCTTCGGCCTCGGCTAGGCTGCCTAATTTCTGGTTGTTTAGCTACGACTGTGAGTCCGACGCGTAATGGGTGGGCTTGGTTTGCAACTGCACTTTCTAGTGAATAAATGATTTTTGTTTCTTCCTCTTTTGGCACTATGTAACCGGGGATTGTTACTCTGCGGTTATCGATGGTTACGTGTCCATGTGAGATTAGTTGGCGTGATTGGAAGATTGTTCGTGCTAGGCCTTTGCGAAAAACGATTGTTTGCAGCCTGCGTTCTAGGATGTCTTCGATTGTTAAGTCTAAAACGTTGTCTAACACGGCGGTTTCTTGCAGGATACCGAGTTTTTTAAGTTTTACAAGCGACTCGTTTTCCATTTTTGCTCGTTCTTCAGGAGTTTTACTGATAAGTGAACGGGCGATGCCTCTGGTTTTTGATAGAGTGGTTTTATGTCGCCAGAGTTCATGCTTGTTTCTTAAGCCGTATTGACCTACGAGTTTGAGCTCTTCTTGAAGGATGTCTTTGCGCCAGCGGAATCGCGGAGTATCGAATTTTTTACGTTGCTTCTTCGGGTCTCCCACGTTTATTTGCCTCCTTCAGCGGGTGGCGCTCCACCAGGTCTCTGCATAATGGTCTTCTTCTTGACACCTAAGGCTTTGCCTGCTCTTCCAGTGGTTTTTGTTCTCTGCCCACGAACCTTTAGGCCGTAAGCATGGCGGTATCCACGCCAAGACCTGATTTCTTTGGCTTGGTCAATATCCATTTTTGTTCTTAAGACTAGGTCAGCGCTTAAAAGATGTATGTCTTTTCCTGTTTCCGAGTCTTTTCGCCTGTTAAAAAGCCAGGTTGGCAGGTTATATTTTGCTAGTTCTCGGATAACATCTTCTATTTTTGATATGTCTGATTCCGTTAAGAAGCCTACTCGCAGGTCAGGATTTACTCCTGCTTTTTTTAAGACTGCATTTGAGAGGCTCATGCTTACGCCTTTTATTTCTGCTAACGCGTAAGAAGCCTTAAGGGCACCTGAAACGTCTGTACCCATAATACGAAGTATATAGCGATATTCCTGTGACATGCTAAATTTTCATCCGTTTTTTAACTTGAAGCATATACGAAATGAGATAGTATTTATTTAAACCTTTTTGACGAGTGAACAGTTAACTTTTGAGCTGACCGTGATTATTAATTAAACTTAAATAGAAAAACTTGCGGTTTGTAAAATATGTTCAGAACTATCCAAGTTAAGCTGCCTTTTGAAAACTCGCTTGTGGAAACAGCAGTTGCTTTCAACAAGGCTTGCCAGATAGTTGTGAACTACGGCTCACAACACAAAATCCACAACAAAGACAAGTTAAACAAGGCAACATATCGCCAAGTCAGAGAAGCCATTCCGAACTTTCCTTCAGCGTTAGTGCAGACTGCAAGAGACCAAGCTTCAGAAATGCTCAAAAGAACAAACTACGCAAAAATAGTTAAAAAGCGCCTTTCCGTCAGATACGATAATCGCACATTCAAGTTCTATCCAGAAACAAACCATGTCTCGTTGACAACAGTTCAGGGGCGACTAAACTTTCCGTTCAATCACTACAGTTACTTGGATACTTGGAAAGGCGCCTATACTAATGCGCAGTTAATCATACGCAAGAAACAAGCTTTATTGAACGTCCAAGTTGATGTTCCAGACGTAGAAGTGAAGGCCACGGGAAAAGTTTTAGGCATTGATAGAGGCGTGCTTAATGTTGCTGTTTGCTCAGACAACACATTCTTCGATTCTAAGCATTCGAGAGCTGTAAAGGGGCGTTACCGCTACTTGCGTCGTCGTCTTCAGCACGTAGGCACACGTTCAGCTCACCGCAAACTTCAACGTTTGAGTGGACGTGAGAGACGGTTTGTGCTGAACATCAACCACTGCATAAGCAAAGCCATAGTCAACAAGCCCTGTGACGTGTTCGCACTAGAAAAATTACGGATCACTCGAACGAAAGAGAATGGAAAGCGTTTCAACAGGTTGCTTGGTTCATGGTCGCCTAACGAGTTAGAAAGGTTCATCGATTACAAGGCTGAATCAAGAGGCAAACTGGTATTGTTGGTGAATCCATACAAGACTTCTCAACGATGTTCAAAATGCGGTTTTGTTCATAGGTGGAACAGGCATGCTTTAGATTTTCATTGTGGCAGTTGTGGTTTTAGTTTGAATGCTGATTTGAACGCTTCTCGTAACATCGAGATGCTTGGTAAAGCTGAGCATCTCAGGCTGTGTGTCAACCAGCCAATTGTAGTGTCAGATGAAGCATTGCCCACGGACAATGGGGATGACAGCTACAAGCCGTGTCTTTCAAGGCACAGCAGTTGACTTAAACCTTCCTTTCCATAACCAGTTAATCAATAACTCGAATTATTGCGTTTTTCTTGGGCAATTTTGTTTTATAAGCGAAACCTAAATACCAATCGGGTGCAAGTTTAGGAGCAAGAGCATGATGGACACCATAACAATAATTGGCTTAATTGCCGCTGCTTTCACCACAATCTCGCTTTTCCCACAATTGCTTAAGGTTTGGAAAACAAAATCAACCAAAGACATCTCAACCAGCATGTTCTCGCTATATTGCGGCGGCGTGTTTTTATGGTTTGTTTATGGAGTTTACGTGAATGATTTGCCGATTATTATTGCGAATTCTTTAGCTTTCATCCAAGCATTTATAATCCTAATACTCAAAGCAAAATACAAATGAAAACATGCTTAGTCAAGAAACTTTGAAAAAGAACACTAAGGTTGATTAAACATACTTTTATAGTGCGGCTTTAAACTTGCCCCAAGCACGAGTTCACCTAACAAATTAAGCGTGTTCAACCACGTCTATTACGTTGATTGCTGAGTTTATCCATCTCAAATAAGCATTCAACGTTGCACGCAAAGCAACCGTGTCCTCAGCCTCAACCGTTAACACGAGAAATAAGCCGTCTTTCTCTAATTTTACGTTGGCTCGTCTTGTAACTGGTGCGTTGGCTTCTGGCATTAGAGCATTAAGAAGTGTGGTTAGTTGTTTTTCTGAAGTGAATTTTAAGTGCACAGTAGCCTTTGCCCTAGTTGCCATTCAGCATTCCATAGCTAAAACAGAAGTTCAAAGTAATAAACAAAATCTAATAACTACAAAAAAATAAATTAAAAGAAGAGGTTACTCGGTTTCTTCTTCGGTTGCCGGCTCAACAGCAGCAGCTTTCGCCGCTTCTTTTGCGGTTTCCTCTACGGGCAAGCCTTTAGCTGCACGCCTAGCCACAACACCCAGCTTAGTCATTGGAGTGTAAGCTCCGCCAGCGAAAGTGTAACTGCATTTCTTGCATTTCCAAACGCCAACGCTCTCACGATGTACTCTCACAAAGCCGCAGTTTGGGCATTTATGCGGCCTTTTGAGTTCAGTAATCACTTTAATATAGCGTTTCCTGACTGCCGAACCGTAACGAGGACCTAAACCTCGTGTTGGACCAACTTTCTTTGTTTTCGGCAACTTTTTCACCAATCAAGCTTCTTGCGCAGTTCAGCTGCTTTCTCCCGAGCAATCTTCGATGCCTCTAAAATCTGTTGCAGTGTGAAATAGCCTGAGCCGCCTTTCTGAATTGCACAAATGTTACCGTCATCATTGAAAGCAAATGAAATTCGCGAGTCCATAACTTGCTCTTCTTCCAGCCAAGGGTCAACAATCAAATAATTGTTAACTTTCCCAATTGTAACCGTTATTGGGTGACTTTTCATCGGTAACGGAGTGTACCCTTGTTTAATCTTCAGTTCGCCATCTTTGATTTCGTAATTAGGCATTTTAGTATTCAACAAAGCAGCCATAGCAGCCAACGCAGAAGCATCAATCAAGTTTCCATCATGATTTAGCACGTAAACGTCAACGAAGACAATGAACACTTTCTTCCCAGGCTCAATGCATAATTTTTCAGTGTCAATAGCTTTTGACTCACGGATGCCTCTGTCAACAACTCTTGCTAACTCAATCGAGTTTTCGTCAGGTGGTCCTGGTTCGAAATTAGGTGATGCTAACGGTACAAGCTCAGCGTTAACAGTTTGTACACCTTCGTTTGGTGTGTCTGGGAATGGTTCGCCAGTTGCAACTTTTACTCCAACAAGAACCTCTGTCTTGCCAAGCAAAACTCTAGCTGAACCTTCAGCGCGCTCAATCAAACCCTGCTCGATCTTGATTTCTCTGTAATCGCGTAAACCTCGCTCATCTAGCCGTTTTCCTTTTTCAATAAGCTGCTCAATCTGCTTTAGTCTAACACGAGTAACAAGCGACGACATTACTCTTCAACCTCCTTAACAACCATGTACTTAGTCTTTAAAGCTTCCTTCTGCATCTCATAGATTTTCTTGCATCCATCCATCGCCATGTTCACCGCTTTCTCAAATTCTTCAGGCGTAAGTATGCCATCCATCTGAAGCAGCGTAATCGCATTCAAATTAGGCATAAAAGCTACTGGAACATCTGCAGCACCAAGCTTATCCTCAGCATCATACAAGTCCAAAACAATGGTGTCATCGACTTTTCCAGCTGCGCAAGCAACAACTAAATCACGCATTGGAACACCCGAGTCAGCAATGGCTAGTGCAGCAGCAGTAATGCTTGCACAACGTGTTCCACCATCAGCCTGCAGTACTTCAACAAAAACGTCAACACCTGTCCGCGGATAAAGCTCCAAGAACAAGGCTGGTTCCAAAGATTCCTTTATAACTTTAGAAAGCTCAACTTCCCTTCTTGAAGGCGCAGGTGATTTGCGTTCCTGCACTGAAAAGGGAGCCATGTGATAACGGCACCGCAAAACCATGCGGTCTGGAAGAGACAGGTGCTTTGGATGCATTTCTCTTGGACCGAAAGCTGCGGCTAAAATCTTGTTTTTTCCATGTTCAATATAGGCTGATCCATCAGCGTTTGATAAAACGCCTACTTGAAGTTTTAGGGGTCGAAGTTCGTCTGCTTTTCTACCATCTAATCTAATACCTTTTTTATCAATTAATTTTTCAGGTTTTTCATTCATTCTTATTTTCCTCCACTTTACCTTTACTTTCTTTAAGCAACTGTGTTATGCGATCTGTTAGGCCACTTGTGTGGGATTCCTGCTCAATCTTTTTGATCGCTTCTATAGCAAGTTCCTCGTCTTCAGGAGTTTTCCCAGTGACCAAAATGACACCGTTAAGCCCCAAAATAATTTGGCAACCTGTTTCCTGTTTTATCATGGAAATCATTGAGCCTTTTCTACCGATTACACGAGGAATCTTGGTGGGTGTCACTTTAAGAATTTGCCCGCGAGTTATTTTTCCCAACCCTGGCTCTCCAACAGTAAGCTGTGGATCGTGAGCTCTATCGTATGAAGCGATTTTTGCAACAATTAAGTCTCCAGCGTTCAAAACTTGGGATAACTCGTCGTTTTGGGGCTTGAAAGGCCTGCTTAAAACGTCTGATGCACGTAGGAGCGCTGAGTAGGGTGATTTAATATCAACTGTCCAGCCGTTAAATCCAACTTCCAAGACTGCTCCTATTACGATGTCACCTACTTTAGGCACATAAAAAGCCCGAAGTGCAACAACGTTTACTTTTTTATTGTCAGTATCCACAAGTCCAATTCTTGCGGCGTAAATTTTGTTTCCTTCCATATACGTGTTTTCGCCAGCTAAATAATCGCCTTCAGCAAGCAATTCTCCTGGCGTTACAAGCTGTTTTTTTTCAAAGAATATTGGCATAATTTTCACCTATCCATTTTTTTCCTTTTTTAAGAGATTATTTTTGCTTCTCCACTTCCCTTAGTTACGTCGCCAAGTTTGTTTAGCAACGAGGCGTATGATCCAGCAGGCAATTCTAATTCGCCATACCATGAGCCATCTCCACGCCATTCTTCCCGTTTTATAGTGCCCAAAGTTTTGACAGATCCGTAGGCTCTTGCTGAGTATTGGGCAGGTATTTTCACTGCGACTGTTATTTGCTCTATCTTTAACGGCAAAATTGGTCGCAACAGTTTTACTATTTCTTTGGCTTGTTCTTCCACTGGCTTGTACGGGTCAATTGGGTAACGGATTTGCTCCATCGCATTCTCGATGCGCATTGGAGGATGCGGCAGATTTGTTTTCGGGTCAACTGCTTGCCTTGCGATAAAATCGATTATTTGTCTTCTTTTGTCTTCAATCATTTTGCGTCTTTGTTCAGTTGTAAGTTGAAGCGTTCCTTTCTTCAGTATCGTGTCAGCAATTTTTAAGGGGTCTGTGGTTCCGAAGGCTTTGCGCATTGCTTCCTCGGAAACTTTGGTGCCTTTGTTTGCGTCAGAAAAAATTATTTCAGCGGCTAAAACATCGGTTATTCCTGAGATTTTGTCGTTGCGGTAATCCAATGCTTTTTGGGGTTTTACTAGAATTTCAAAATGCTCGTTTTCTTTTGTTAAGCGTGCAACGGTGAACTTTTCACTCATCGAGTTTTCACTTGCTTGAACCCAGCTCTTTGATGTAGCCTTCTACAGTGCCGTCGTTTAACATTTCCATTTTCTTGGTTGCTGTTGGTATGATTGCAATCTTTATTCTTGGCGGCAACTGTCTTGCTTCTAGGGCTTTTAATAAGCATTTTACTGCGAGTTTAATGCTTTTTTCCAAAGTCATGCCTTCGCCGTATTCTTCCTTTAGAACTGGTAGGACGGTTTCTCTTCCTGCGCCTAAAGCTGTTGCTTTGTATCCTCTGTAGGTTCCGCTTGGATGCGTCCCGAAAACTCTTGTTCCTGTTTTGTCGACTCCTCCGAAAATTATTGAAACTCCGAAGGGTCTTACACCTGCATGTTGCGTATACATTTGTTGGATGTCACATATGCGCTTGGTTACGACTTCAACGTCGATGGGTTCATCGTAGGTTAATTTGTTACTTTGAGCGTATATCCTGGCTTGGTCGATGAGTATTCTGGCGTCTGAGCTTAAACCAACTATTGCTGCGCCAATGTGGTCGTCTACCCTGAAGATTTTCCATGAGTATCCTGCTTCTTCAAGGATTTCGATGTTTTCTTCTGAACCAAGAACAAGTCCTTCTGGACTTTGGATTCCTAAAATCGTGGCTCCACGGTTCACTAACTCCATTGCGTATTCGACTTGGAAGAGTCGTCCGTCAGGTGAGAAAACGGTTATCGCACGGTCATATGCACCTGGTGCTGCAAACACTGACATAATGTTAACCTCACTTTACACTATACACTTTTTCACAGTCTCATATAATAACTACACTAAAAACCTTTCCTATTAAAGCAAATTCCATTTTACAAACGCTCCAATGATTTGAGGATGATTTTAACGTTTTAAAGCGTGAAAATCTGCATTTCCATAAGCCTTGTTTTAATGATGCCATAACGTGACCATTAGGGGGTGAACCGTTTATCATTCAGCCTTTTCGCACAGATGGTATTTAATAGCTTGACCAATCAATATTTTGGCAAGATTTTCAAAGAGGGATGAAGGCAAAAAGATGATGACTGAAACTCGCGCCGCAACAATCTTGCAAATATTACTAGGCACTACAGCCGTGCCTAAATTGGTTAAATCAAAAAAGGACCCATTCGAAACCTTAGTTGTAACGATTATTTCACAAAACACCGCTGACCGCAATACGGCAAGAGCCTTCGAAAACCTCTCGAAGCAGTTCGAAATAACGCCTGAAGTGCTGGCAAATGCTGAAATAAGCAGGATTGAAGCTTGCCTTCGAGTTGGCGGTCTTTACAAGAGCAAAGCTAAAACAATACAGACTGCCTCAAAAATTATTCTGGAAAAATTTCACGGTTCACTTGCGCCTGTTTTATCTTTGCCGTTGGATGAGGCTAGAAAAATGCTCACTGAACTGCCCGGAGTCGGGCCGAAAACGGCGGATGTTGTCTTGCTCTTCTCAGCAAACCAACCCACCATACCTGTGGATACGCATGTGAATCGTGTTGCTAAGCGGCTTGGTTTAGCGCCAGCAAACGGCATTTACGAAGCTGTACGCTTGAGTCTTCAGTCACTTTTTCAGCCGAAAGATTACTTGGCAGTTCATTTGCTGTTGATTGCGCATGGCAGAAAATATTGTAAAGCAAGACGGCCCCATTGCATTGAATGCCCAGTGAACAATTACTGTCCATCGAATGATTTAGGTGGTAAGCATGATTAAGCTGCCAAGCGAAGTCACAGAGTACTTCCCATACAATAGCGTGCGGCCACACCAAGATGAGTTTGTAAACACAGTTTTCAACGCCGTACATGAGAGGCGTTCTGTTCTCATCGAAGGCAGTAACGGTCTGGGAAAAACCATTTCAGCTCTTTCCGCTTGCTTACCAGTAGCCGTCGAGAAAAACTTGAAAATACTTTATGTGGCACGGACTCATCGGCAGCATGACCGCGTTATAGAAGAGTTAAGAGCAATTTACAAGAAGCACCCGGTTGCAGGCGTTTCCATTCGCGGACGCAATGAAATGTGCCTTAACGTTTTCGCCGCCCGAGGCGCTTTCGACTCAAAGTCATTGATGGAAGTTTGTGAGTTATTGAAGGCAAAAAGTAGATGCCCTTACTACATTAACGTGGACGAGCGAACCTACGATTACCTTCAACTTCAACAGCAAGTTGCAGCTCGTCCCTACATGGCGTCTGAAATCCTTAGAATCTGCAAGAAAAAAGAAGTCTGCCCATACGAACTAGTGAAATCAGCCTTATCAGATGCCAAAGTGGTTGCCTTAAGCTACCTGTATGTTTTCGACCCCGTGATTCGAACGGCGTTTCTGAAAAATCTTGAATCAGAACTGCAAAAAATCATTCTAATCGTTGATGAAGCGCATAATTTGCCTGAGACAGCTATTGACATCTCAAGCAGCACGCTGTCCCTTTTTGTGCTGAAACAGGCAGAGTTAGAAGCCAACAGGTTCGGCAACAAAGACATTGAAGCTTTCGCCAATTTCTTTAGAATCGAAGTAGAAAAATTAACCGACAAGATTAGCCGAGAAGAAGTAATTTCCCCTGACTCCATTATAGAAATCATCCAAAAACAGGGAAACATAGCTAACCCCAGAGACTTCTTTGAGCACCTCCACGAAGTCGGCAGCTCCGTCAAACGAAGTCTGCTGGCAGAAGGCAAAAACCCGCGTTCCTACATTCATGCAATGTGCGAGTTCCTGCTCAAGTGGCTTGAAACATTAGGCGACAGTTCATTCATAAACGTTGCAAGCCGATACTATAACAAAGAAAACAACAAAACAGCAAAATTAGAAATAGTGGCGCTGGACCCATCGAAAATCACGGAGCCAGTTTTCTCATCCACCTATGCCAACGTTATAATGTCAGGCACTCTTCAGCCGCTGGAAGCTTACTCACGAATAACAAGACTCCCACAAAGCACAGTAAAATGCATTGTGCCATCGCCGTTTCCAAAAGAACACGTGTTCTCAGCCGTTTCCCTCGGCGTCACCACATCTATGGAGAAAAGAACCCCAGCAATGTACCAAACAATCATACAACGAATAAATGAGGTTGTAAAGAATACTCCGACCAACACTGGAGTTTTCGCTGCCTCATTTGAAGTACTAAACGCTCTGCTCTCTGAAGGCTTGGAGAATGTTTTAGAAAAACCCCTATTTCATGAGCGGAAAGGCATGACTTCTAAAGCAAACGAGAAAATGGTCTCAGACTTCAAAGTATGCGGCGACCGAAACGGTGCCGTGTTCCTCGGCGTTCAAGGGGGAAGAACTTCGGAAGGCGTGGATTTTCCAGGCAACCAAATGAACTCTGTAATAGTTGTGGGTGTTCCTTATGCGGAGCCGACGTCGAGGGTGAAAGCGCAGATTGATTATTATGACAAATGTTTTCCAGGGCTTGGACGCGAATACGGTTATGTTTTGCCCGCTATGAAGAGAGCTTCTCAAGCCGCAGGCAGACCCATACGAACGCTGGATGACCGAGGTGCCATTGTCTTTTTAGACTACCGTTTTGCCACAAATTACTGCCGCAGTTTCCTGCCCTCATGGATTAGCAATGGTATGAAGATTTTACCTGACAGCAAGGGCGTTTTAGCTGGGGAAATAAGCAATTTCTTCGAAATTCAGTCTTGAATTTCGCGAAGCTTATCATCTAACAAAACTTTTCCTATAACAATCCTTGACGGCTTAGCGGAAACTGCAGTTTGAACTTTTAACGCTTTTCTTACCTGATTAATTTCACGCAAGACACCGATTCCTAAAAATTTGCTCCGATATAACCCGACAAGTAATCCTTTTTTCGCGTCTTCATTTTTTGGTAAAGCCGATTTTTCTTCAATTACCAATTGGCTTATTGGATAACATTGCAACTTTGCATCTTTCAAATACCTTGCGTAACTCATTTCTCGCAGGCTTTTGCGTTTTTCTGTGCTCCGCTGCTTAAGAGAAGCAGAGGGTTTCACTACAATAATAGGGGTTTTTTCTAGGTTAGCAATCAGAGACGAAAGTTCATCCTCTACTTGAACGCCAACTGTAACGTCAGGGTTAAGCTCTTTGACTAATTGAGTTTTATATCTTACAGCAACATCGTCTGTAACCCAACCATCAGTATTAACCACCACAAAATCGACCAGTCTCTCCAAAATCTCAGCCTTCATAGCAGCTAAGCCTTCAATTGTTTTAGCTATTGCTAGTATCGGCGAGGTAACACCCACAAAAAAAGCGTTCTCCAATTTTAAATCGTACAATTCCCTCACCGGCTTGGAAGCTAAGGCGTAACCCACCGTGCCTGAGGGACCGATATCTGATTGACCTAAATCGCCATCTAAAACAGCTACTCTACATTTTTCGTTAACTAACTTGTTTACTAAGTAAGTGCAGAAACTGCTTTTTCCAGAATCAATTTTCCCCAAAAGCAAAACAATCACCGGCTTCTTCTGCACGCTCAAAACCGCTTCAAGAGGTTTATTCCATGACTCTGGAATTGTGCTGCCAACAACTTCTTCAATGCTTGCGTTCGCTCCTAACGAAACGTCAAAAACTGCTTTTTCAAGGACAAAGAATGGCAGTCGCTTGCCTTCACGAACTAAAATTCTTGCGGTTTGTTTTACTTGGTAACCGAATACTTCAGCCTTGCCAGAAACAACCTGTACAGATGCTGGACCATCCACTAACAGTGTCCTATCGGATTCGACTGTTTGTTGCAATTGCCTTCCTCCTTTGAATAACATAACCTGTTCTTCCAGCTATTCGTATGGCTGAAGAAATATGTCTAATTCCTCGGCTACGCTTGTTCTCTTTTAAGGGTCTGTTGGTTCCTGCCTCGCCCACCACTTCAAGCGCTACTTCAGGCGGTAAAGAATCATCTAAGGCTTCGAGTAATTCCTTGTAGACTGGAACGCCATTCCCAATTTTAACAGAAACACTAGTCAATGAGAAATTAACGCTCCTTATTCTCTTAATTATGCAGTTAATTACCTCTTGTGTGCTAAAACAGTTACCTTCCTCAATAACTTTTCCATCGGCGATTACTGCCAGCCCAATTGCCTCACCGGGGTCAATGCCGATCACTATTTTTTCGTAGGCTTCTTTTCCTTGAAGTATTCTCTTTACTTCGTTAACTAAATCATCTAGCTCATTTTCGCTCGTGAAGATTAGTATTTTTTCATGCTTTACTAAGTGCTTTTCCTTCTCAGTTGTTATAACCACTTTAACTTCGGCAGGCACTGGCTCACCTGGAACCAAACTTATGAAGGAGATATTTTGTTCTCTTAACTCGTTAACAATTAGAAAGTATGCCTTTCCTTTTACTGTTGCCACCGCAACTTTTTCTTTCACTAAATCAACTTTAATAGTATACGTTTAAGTGCAAAACACATTACTAGTTTCAAGTTTATAATCCTTGACGTGGAAAAACATGATTAAACTGAACACGGGCTGCAGATGCATCGACATCAACATTGGCGGAGGCATTTCACCCGAAAGCGTTACTTTAATTTATGGTGAACCCGAAACTGGAAAAACAACGCTTGCCATACAATGCGCCGTCAGTTGCGCATTGCAAAATTACAAGACTCTTTTTATTGACTGCGATAACACTTTCTCCGCTAAAAGACTTTCTCAAGTTTCAGCAGACAAATTCGACGAAGTTGCTGAGCACATCATTTTAGTTAAACCGAAGGATTTTGACGAGCAAACGGCAGTTATAGACCGCATTCAAGATTACACCACAAAGAATTTTGGTTTAATAGTAATTGACACCTTCACGTCGTTGTATGGCGCAAAAGTTGCTGATTTGTCTGGAAAAGCTTTCGGCGTAAACCGCGAGTTAAACAGGCAATTAGCTATTTTAGCGCAAACAGCAAAAATCCGAAAAATTCCCATTGTAATAACAAGCCAAGTGCGAAGCGTTTTGGATGAGATGAATGGTGGTGTTGCGCCTGTTGCAACCAGAGTTTTAAAATTTTGGGCTGATACAATAATCGCTGTGAAACCTACCGATTATCCTCAAACAATCAAGGCGGTTCTTGAAAAAACACGGAAAAACAAGCAAGAAGTCACCTGTTATATACAAATAGGTGAAGCCGGAATAAAAGATTCTGAATTCTACCAATGATGGTTGACCACATGGAAATAACCCTGTTAATCATAGAAGCACTAAAATTTATTTTCCCAGCCTACTGCGCAAACGCCACACCAGTGCTTGCTGGAGGAGGAACGCGGATGGATTTCGGAAAAAACTTTTACGATGGAAAACGCATTTTGGGAGATAACAAAACTTTCAGGGGCTTCTTCTTCGGTTGGGGTGTTGGTATCGGTGTGGGGTTAGTTGAAGGCTTGGTTTTTGGTTTTCAAAGTTACCCAGTATTGTTTAGTCTGCTTATTCCGTTGGGTGCCCTTTTGGGCGATTTGACAGGTGCTTTTTTCAAGAGAAGATTAGGGATTGCCCCTGGTGGTTGTCTTCCCATAGTTGATCAAGTTGACTTTGTCGTTGGCGCATTCGTTTTTTCGATTCCTTTAGCCATGATAAACTGGGAATTGGCAGTTACAGTTTTACTGATCACTCCGCCCATCCACTTATTCACAAACTTCTTGGCTTACAAAATGAAGTTAAAAAGTAACCCTTGGTGAAAGGGTTAACCTCCAGATGCTTTGAAAGAAATCGCGCCTTCCAAGAATATGTATGCTAGAAGCAAAAATGCTACGCCTATGACTAGCATCATGTAAGCTTGCCTTGGCTTGTAAGCGCTCTTCGTACTTTGATAAATAATAAACAGACCCAGAAAGCCAAGAGCATACAGTATCACCGAAACCACAGTGTCTGATATGAATTGTGAACTGATACTTGGGTAGAGGAAATAGAATTTTCCATTATAGTAAGCTGAAGGAAGAGGATGACTAATCAGAGTAAACAAGCCACCGCCGAAAATAAACATAGCATACGAAAGTCCTACCACAGTAATTATAAGTGTTGAAGGAGCGGCTGTTGAGATTTTGCGGAACCATCGACTCAGCGAAAAGGAAACAGATGAAGAACTTTTCTTTATTTTACTTGACATTTCCGTTCTCTTCCTTGATTAGGTACTTTGCTACTTCTTTAGCCCATTCTCCAGTTAATGAATTTTTCTGAATCTCAACTAAATATTGGCTCCAAAAAGTATCTGATGCCTTCTTCCATACATCAAATTTATCGATAATATTTTGGTAAGCCTTTAAATGCAGCATACAAAAACCGTTTTCTTGGGCATCTTTACTGCATATTTTGCATTTCACTGGTTGCTCGCACCTTTCGACGGGCAATTAGGATTTAGGCATAATTTCCAAGTCCTCTTTCCTTTCATCCATACCCGTAATGTGGGCCAGCCACAGCTTTTGCAAACGCTATCTAACGGTTTTACTGTGCCACTTTGAGGTAGCGGAAAGGTTACGTTACATTTGCCCTCGAAATAGTTTGAGCAGCCAACAAAGCGCTTTCCTGTTTTTCTCGAGCGCAAAATCAATAGTTTTCCATCAGCGCATGTTGGGCATGCACCAACAATTCTTTCTTCCAGCCGAGCTTTTTTTAATGCTTGACTTAATTGTTTGCCTATAACTGATTCTTTTTCTTTAAGCTCCATCGTAACAGGCTTTAGGATTTCGATGACTTTTTGCAGGACATTTTCTTTTGTTTCTTTTCCTTGCTGGATTTCATTCATGTTCTCCTCAAGTTTTCTTGTTAGTTCAGGGGAGACAACGCTTGGACAATACTTTGCTAGGACATCAGTAACTTCAAAGCCAAGGTCAGAAACGACAAGACTATCGGTCCCGTGGAGGTATTTGCGGTCGTATAACGTTTGTATGGTTGCTGCCCTAGTCGCTTTGGTTCCTATTTCCTCTTTTTCCATTTTCAAAAGCAAACTGCGAGGATTATACCGCGGTGGCGGTTTAGTGAAATTGTCCTTCAGAACTACTCCTTTAACAACAATTTTTTGACCTTCAGTTAAGGGTGGCAAAGTTACATCTTTCAGCTGGACGTAGGGTCTGTAAAATCGAAGCCACCCTTCGCTTAACGTTCGTATTCCGTTTAGTTGAAAATGGTTTCCATTAATGTCTAATGTTACTTTCACGCTTTGACGAACTGCGGGCTCACCGAAAATAGCCAGGAACCTGCAGACGATAAGATCGAAAATATTTCTTTCAGCAGTGCCAAGGGGTTTTTCAGGCAGGTTTCCAGTCGGGTAAATGGCTGGATGAGCTGGGTCAGCTTTTTCTCCTTCATTCGGCTTCAGTGCTGGTTTTGAGAGTAATTCAGCTGCCTGTTTCGCGTAAGCAGACACTTTACTCAGTTTTCTCAATATGGTTTCGTAGTCGATTGCTGGCGGAAGCTTTTGGCTACTTGTCCGTGGATAAGAGATTAATGCGTCTAAATACAGGTGCTGAGCGATGTTTGAAGTACGCATCGGCGTGTACCGGAAAATTCTGTAAGCTTCACTTTGCAAAGCGCCCAAGTCAAAGGGTACCAGTGGGTTCTGCTCAAACTCTTTTACCGCTATTGTTTCTATTTGGCCTTCTTTGGTTTTGCAAGCATCAATTACTATCGTTGCTTCTTGCTTGCTTTCGAGGATTTTTTCATAATCAGCTTCGTAAGCCGTGCCGTTTATGTTTATTTTAGCGGTTATGCTCCAATAGGGAGTGGGCACGAAGCACTTTATGGTTTTTTCTCGGTCTTCCAGAAATCTGAGGGTTGGCCCTTGCACTCTGCCAGTGCTGAGTGTAGCGTATTGTCCGCTGCTATTTTTCGCAGCCACAGTTAAGGCTCTAGACAGGTTTATGCCGTACAGCCAGTCTACTTCATGCCTTGTCAATCCAGCTTCAACGAGAGCAAAATCCAAATGTGGCAATAGGTGAGCGTAGGATTCTTGCAGTTCTTCTTTTGTGAGTGTGGAATATTTCATGCGTTTGGCAGTTTCTTCTTTGCTGCCGCAAGCATACTTGAGTATGCAGTAGCCTATGATGCTGCCTTCAATGTCGAAGTCGCAGGCGTCCACGAACTCTTCAGCGTTTTCTGCTAGTTTCGCAATTACTTTCAGCCAAACACGGATCTTTGATGCCCCTCGTTCGGCTAGGTATCTTGGAACCCAGTGATAATCAAAAACTGGATAATCTCGTTTAGTTCTTTCCTTGCTTGCAACNNTTTCCATAAACGTCCAAAGCCATCGCTATTCTGTTTGCGGCATCAGGTTTTTCAGTGATAATTAACGTGTACTTTCCCAAACGCTGTTAAACCACGCTTAAACATTCCAAATAATCTTCCTCTTAAAAATAAGCTTTACAGCAACTTGACAACCCTATTTTAGCTACGGGTATTTTTTTTATATTTCCATAACCAGCATACAAAGGCTTGTCTGAGAAGCCGACTGATCCGGAGGATACCTGCACCATGCAATAGTGTCGTCCACCCTGCCTCGTCTACACGCGCTTCTACTTTTTCAAGCTTAACCATATTGTTCCAGTATCAGGACCCTTTATGTTACTTTTCACTAAACTAAAACCTGAAGCTATAAATTTTTTGATAATCGCCCTTCTCATAGCTTCAGAATAATGCACTTCAATCATGTAAAACCCAATTTTCCTAAGCGTCTCAACAGGAACATTGACAAGAAATTTCTCCGCACCTTCACAATCAAACTTTGCAACGTCTGCACCACTCTCTGCAATAACTTCAGCAACATCCCTCACGTTGATCTCCATCTTAAACTGCCCCTTCGAAAGAAGACCGAAAGTAAGAATAGCCTTTTCATCATAATAAAGCACCTGCGTCCCATTGCGCGCTCCTATGCCTTCCTCGTGAATTTCAGCATTAACATTGTTTCGCATAACATTCTCTTTAATAAACACGTGATGAGCCTTAACCGGTTCGTAAACAATAACTTTCTTTGCCCCCATCATAGAAAAGAAAACGGCTGATTCACCTTCAAAACCTCCAACATCCAAAACAACCTTACCGCGGACATCACTACTGTACTCTCCACCTTCCAGTTCCCAAAAAGTACGCAACATCGGTAAAGAGCCAACAAGCTCAAACATATCACCTGTTATATTGAACACGTTATTATCAACCCTCTCAACTGCATACCTCTGAACTAAGTCGCCAACAGGACAAACCATGCTCATTGGAGCAGCAACATCGAAATTGTCAAAGCTCACTTTGAACAAATCATTCTCAACCTGCTTGATATCATACTTTTGCATACTACCATAGCTATCCCGCAAATCCCTAAACTGCGACCAAGTAAGGCGAAGTTTGACGCCGTTCCTAAAAGTCACTAACCTTCTTTTTTTGCTAAATTTCATAATCAGAACCAAATAAGGCTCTCTTAACACAGTTAGAGTTCTAATCAATCCAACAAACGTTACCATGCTAACTCTTTCTCGCTTGAGACCTTTAAATTTCTTTTCTTGTGTCGTGTCGTGTTGTGTTGAGGGTGTGGGTGCTTAAGGGTTAGTAGTATAGTAAGAGTAAGGGGAGATTTGGATTAGCAGTTTTAATTATAGTGAGGAGTGAGTAGGGAGTCGCGAGAGAGAAAGAAAGAAAGATTAAAATTTAATCCAACCAACCAAAAGGACGAAATCTGTGTTAGTTAAGGCTAGGAGTGGTTAACCATTCCTAAAAGTGTGAAATTTCTCAGCTCATCTTGAAATGTTTGTGAAGCGCAAAAAGACGTATTATTTTCTGATATACTCCAAGTTTGAAACATGGCTTATATTATATTCTCCGAATCATAAGTCAATTGGAGAAGGGCGAGGAGAAAGGAGAAAGACTCCCCACATCTAGGGATTAGGAAACTTCATCCTCAATCCCTGGCATACCTTCTGCAATAATCTCAATCTTCTAGAAATGTTTGTGAAGTGAAAACAAGAATAATTTGTCTAAATTTGGTTTGCATCAATTGTAGCCGAAAGCTCTTAGTTCCTTCGCCAGCTTAAGCTTCCAATGCCATTAAAATCAAATCCAATTAACCAAAAAGGATGTTAATCAGTGATACTGAAGCCATAGTCAATTTGCCGAAGGTCACATATGGTTGAAGAGACTACTCTTTCTTCGGTGAACTAAAATGGAAAAAATGAACCCCTATGTTTTCACGGTTTTTCCGTGTTACCCTGCAAACCCCTCCATTTGGAACGCTCTCTACGTGCTCGTTATATATAGGGGTCAGAGGCGCATTTCAACCTGACAAAGCACACGTAAAATACTATTATCCAATCAGGCAAGTAGCTTAGTGGCAGGTTTTTTCCCGTTGCGTTGAGCACTCAGAGTTTTTTGGTTAAAGAAATCCCGTAAATTCTACACTAAGAATTAAATCCATATAGTTCTCTTTTTGATACGATGCACTGTCATTAATTATTTCAAACACAAAAACCGTCCAAACAAATTCTTGAAGCAAATCTTGAACTTAAGAAAAGAAAGCATTCAAAGCAATCTCATAAGATTAAGAAAACAACCGAAGCAAATTCGCATCCATTTAATTAATTCAACAACTACAAATTTAGCACCAAACGACCGACTGCAAAACGAGCAGCGCACAAAAGGACTTGTATGTTAGTTATGCACACACGGCTTTTTTAGCAACCAATAAATATGCCATAGCCATGTTATTATCGGGGAATTTGGGATGCCACAACGTGTTATTTGCCATGGATGCAATCATGTTTTATATGAAGGCGTTGAGCTTAGACCTCCAGATGAAATTATTTCGCAAAATGGTGGAAAATGCCCAAAATGCGATAGAAAACTTTCATTGTTACCCATAGATGTCGAAGTTAAACCCATGAGTAAGCGTTGAAAGTTGGGTACACCCACAAAAGCTTCGATTTATCTATCAGAAGAGACTTATTGGGAAAAACCGTCAAAACCAGAATGGTAAGTACCTAACCCGAAGCCATGCAACGCCTGTCCAAAACAGGGTTCATAGAAAAAAGAACTTGTTTAAAGTTAGTTTGCCCTTCAGGATTTCTGAAACTGTTTTGTGTCTGTTTTAGCGGAATTGAGAGAGTTTCTGGTTAAAAAGGGCTCTAAAGTTTAGTCCTTAGATTGTGGTGCACATAATAGACTACCTTAAACCCCCAAGGCCATTTTGATTCATTTTGGAAAGCCATAAATAAATGTCCATTGTGTATAAATTAATATTAACAAGAAAAATAATTACAATCGCAATTAACGTGTGGAGAGATGGCTTAAAGTGGGGGAAGGAATTAAGGAACGACTCAGTAACCGCCTGGCACCTTTTGGTAGATTACGCATCCAAGTAAGCCACGGCTCAATAATTGCATACTCCGCGTTAGCTCTAATACTGTTTGTTGCCTTTACTATCCGCATTTTACCTTTGCGCTGGGAAAATCTTTCTGGAGGAACAGCACTTCTTAACGAGTTTGACCCCTATTACCAATTCAGCATAACACAACACATGGTAAATAACGGTCTGCTTTCACCTTATTGGCCGACACCATGGATTGACATGCAAAAGTGGTATCCTTTTGGACTCAACATGGTTAATGCTTTGCCGTCACTACCTATGACAGCAACAGTACTCTACGACGTTATCTCAGTGTTTGGTGCAAATATTGATTTAATGACATTTTGCTCAATATTACCTGCCATCATAGGCGTGGTTGATTGTCTAATATTATATTTGGTAGGCAAGGATTATGGTGGAAAAGCAGTCGGTTTATTCGCCGCTTTATTCTTGGCGTTAGCGCCATCCTTCCTGCAAAGGAGCTCTCTAGGATTCTTTGACACAGAAGTCCCAGGTGTACTTGGCCTTGTATTGTTCATGTTTCTGTTTCTAAGGTCAATTGATAGCAATAGGTCTTTACGTGCATCCATATTGTACTCCTTAGGCGCTGGTGCTGCTTTGGCATATTTCATAGCAGGCTGGGGTGCATCATACTACATGCTTGACTTGACTGCACTATTTGCTTTTGTAATGGTTCTATTGAAGAGGTATAATCAACGGCTTTTGGTTAGTTACAGCATAACTTTTGGTCTAGGATTAGCCATTGCAACAAAAGTTCCATATATTGGACTTCACTATGTATTTGACGGGGCAGTAGTTCCGGTCGCTGGAGTATTCATTGTACTTATAGTTGCAGAACTTTTACGGAATAACATATCCATGAGAACCAAGGTTCTACTAGCCATTTCGTCACTAGTTGTAATTGTCGGCGGTTTTGGTGGACTTTGGCTAACTGGATCTCTTAGTGGCATTGCTGGAAAATTCGACACAGTTTTAGACCCCTTCATCCGAGCTGCTTCTCCGCTTATTGCTTCAGTGGCAGAACAGAGAATTTCAGCTTGGGGAAACATATACATTGAACTAGGCATTGGTATATTGTTCTTCCTTGTCGGCTTATACTTTACATTAAGGAATCCTACAAACAGAAACGTTTTCCTGATGCTTTTCGCTGTAACATCGCTTTACTTTGCCGCTTCAATGGTGCGCTTACTAGTCATCTTTGCTCCAGCCTTCGCCATCATAGCAGGAATTGGTATTCTAGGCTTAATAAAACCATTTTACACTTTGCTACAGGAATCTTCGCGTGTTATCGCAAAAACAAAACGTAGAATAGCACGCGTAAGCAAGGAATACAGCGGTGTCGCAGTCTTCCTGATATTCGTTATTCTGGTAACCAACTTGGCTTTCTCACCACAAACTGGTGGAGTGCCAAGAGCCATCGACCAAGCTTTCGTACCAACAGCAATTAGTGATTCAAGCCTTCCACTAGGCGGTGCAAGTCTTACCCAACATGTAGATGCATGGCTTAACGCGATAAGTTGGCTTAAAAATAACGCTCACTCAACAGATGTGGTAGTTGCTTGGTGGGACTACGGCAACTGGTTAGCTGACCTTGGAAACGTAACGTCTTTTGCAGATAACACTACAGTAAATAGCACACAAATCGAAAACCTAGGCTTCATATTCATGGGCAACCAAACTCAATCAATGCAAATGCTGGCTAGTTATAATGACTATTATAATCCTGGACGCGTCAACTACATCCTCGTTTTCACCGTACTCCAAATAAGCCAATCAAGCAGCGGCACCTCAACATACGTTGCAGGCCCTGCCGGGTATGGAGACGAAGGAAAATGGCCGTGGATGGCAAGCATTTCAGGAGAAGCACGCACTAGGCTATTACAGGAAGGCTATATGAACGCGGCAACAGCATGGACTGATGAAACAGCATTTGGCAGTAGTAATTCACAAACTGGGAGATGGCAATGGAACGACCAAGGAGAGAACTGTACTGTATACGAATTGATGAACTATGCGGAAGTACAATATTGTAACACTATGAGCGCCATAGGATACAGCATTTCGCCAGATGCAACAACTACAACGCCAACATACTTTAAAGAAGCTTACTTCGCTGGCTTAGAAACATCACCGTTTCAATATGGCGGGCTAGTGCCGATAGTAGCTATCTACCAAATTGACTGGCAAGCATACTATGCCGCGACAGGTAGAACAGGCTCAGGCTAAAATATTGCAAAAGCAGGGAACGACGGAGTGTTTCCAAAGGTTCCAGATCAGCACAAAGTTAATCAACCTTTAATTTCCAACGGTTTAGGCGTACTTTACGTCCTATTCACCACTGTTTACCTTTTTCTTCTCTACTTCTCAGGATACATAAAGAATCCATCAGACGTTTACGCACCTATTTCGGCGCCATTAACCTTAGCCGTATGCATTCTTTTCGGCGGCTTTATGGGCTTGCTTGATGACTGGATGGACCTAAAATGGCGTTACAAAGCATTCATGCCCTTAATCGCCGCATTACCCCTCATATATTTCGCACTTTCAAATCCATCAACCAGAACGTCTATATCGATACCGCTTGTAGGCACAATACAGTTCGGTTCAATATACTTCTACGTGATTATTCCATTAATCGTTATGATAGTTACAAACACTGTGAACCAACTTGGCGGATTGAATGGTTTAGAAACAATATGCCCAGCCATAGTTATCATAGGATTAATGGCTCTATCGCCATCATACATTCTAATGCTCGGTCCCTTAATGTTCTGGCTAATTCTAGCCTATTTGAATATAAAAGGCAAAATTTTCGTTGGCAACTCAGGTTCCTTTGCCATAGGAATGACTATAGCCTCATTTGCTGTAATTTCGGATTTAAAATTGAGCCTGCTGGTTTCGATTCTGCCCTATATTTTCAATTCGTCAATAGTATTGCTGTCCGTTTTCTTTGTTCACTATAAAGCCAATGTTATCTTTGACGGGGAAAAGCTGTCGTCTGAGCATAGAAGAAGCCTAATAACAGTGATAACTTATCATCGGCCATTAACTGAGCGCCAAGTAGTTGCAATAATATCTTTGATAGTTGCATTTTTCACGTTGCTAGGCGTTCTTATTCAACTGTTAGGCTAATTAAGCAAGAAACCTTTCAAGTTTCGTTAAGCCAATAATTTCATCAAAACTTAAGCCTAAAGCATCCAGAACTTGGTCGAAAGTAGAATGCAAATAAGCAATGTACTTGTCAACATCAACTTCGTTTTTTGATGTTAACTCAACTGGTTTCACGTGCGGTTCCCTTATAACTTTAACAAAGCTAATGAGGTCACCAGCTCTTAACTCAACTCCGTTTTGCTTTAGAATTTTTGCTGCCTTGACATGCTGAGGAGTGGTTTTCGTGTACCGTTCAAGTTCTTCGCCTAAAACCACGTGAAACGCAAGCTCGTTAATGCTTTCCCATTCTCTTCTTTTAAGTATAGTATAGCGTTCGCGGATTATTTCAGCTATGTCTTTTTTTGCTTTTTCGAAGTCTTCGGGGTTCTTAACTTTTGCAAGCCTCTCTTTCATTTGGTTAAAAGCATTTTTTATGAAAATTGGAATGTGTTTTTTCTTGCCTGTTAAGCCTTTAACGTCAACTGAGCCGTCTTCTAAAACTCCAAGATAATTTTTTTTGCGAGAGCTAAAGACCGCGTACCTGTAGATTTTGTCAACGTCGATGCCCATGTTTAATTCATGTTCTGTGTAGCGGACTAATTCTTCCACTTGCTCTTTAGAAGGGTTTTTCAGGAATAGGCTGTCTGTGTCTCCGTAGAGAACCTGTATGCCTAGCACTTCCGCATGCTTGAGTATTTGGGTTATAGAGTACCTGCCGATGGCTGCTGTGGCTTCTGCTACTGGTGGACAATACAGGTCGAAGCTGTCGGCGCCGAAGACCCCGTAGCTGGCGTTCAAAATAACTTTAAGCGCTCCCTGAGTGATGTTGTACCAGCTTCTGAGTTCAGCCGGTAAGGTTTTGTCTTTGGAGCGCTGCTTATACCATTTCACACGTAAATCTCTTAACGAGCCAATGAGCAAACTTTCTAACGCCCGCTTCTTAGTGCACACCCAATGCGGCGTGTCCGGTATCAAGTGGCTTCTGCATTCTGGATGTGGGCATAGGATTGATTGGTAGCCGAGGTTCCAAACTTTAATTATTGACGGGTATAGGCTTGGAAAGTCCATGACGGCAACGTTAAAGTGAACGCCTGGCGTGGGTTCAACGACCATAGCGCCTTTGTATTTTTTGCCTTTTATTATGGCTGTAGTGGCGGTTTTGCCTTTTTTTGTAAGAATGTCTTCAGCGTTCGGTATTAGCATGTTTCTTTTTCGGTGTTCACGGTGCATGAAGTTTCGTATCCAGCGGCTTACGCCTTGGCGGCTTACGTCCTCCATGGGCATGCTACTGATTCTTGCTAGGACCAGGATTAACTTCATCGCTGAGTCGTCTTCGAAACTGGTCAGTTTGTAAGCGATTTCTGAGTCGCGCAAGCAGTACTGCGCAAGTTCAGTGTATGTTAAGTCTCCGAAAGTTTTTTCCAAACGGATTTTTTCTACTCCTATCAGTGCGTTGCCGACGTCGTTAAGAGTTACGTCGCGGTAGCGGTTGTTGAAGGCGTAGATTTGCACTGACCTGTTGAAGAAGAACTTGTATAGGTCAATGTGGACGCCGTATTTTAGCAGGCAGACTCGTTTGCCTATTTCTATCGGAATCTCACTTCTGCTAAAGCCTAAGTTCATTGCGCGGTGGCTGAGGTAGCGGAGGTCAAAGTCGTCGCCGTTGAAAGTTAAAATGAACGGGTATTCCCAGAGAACATCGAATGTTTTCCTAAGCATCTCTTCTTCGGTTTCGCAATACTCCACCTTTATGTCTGCGGCTAAGTGCTGGTTGCCTTCCCGAACGCCTTCACGTTTAAGAACTAATACTTTTTTCTCGCCGTCTGAACTGTAAACCGACACGGCGATTACTGGGCATGCTGCTTCCCGTGGATCAGGCATTCTTGTGGATATTGGAGCGTAAACTTCTATGTCTATGGCTGCCCTGCGGAACTTCGGCGCAGGATACTCGAGAAGTTTTGCCCACATTTCAGCGTATTCGCGTTCTTCGTCGGTGGCATCTTTGAACAGCAGTTTTATTTTGTTTAGGTTTTCTGTGGCTTCTTCAAGCACTTTAGGAACAAGATTGCCGTTTTTAACTTCGTATATCATTCCTGGTAGAAGTTGACGGTCGTAAATGTAAGATTGATAATATTTTATTTTTGATTCCCAGACCTTGATGTCTTCTCGGGCAACTGGTTCATCGGAGACTTTGGGGAAGTCTTCTGGGATTATGTCTCTTATGGTGCCTTGGGGTCTGCCGCCTATGGCTAATGGGTCACCCGCAACTATTTTTGTGACTTTAACGTTCTGGTTAAGTAAGGGGTCAAATTTTTCTTGTAGTTCAAAATGGTCAAAGCCTTCATGGTTAATTAAACGGTCGATTTTTTTCAGTTCGTACGGTGACAGGTTTGTGAGGCAGTAGGGTTTGTGTCCGGTGTTATCGTACCAGAAGTAGATTTTTCCTGATTCTGGCTCATAAAGTTTTATTACGGCTTTCTTTTGGCGTCCATCGTAGGATGCTGAAACAAAATATGATGGTGGCAGATTTTCAGGTGCTACTGGTGGAAACGTGCGACGTTTCTTTTCCTGTTTTTTTTCTTCAGCGACAGGTGTAAATGATGGCGCTTGAGAGGCTTCCGCTTTTGCTTCTTGCTTTTTTTCGGGTTTGCTCTCTTTCTTATAGTAGAAGTCTAAACTTTGCTGCGCCATTCCCCTTTTAACCCTAGCCTCTTCTATGGTGTACACCGACTAAAATCTTTACTGACTAAACTCCAATGATTTACATGTCACTTTTTAGCTTTGAGGGAATGAAGATTTAGCAAAATTGGAAAAGAAGTTGAAAAGAAAACAAGACTTTAATGTATTCCCTGATGGTATTCCTCATGCACAGTACTGAGGTGTTGCTCATGCATCATGTGAAGGTGGCTCTCAACTGATTTTTTATCGTTGAAGATTTGACCGCATTCAGGGCACATGTACCGTCCTTGTTCAGCCTTGCTTTTATTCGACTTGCTCAAGAATTCACCTCCAATTTGAATCAAAATTTCAAAAGTGATTTTCAAAGATTCTTGAAATTGTTATTTGTTTTATTCTTGTTCGTGTTCTTTTCCTTCACGTATTAATTCGCGGACTCTTGGACCGCCCCTTGCGCCGCCTCTTCTACCTGCTTCGCTTACAGACATTTTACCTCTTTCTATTTCCTCTTTGTTTTGCCTTCTCGACAAACCTGTCACCTCCATTTTTTGGAGCTTTGGTTTTAGAACACAACGGACTAGCACGAATGAATTGTTCATAAAGATATGTGGCTGTGCTTAGGCAGTAACAGCCGCGGTTTGAATTCTTATTTAGAAGCATTGCATCTTGTTTTAGGCGTGAAAGTAATTGCTGAAGGATGCTTGGACAATCGCCATTGAAACCATGAGCTGGATGGAAATGCAAAAACTAAGCGAACGCTTAGCCTTAGCAAGAACCGTCAAGCAGCTTGGCGCAAAGGACCCGAACGCGATACGCTATGCTTACGGGTTAGTGGTTGAGACTACACGGCGCAAAAACCTCATAGACAAATTCGTCAACACGGTGATGGTGCCTAAAAAAATCAGCGAATACAATTTGGGCATCCAATCTTTCCTTCGCTTGTATGTTTACCAAACACGCGTTGCCAAGAAATGGGCTAAAATTAACCTTCAAGAAGCAGAGCACATCGCCAGCTTGGGCAGGGCAATTTTAGGCTGGCAAACACTGCTAGAAGTTGAGCCGTTTTTGGGCTTTTTGCTGACGCATCAGCTGGAGCCAATTTTGAAAGCGGCAAGCGATGTGGAAAAAGTCAGCTTGGAAACGTTTCATCCTTCATGGTTCGTCCGGTACTGTTACAGGCTTTTTGGGCGTAATGAAGCTGTTGCCTTTTTGGAGGGAAGTGTAAACCCGCCGCCCACGTACATCCGAGTGAATAATTTGGCGGCAACAGAAGAGGCAATTGTGCAAAAACTTGAAGCAGAAGGTGCTAAACTCCAAAAAACTGAATCGCTAAAATATACTTATAGAATTGTTGAGTTGAAGCAGCCGTTAAACACTTTGCCCAGCTACAAGGAAGGCTTATTCTACATCCAAGATAAAGCAAGCTGCTTCGCCGCAGAAGCTGCAGACCCCAAGCCGGGCAACACGGTTTTTGATATTTGCGCTGCACCAGGCGCCAAAACGACGCATTTGGCTCAGCTTATGCAGAATAATGGCGCTATTTACTCGGTTGATTTTTCAAATAGAAGAATGAAAGTGTGGAAAAAAGAAACCGCCCGCATGGGAGCCAAAATTGTTGAGCCAATAATTGCCGACGCATGCGCCTCTTTGCCTTTTTGTGGTGAAGCGGATTTGGTGGTTTTGGACCCGCCATGCACAAGCACAGGCGTCTTCGCCAAGCAACCCTCAGCCAAATGGCGNNTGCAGGTGGAGCATTAACTTATTCTACATGCAGCATAACCGTGGAAGAAAACGAAATGATAATTGAGCGGTTTTTGAAGTGGCATCCAGAATTCTCTTTAACAGAAATTACGCCGACGATTGGCTTGCCTGGACTGCGAGGATTAACAAAATGCCAACGGCTTTATCCGCATATTCACCAGTGTAACGGCTTCTTCATAGCTAAATTACAAAAGGAATAGCCTGAGAAATTAGAGCAATATTCTTAATATTTAGATTTCTTCGCCAAATCCCGTTGCTATCTTGTCTATAATTGTCGGTTGAATATGTCCCCCAAAACCTTCTACCTTGGATAACAAATCATTTAGTTCTTCAATTGGGATAAATTTACAGAAATCATTTAGCCCAATTTTACGAAAAGTTGGACGTGTTAACTCATTCCCTACTTTGTCTTGTCGCTCCCTCGGTGCCACAATATACAATTTAACGTTAAGAGCGGGCACTACTGATAGAAGATCAGACATCCTAAGGATACCAGAATAAATTGATGTAGTGGTTTCAACCTCAAAAGCGCAGACTGGAGAGTTCTGTTTAATCCATATTATATCTATGAGTGAAATCTTACGTGTTGCTTCATCGTTCAATCCTAGATTCGGTAGTTGCTTTAGGCACTCATCCCCTAAAGTCTTACCATGGAACGAGCGGTTTCTATCATTTGATGCGACCCATACTGAGCAACCGGTTATCCTTCCAAGTTTAATTAAGGCATTCTGTGCCTTAGAATGAGTAGAATCTTCCTCTGCTGTAAATCTCTCTAAAGTAGGTTCAGTTTCTACTTTAAAGCGCACCTTTTTTGCTCTTTTTACTACCGAGTTATTTTTCCTTTCTTGTTCTGCTTCTTGGAGTAACTGTTCAAGGTTTAATTCAGTTTGAACAATATTATTAGGGCGAGAGGTAAACATACTGATTATTTTCTCGGCTTCTGAATTGGTAATAATTTGTTGGTTAAGTATTCCCCACCCATAACTATTCCCCCACTTAGAAACCAAGATGTCACGTATATCACCAAGAATTGGAATTCTTTCACCCTTTGCTAAAATTTGCCGAAATTTGATTGGAATACGGTAGGGAAAAACATCATTGTCCCATACTCTTTCGTTGGATTGAAAGGGTGCTCCAGATACTTCCGCATATCCAGATAGAGCCTTGTCAACAGTAAAAACAAGATAATCGCCTTTTTGCCAGTCTTTGAAACGAGCAGAGCGGCTACCCCACAAGGAATGCTTCAAACAACTCAGGAACTGATATTCATCCACTTTAGTGATTCGTAAACGCAATGTTTACCACTATAGTCCATTCGCATTGTTTTATGTAAAAGCCTTGTGGTCTCTACTTAGCCTAAGTTGTACCAAAATCAATCAGAGTTCTCTGCGGCGTTTCTTTGATGCACAGCGGGTAGGTTATTTTTGTTCCTTCCACATGCGCCATCTCGCTAAGCTGGTGGTTGATAAGGCTAGTTGCGCTTATGATATGTTCAACTTTAACATGCCGTACCACGAGCGCGTCGGAGATGAGGCTTCGGTGGCACCGCCAAGGCAAAGCTTCAGCACACATCAACGCCAAACAGTTCTCTCGTGCGAGCGCGATGATTTTTAGCAGGTTATCTGTGAATTCTTTGGTTTGCATGTAATCTGCGTAGCCTCTGAAGCTGTTGTTGCGCCATGCCAAGTTTTCTGAGTCGTGTTTTGGTCGGCGTAAGCCGCCGATGTCGGGCATGTGAATGTATTTTATTCCGTATTTTTTGAGGCTGGTTGGCAGGGTTTCTTTGTTGAATTGGGGGTTGTGTCTGCTGCGTGGAACTGTGCGCACGTCTACGACTAGGGTGACGCCGTAGGCTTCGAGCATCCCGACGAATTCGTCGAGTGTTCTTGTGGAGTGTCCGATTGTGAGAATAGTTAGTTCTGGTTCTTTAGCCAAAACATCAGCCTTCGACAGTATCAATTATGCTGTGATATAGTATATGAATTCAGCATGTCCTGTCAGCTGTGATGATTTGCTTTTTGTGTTTGGATTTCTTGTAAATAGTAGCCCCCTCCCCCTTTTGAAATGGGTGTTTTGGGTTGTTTTTGTTGTTTAGGGCTTGGATTTGCGTTAGGTTGAGGTGAAAAAAGGTTAAAAAAGGCAAAAAAAGGTAAAAAAAAAGGGTAAAAACTGCAAGAGGATAGGCTAAAGCGAGCAGTTTAGCCATGTTGAGGATTCTCAATTTGAACCTTGGAAGCCTGAATTCTGTTTTGGGTTGGCCATGACTTGGGCATGTCTGGATTTATGAAAATTTCTGTCTTTGCAGTTTGAACACCGAATGAAGTTAAGACCCGGATTATTTCGTCAGCCATATCGCTTGGAACAGTTATACAGCCGTCGCTGATTTTGGTTCCCCCAGCCTTCGCTACAGCGCCTGCACCTCCCTTGGAATAAAGGAAATATGAAGCTTTCATTTTGTCTGCGTAATTCACGTTGCGCATGTCATACGTGATTAAGGAGAAAGATTTCAAGTTTAAGGGCTGAAGGTAAACTTCTAAGGGCATTTTGGCAAAAAGCACTTTTCCATATCTAAATAGTTCATCTAAAAACACTGGGTTAGCGTTCTTAAGCTCTTCAAGTGTTTCTGGAATCGCATGTAAATTCATGTTTAGACTTCCGACGACTTGGAAAAGTTCATCCCAAGTTTCCCACATCAGAGGTTTATTTTCAAACAGTATTAAGAGGTCATAATCGGAAAACTCGTCATAATCTCCTCTTGCTTGACTACCAAAGAGAACAATGCCTACAGCACTCTGAATTTTTGACACTGAACTAACGATTTTATTTAAGTCTAATTTTTGCTGCTCTTTCAATCTCATCAACACGCTCTATTGGAGCAGGAATTCCACTATTGTTAGCCTTTTTGCCCTATGCTGAGGCTACTTGACGCACTTGCTTGATTTCCTGCTGCTGTTTTGGTTGCTTATCTTTTGCGTAGCCTTGGCGCTTCAATTCTTGATCTACATCTATGTCTGCAATTGCCATAGCAGCTTTGCTCAGATATTGTACTATAGTGCTTTCTTTGTTGGTTTGGTACATTTCTGCGTTGCCCACCGTCCGAGTGCGCTTTATCATACCATGCTCCTCTATGTAGGGAATTGCACGTGTTACTGTTCGTATGCTTACTTGCGCATTTTCAGCTATATCGGTTTTTGAGTAGTCCCACTGGTTATATAGAATGAAGAAATCTATTAATCGTGCCATTGATGAACCGAATAAGCGTTCGAGAGGTCCTGGGTCTTCTTGTGCAAGCTTCTTTGGCAAGTTAATTTCTCCAAATTAATATATAGTTGGTTTTATTTAAGAATTATCTTTGTCCAACTTAATGGACTTCTTTGTCAATATTGACCTCAGCCTTAAATATAAACTGCACAGTAACTAAAAGCCAAAATATGTCAGTGAAGAGGAATGAAACTAACCGCTCTGGAGATAGCCGTGCTCCGAAAGATGTACATGCACAATTTTATAGGTGAAAAGCATACGTCTGCTGATAATATTCCTAAGGGCTTTCCGAAGCATCAGAGAGGCGAAATCAAGAATTCGCTGAAAAAGCTAACCCGGCAGGGCTATGTTATCCCAAAGGTAACAAGCTACGGGATGGAAGTATCCCTTAACCCTAAGAAAATCGTAGAAATTCGCCAGCTAATAGGCAACGAATAGTAGGCTTGTTCTTCTTTGTCGACGAGTTTGATAAAATCAAAAAGCTGGGGATGGAATTGAACCCTATGCTTTAAATGAGGTATAAACTATCTCGATTGCTAGAACCTAAACTATTTTTTTCTTGATTTTTCCAGTTGGCACAGCATTTCAAACATTACTTTTGCCGCCACAACCGCTGATACTCCTTGGTCGCAAATGGGCACAATCTCCGACACATCAAAGCCAATCACGCGTTTATCGCACAAGGCACAGGCAATGTCTAGCAGGTCGGTTGTGGTGATTCCTTCAGGCTCAGGGTTCTGCACTGCAGGAGCAAACGCTGGATCAAGCACATCCATGTCCACCGTTAAATATAGGTTCTCGTAAGGCAGAAGCTTCTCTTTCAACTGTTCAGCAATCAGCACTGAGCCTTGTTTGATGATTTGCTGAGAAGTGAAAAATTCCACGCCAGCCTTCTTGGCATAAGCCAGTTCTTCCTTGCATGCTGAGCGTGTGCCGACCTCTACGATTTTCGCTGGCTTAACTTCCTCGCTTATTAGCTGCATAAACGTCGTGTGCGACAACGTTGACCCCAAAAATTCGCAACGTAAATCCAAATGAGCATCAAAACTTACAATCGCCGTTTTCGCTGCCCTAGCGCCTAAACCCTTCGCAACACCAAGCGTAATCGAGTGCTCTCCACCCAAAGCCACAGGCATTTTCCCAGCAGCCAAAATATCCTCAACCACAAGCCNNCAACGCTAAATCCTCAACATCCAACCCACTGCGAAAACTGTAAGTTTCAATATTCAAAGACGCCTGCCTAATCGCGTTCGGACCAAACCTCGCACCAGTCCGATACGTGCTTGTCGCATCAAACGGCACACCAAAAACGACGTATTTTGCTTTCTCAAACGGCTTCTGCAAGCCACTGAAAACGTTTGTTTGCGAAGTGAACAGTTCAAGATAACTCATACTGTAATTTCAATCCTCTTCTGTTCTGGTATTCCCTTAAGCTTGCTCTAAACTCTTTCGCCAACCCTGATGCATTAAATTTATTAATTCAACCCCTACTGCATAAGGTAAAGGCGAACACAAGTGTCCATAGCAACCAAACTAAAAACAATCAACCGCACAGAATTGATATCAATAGCTTTCTACGCTATCGCTGGAATAATCCTTTTTGCATTTCTGCCCTTAACTAGTTTTGCGCCGCAGCTTGGTTTACTCGGAATCCTCAGTTTAATAGCAGCTTATGGTCTTTTTACAAAAAGGGCTTGGGCACCATGGTTATTAGTCATCTTACTTGTTGGAGCGTCAACCTTTTCGCTTTACACCTTGTACTCAATAGGATTCAGCAATGCACTGATAGGCATAGGCATGATTGCTTACGCTGTGCTCACATGGGTGTTCGCACTGTACATCTTATTTAAGAGAAAACCGCTTGAACCCTAAACCTTACCGGAAACATTACGGAAAAGCACAACAGCAACCTCTTCATCCACATCAACAAACTGCTCATTCTCAGGAATCTCAACAAACCCGTCAGCCTTAGCCAAAGTAGTAATCGCCCCAGAAGCGCCTGTTTCAACTGGTTCAGCAATCAAACGGCAACTTTTATCAAACTCTAACTTAACCATAACAAACGTTCGCCTACCTTTAGCACTAAACATCCGTGAACCAGCAAAAGCCCTGACCACTGTCATTCCAGTTACAGGTCTGCCAGCTAACCGCTGAATCAAAGGCCTAGCAAGCAAATAGAAAATCAACAAAGCAGACGTGGGATGACCAGGCAACGAAAAAACAGGCTTATCCCCGACAAACCCAACGGTCGTAGGTTTGCCAGGCTTCACTGCAATACCGTAAACAACTATTCCAGGCTTACCCAGCGAATCCACGATTTGCGGAGTATAATCCCGTGGACCAACAGAAACACCGCCAGAAGTAATTACCATGTCCGCTGAAGCCACAGCAGTCTGCAGTGCCCTAGATAAAGCAGCCTTATCGTCAGGAACAACGCCGAAGTAAACTGGTTTTCCACCACTTTCAATTACTGCTGTGCTTAGGCTGTAAGCGTTAATGTCATAGATTTTTCCCGCAGGCAAAGCCTTACCAAGCTCAGTTACCTCTGCCCCCGTGGACAAAACCGCAACTATGGGTATTTTTAAAACTTTAACTTTAGCCAAACCCAAAGCCGCTAAAACACCAATCTCCGAAGAACCCAAAACCTGCCCTTTTATGAGAACCGTTTCGCCCTTTTTTATGTCTGAGCCCCTCTTCATAACATTCTCATTAACCGTAACAGTGCTGAAAACACGCAACTCGCCATTTTCTCTTTCAGTGTCTTCAACCATCACGACTGCGTCTGCACCATCAGGAATCGGTGCACCAGTAACAATCTCAACAGCTTCACCCTTCGCCAAAACCACTTTCGGCTGCTCACCAACATTCACGACACCAGAAACTTTCAAAGTCACAGGCTGATTTTCCTCTGCACCAAAAGTGTCCTCGGCTTTCACAGCGTAACCGTCAACGGTCGAGCGGTTGAAGGGTGGAATATCAAGCGTTGAAACTACATCTTCGTTAAGAACACGATTGTAAGCTTCAAGCAACACAGCCTCTTCTTCGCCTAAAAATGCAGGTTTAAACTGGTCTTCAATTGCTTTTTGCGCCTCATCAAACGTCATAAGCTTCCTAAACATTCTGGTCTGCAACCTCCAAGCTGCCAAACACGTGAACAACGACAGTTTCGCCTTCGCTTATCCCCTCGCGATTTTCAGGAACAATAACGAAACCGTTGCTTTGCGTCATGGTAGATATTGCTCCTGAACCTTTCGCGCTAACTGGCTCAGCATAAAACTCGCCACTCTTCAAAGTCACGCGAACCCGCACGTAAGTTTTTCTTCCAAGTGCACTAGCAACCCTTCTCGCCAAAATAGCCTTCAACATCGGTCTTGGCTCTGTTTTGCTCATTCCAAGCAGCCTGCAAACCATCGATCTACCGAACACTTCAAAACCAACGATTGCAGCTACAGGATTACCTGACAAAACCAAAACGGGCTTGCCCTCCAACATGGCAAGGGCTGTGGGCATCGCCGGTCGCAACGCAACGCCATGAACAATAACGCCTGGTTTCCCAAGCTTGTTAACTGCATCGGGCACCAAGTCTAACCCTCCAACGCTCGTGCCGCCAGTGGTGATTACCGCATCATGGCTTTGCAGGGCTTTTTGGATTTTATCAGCAATTTCATCCACATTGTCTTTAGCAATGCCGTAGTCTGTTGTTTCTGCGCCAAGTTCCGTGCACATGGCTGAGAGCATGATTTTATTCGAATCATAAATTAGATTGCCAGAAAGCTGAGTGCCTACTTCTGCAAGCTCATTTCCTGTGACTAAAATGGCAATTTTCGGTTTCTCAGCGACTTTTAGTTTGCTGTAGCCTAATGCAGTAGCTAATCCTATATGGTAAGGATTCAAGCGAGTGCCAGCTTTAGCGCCGATTTCGCCTTTTTTGATGTCCTCGCCTTTTTTGGAAACGTTGTCGCCTGGCGCAAGTTGATTCCAAACTTCCAGTTTTCCCTCACGTTTTTTAGTGTTTTCAAGCATGACTACGGCGTTTGCGCCTTTCGGGATGGGGTTTCCAGTCCAAACTTGCTTGGCTTGCTTAGCGTTTACTTCCGGGTTTTCGGTTAATTGGAAAGTTGCTGGTTTAAACTGTGAAGCGCCAACGGAATCAGCTGATTTTATTGCGTACCCATCAACGGCTGATTTGTCAAACCTTGGCAAATCTTCTTGGGCGATTACGTCTTCTGCTAAAACACGACCTGACGCATCCTGCAAAGACACCGCAACCACCTTGGGCTTTCCAATTTGCAGTGCATTAATCCAACTTTGTAAGGCTTGGTCAGTTAATGTTAATTTTTGGAATCCCTTCAATTTCACCAAAACGGTCCCACATAGAGCACTAGCGACTTATCGTAAAAAACATATCGAAACAAAAACAGTAAAAATAACTCACTAAACAAAAAATGCTGTCATGATCTATTTTCATAGACTACTACTGAATCAGTCTTTATCTTCATCACTAAGTCGTGCCCCTCTACTATTTTCCTTAAACCACTCATGCTTTCCTTAGTAAAGTTTGCCTTAATATTAATGTGGTACCCCAGGAATAATGGATACATAGCTTTCTGCGGTATCAACGTAATGGTACTTCCATCTAAAGTTGGGCACCTGTCCACAATTTCCCTTAGCAAAATGGCAATTTCAGCAAATTTCATAAATTCTCACTACTTATATGTAGTATAATTTTCATAAAAAACCTTTAGTATAATCCATTAGACCTTAGTTTCAATTAGCGT
>PKYH01000087.1 GCA_003133625.1 Candidatus Bathyarchaeota archaeon | reverse complement strand
CTCCAAAGAAAGCGGATTAGGCGAAAGCCCTTCTCTTTGGACAAACAACAGCAACCTTATAGGCGTACTTAGAACAAGTTTTGAATCCGACTGGAAAAAAGCTGAAGACTAATCTGAGAATCTCGTTTCTCTTGTGGTTTCAAGTTCCAAATTCTTTTTAGCAGTTAGACCGATTAGCGCAGGCACAAAGTCAGAATGTCGGTGTGGGCTCACATTCACATACGCTTAACTCAATTAATGACCATTAATAGGGTAGCCCAAATTATGAGCGTTAGAAAGGAGGGATAGACAAGTATGAGAACTAGAGAGTTTATAAATAGAAGTGTGTTTGCGTTAGACGAGAAAATCGGCATAGTCAAAAGTATAGAAGTAGATCCGGAAGAGTGGAAAATAACTCATCTTGAAATCGAATTGAAAAAGGATATAGCTGAGTCAGTGCTTGGCGCAAAGAAAGGCGGAGTACGAAACATGCTGGCCGTTTCATCCCTAGAGAAAGGGGTTGCCCGCTGGACAGACAATGGACTGCACTTAAAAGTTTCAAAAGATCAACTTCACATGTACCTAAGACCAGTAGTTAAGACTTAGTTGGAGAGTTTGCTATGAATGCGTGGTTGACGCTTGCTATTATTATTGTGATACTTTGGTTGGTTGGGTTCTTTGCTTTGCCAGGCGTAGGTTCGTTGATACATATACTGCTTGTGATTGCTGTAATCTTAGTAGTCATTTGGCTGTTGACCGGCAAAAAGCTGTGGAAATAAACCACGCTTCCTTTTTTTGTTAAGTTTTAGTCCAAATTATAGAATAATAGATTGGTTAAAGATTGTAATTGAGGAGTAAGTTTGGGATGAAGAGCTTTTGAGGAAGGAGTCTGATAGAAAATGCTCCGCAGACGTTATAATTGCAGCGTTGAACGAGGAGGAAGGTATCGGCCTTACGTTGGCGGAGATTTCGCAAAAAATTAGTCCTAACCAGGTTTTAGTAGTTGATGGTCACAGTCACGACCGGACGGTTGAAATTGCAAAAGATTTGGGTGCGCATATTCTATTCCAGGATGGCTTAGGCAAAGGCGATGCCATCTCGAAAGCTGTTGGGTACATAGGTTCCGATGTGGATTACGTTGTTGTTACCGATGCGGACTTCACTTATCCGGCGGAGCATATCCCAGAAATGATACAGATACTTGAGAATCACCCTAACGTTGGCATGGTTTGCGGCAACAGGTTTAATGACTACGCCGAAGAGAGTGCGTTGCATAACTTGTTCTATTTTGGAAATAAGCCTTTGGCTTTCTCCCACAGTTTACTTAACGGGGTAAACCTGCAAGATCCGTTGACTGGGTAGCGGGCAATTCGCGCTAAAATCCTAAAAGACTGGCAAGTGAAGTCAAAGGGTTTTGATATAGAAGTGGAACTGAACAGCGAAGTAGAGCGGAGAGGCTTTGGGATTGTTGAGGTGCCCATTAGGTATAGGAAGAGGCTTGGGGAGAAGAAATTGAAGGTAAGCGACGGCGCAACCATTCTTAAGAGAATTCTGCTAGAATCAACCCACTGGCCTTGATTAGATCAGCATCAGAATGCTTCAGTTTTAGTTTGTGGCTGTTAACGCGGCGCGTCAATAGCAAAAATAGTGGAAGCAAAAGAAAAAGTTGAGAGTATACCGATTATCCTTCTTTTTTCAAGCTATTTGCCCTTCTTTTTCTTTTCCAAAATTGTTTTTCTAACATGACCCTGAGTTTAATAATCAGTACATTCATGTTGTTAGCGTGTATGTTTTTTCTTCGCGAGAGCGCCAGCTTGTTGCTAAAATGGTTTTTAATGGTATTTATTCGCCTTTTATGATTTGAAGGCAATTTTGAACTCCACAGTTTCTCCTAGTTTCTTTGCAGTATCCGCCTTTCTCAAATCTGCAAAGGTGTTTCAGTTTCTGAAAGGTCAGGCTGACAATGGTTGTGTACGGGTCAGTGAGGGTCAAGGCGACTTTTTGTTTTATCTCTGGAGGCAGCGAGTATGTCAAGATGGGCCTTCCAGGGCCATTTCTAGTTTTCTCAGTTTGAACGATCATTCCTTGACGTTTCAGTTTGGCAATGTGTAGGCGTAAAGTGTTGTGTGAAAACCTAACTTCCTGAAGGAGTTTTTTGAAGTCCAGTGATTCGCCATTTTTCAATGAAGTTAAAATTTGCCTGTCGAAAGAGTCCATATTAGACTTATAATGGCAAAAGAAGGATAAAAACCATTTTAGACCAATTTAGCAACGCTCTGGCGCGCGATCATTTTCATGATGCTGAGCCGGACTTTCTAGACTCTCTAATCAGCAATAGCGCATTCTCCATTGAAAAAATGTTCGATTAGAGTATGCTCTTGCAGTAAATAGGCGAAAAAATCCTTATTATGATGCTTTCAACGCAGCTCGGATTACACCATACCTAAAGTATGCGTAGCCGAAGAATTGTTATCATATATTTTGGAATAGCCACAGTTGAAGGTACTCTTTCTGAGTCATGAAAGCGATCATTTAGGAGCATCAGACGCATTAGGAGCATTTGGGGCACTCGCATACCCTGTTGAGAAAGGTGTTTGGTATTTGCCAATGTTCTCTCTGATGATTCCGTAGCCCTTTTCTGCTTCGGAGTTAGGCAAGTCGCCCAGGGCTAGCGACTCTCCACCGAGCCTAAGCGTACATTTGATAGTTGACCGCAGAATCCCCTTATCCAACACCACGTTCGCTATGTCCCGATAATTGTAATCGGTGTAATCCTTTTTCAGACCAAGTGCGTGAGGATGCCGCAGAATCATACGTTCGTTCGTAAAGACTACAGAGTCAATATTAATCTGAGGATGGTAAATTTTCTGCTTAATATATAACTCAACCTTCTCGTTTGGACCAAGAATTTTCGCTATATCATCAGGAGCATCCATAACTGTCAACCAACTTAGAGCATTCTTAACTGTACAATTATAACCAGCGAGGGGATAAATAGCTATGTGACTGTGAGGCTACATCGACAAGCGAATTGTGATTATTTCATTGACTCTTCAACCTGCGTCCAATACCCTGCGAGATTTACTTGCTCTATAAGATTTCTGTGACTTAGACATAACGTTTTCGAGGGACCTCTCGCCGGTGAAGTTTCAGAATTTTACCCACTTTGATGGCTGATAGTAGTTGGGTGCGCTTAAAAACTTAGAAGATCACCTAAAATGGCTAAACGCGCAATAAAAAAGAAAGGGGAATGTATAGTGCCAGCTGTCTACTTGAGCTTATGGCGTGTACTTGTAGTTTGTTTGTCCGATTGCTCCGTTTTGCCAAGTGCCCTGCCAATACACAATGACTTTTGCGGGCATGAACCACGAAGCCGGCCTCACATACGTTACCGTTACCGTGTACACTGGATTAGTGACTATGGGGTAGGTTATAGTTACCGTCCAGCCGTTGCTTAGGTACTTGTAGGTTGCTGCTCCCACCGTGCCTGTATTGACTAACCCGCCGGTCCAAGAGCAACCTTGCGTATACTGTGCCGTTTCTCTATGGTACGTTTTTATGTAGTTCATCACATCGGTTCGTATTTGTTCTTGTTTTGAAATGGGTGTTGCTGTGGGAGTTGGAGTAGGTGTCGGTGCACAAGTTGGCTTTGGAGTGCAAGTTGGCTTTGGGGTAGGTGTCGGTGCGCAAGTAGGTCTTGGCGTGCAAGTAGGTGATGGAGTCGGTGTTGGAGCGCAAGTAGGTCTTGGCGTGCAAGTAGGTTTTGGCGTGCAAGTAGGTTTTGGCGTGCAAGTAGGTTTTGGCGTGCAAGTAGGAGTAGGAGTCGGTTTTGGTGTGCAAGTTGTCCAGGTTTTCGTAACTTGGTTTGAGGTCACTGTCGCTCCTTGGCTGTTTACAAAGCTTGCCTGAATAGTGTCGGTTCCTGGTGAACCATTCGACGTATAGGTGAATGATGCTTGCCCGTTGCTGCCAGTTATGTTCCAACCCGTTAATCCTGCATTAGGACCTGAAACAACCGTAAAAGTGACATTGGAACCAACCACTGGATCTCCTGTGCCCACCACCCTTGCGGTAACGGTATGCGAAGTGCCAACAGGATTTATGCTAGTTGCAGGAGCTAAAACTATGCTATCAAAATCTACCGTTTGGCCGATGGTGTTACTGTCTAATGTAACCGCGCCATTGAGTGCCAACACCCTGCCATCCACCGTAGCGCCGGTATTCACCGTGATCGATGTATAAGCCAGAATGTTTCCCACGAAAGTAGAGTACGTATCAATAGTCGCTGAACTGCCAACTTGCCAAAAGACGTTGCAACCGCGGGTACCGTTGATGAGGCTCACAACGCTACCCGATGCAGCAGTGATGAGTGTGGATGCCGTCTGGAAGATGAAAACAGCATTGGGGTCGCCCCCACCATCGAGGGTGAGAGTCCCTGTTATCCCAAACGTACCCGACAATGAGTTGTAGACGCCAGGCGTCAGGGTTGTTCCGCCGAGTTCCGTGGGCACGGTAACCGGTGTTCGTAGAGCGGCGTCATTATACGCAATTACCAAGTCGGTTTTGGCTCCCTGTGTGACAGAGTCGCCCATGTGGTTAGTTCCATGCAAAGTTACGGATCCAAATCCGGTCTCTGAGGTAGTCGGAAAAGTGCCAACGTCTCCAGTAATCGTGGTCGGACCGGTGTTGGTGATCCCAGAGCCGGCCAAAACCGAGAAATTGGCAGCAGTTCCAAGAAGCACGGTTGTTGGACTTACTGCTGAGACCAAATTGCTCGCGATAGCACTGCAAAGGATATAAAACAGGAAGGACGAAAAGTAGGGCTCTGAAGATACAGCTCAAAAATACTGATAATCCGCTTCGGTTTTCTATAAAAATCAACCAAAAAATACAGAAGCACAAACTAATTGAAGCTCTACCAAAGGTTCTGCTTGACTTAAATACGCCCTAACCAATACATCAATCCAGAACAACCTTGGACATCGA
>PKYH01000100.1 GCA_003133625.1 Candidatus Bathyarchaeota archaeon | reverse complement strand
TACTAAATGACGAAGAACTTGCGGTCAGGATGGGACAAAACGCCAGGAAGCGAGCCGAAGAAATGTTCAGCTTGGATCGGATGATAAACAGCTACAATAATCTTATAAAAGAAATTACACTGAAATAGAAAACGATTCGACAATTGCGCGCTAGCTTCGCTCCAAGATTGTTGATTTCAATTAAGAATATGTTGCGAGTTTGAGTCTCTTAAAACGATTAGTCGCGCGTGCTACTGTGGGGCTCAAAATTGCCTTCAAATCATAAAAAGCGAATAAACACCATTTAAAACCAATTTCGCAACAAGCTGGTGCGCTTTAATTATGTACCGCCATTTGTAGCATCAGAAGATATAGAAACTTTTATTATTGGCTGTATAATTGTTGCAATATCACTTGGTTTTGATATTAAAGAAAATACAGCAAAAGATTGCAGGAAAAGACAGATAAAACAACTAAACTTAGAAAAAATTCTATTTGACTCATATAATCAGATAGTTTCAAAAATTCTTAAGTTGTTTGGAGTAAGTATGTTTGGACAGGTAACTGTTCGGACTCGAACCCAAAATTTTTTCTTAAATTTCAATTTTGATAAACTTCCTGACGGTCTACCTGCTCCTCCTCCACAATTAATCTACTTGGTGATGAAGAGTTATGATAAAAAGGTGTTTTACGAATCTTCCCAATTAGGAGAAGAATGTATACGGAATATCTTAAAAAAGAACGGATTGGATGTTTACTCTTTCGATTCTATTTTGGATTTTGGGTGTGGTTGTGGTAGAATTTTAAGAAGATGGAAAACCTTGGGTGGAAAGATTTATGGTTCTGACTATAATCCAGTTTTGGTTAACTGGTGCAAAAAATCTCTACCATTTAAAGTAACGATGAATAAGCCACAAGGAAAAATATTTTTTGATGAAAATAAATTTGATTTTATCTATGCGATATCAGTATTTACTCATTTGAATGAAAATTTACAGAACTTTTGGATTGATGAGTTGATCAGAATCCTAAAACCTGGTGGTTATCTGTTGATAACTGTCCATGGTTATGCAAATCTTCGATTTAGAGACCATCCAGATGAAAAGAAGAAATTTGAGTCTGGTGAAGCAATTTTTGTTAATACAGAATATTTAGGCACAAATTTCTGTAATTCTTATCATAACTGGAAGATATGATAAAGTAATCTCACCAACCTATTTCAACACGTAATAAAGGGACAAGGCAGCGCAGGCCAAAACTATTCCAGGTGGAGATACCTACTACAATTCATTTAGAAAACAAGCGAATATGCTAGCCCGATGTGGCCTTGGTGATAGGAAAATGTTGGACTCAAAAAAGCTTGAATATTATCTACGTTTACAAGCGAATTATGGCAATTATAGCCTTGTACCCAAAGGTGCTAGCGATATTAGGGTTCAAGACATAAAGAAGCTTTCAGGAGGAATGGCAAACAACGTTTACAGTTTCTCTTTACAGTTTAAGAATAAAGGCTCAACGCAAGTCTTCGATCTTGTTTTGAAGGGCTATTCAACGAATGTTACTTTGTGGTTTAGGACTTATCACAAAGGCGAAGAATTAAGGCCTTATGTAAGAGAATTTGAAACTCAAAAAGCTCTCAGTTCCTTAGGTTTTCCTGTGCCTGAAGTCTATCTTTATGAGAGTGATTCATTCTTTCTCGGCTACCCTTTTTTAATTATGAAGCAAGAAAAAATATTGAAAGAAAGAGTCATAGATATTAGTTCTTTCGCTACCAGTCTTGCAACTCTTCATAACTTAAAGGCATATGACATGGGAATTAAAAGCCTTAGATTTCCGGAAGACAGCTCTACGTTTGCTAAAGATCGGTTGTTTTGTTTGAAGCATTATATGGATGAAAGTAGACATTACAGATTTCTTAAGAAAGATTTCGATTATGCCTTAAATTGGCTTGAGTTAAATATTGAAAATAATTATTGCCCAGCGTATTCACTAATTCATGGGGAATATCACCTTGATCATACCCTAATAACAGACGAAAAAATATTGAAAGTGATTGATTGGGAAAACGCTAGGATTGGCGATCCTGCATTCGACGTTGGTTACGCTTATCACTATGTTAAACTTGTACGCGGTAATGGCAATTTGAAGCTCGGTGAAGAGGCAGCTGCGGACTTTCTTTTTGAATATACTAAGCACTTTCATGGAGATATTGATCAGAGGCTGGAATTCTACAAGTTGGTTGGACTATTGGGGGTCGCTATTGTAGTTAGCTCATGGGTATCAAGCCCAGCGGATGTTTACAAACGTTTTGGGAATAAAGCTTTTGCGCGAGCGCTTACATTCCCATTTCTTACCTCCACCTTCTTATCCAAGAGGTGGTTGGAGGATGATTTTTTAATACTTTATCTTAAATATTGCCATGAGTATATTCACTCTACTCTAAAACTTTAAAATGACAGTAATGCTGAGTTTTTGGCACAATTTTCCTTCGTATTTTATAACGTTTAAACATAGTTGAGGTAATGATGGTGGCACAAGACCAGGTGACAGTTGCTCATACGGTGGATGATATCAGTGAATCGATCGATCGAATTTCCAACGATAGCTTTTTCACTTATGGCTGGTTTAAAACTCTGGAATCCTTCGGAAGGCTTCCTGACCCGCTTTACCTGATCCTTAGCCATGAACAAGAAATAGTCGCGATTGCGCCTTGCTTTATAGATAAAACCGACGACTTCTTCAGCTGGGGACCAAACATCTTTCCTTTTCTTCACAGAGCCCTGCGTGTCGGTGAAAAGCTCGGATTATTCAAAAGGGATGTCCTGTTGTGTTACTCGCCAGCTTGTTGTCGTACCAAGATTTTGTTAAAAAATGGATACAGTGAAAGAAAAATCGTTGAATTGATCTTAGCAAAAATTGACAATATTTGTAAGGAGCGTAAAGTTTTGTTTAGTTCATTCCTTTTCGTCTCAGAATTTGATGAACCTTTATTGAATAAACTTAAAGACCTGAATTACTCAATGTTTCCGAATGTCTTGACTTTTTACCTTAATCTGGAATGGTCGCAGTTTGACGATTACTTGAAAAGTCTTAAATCTGGAATGAGAAAAAAAATTAGAAGAGAAATCAAAAAATGTGCTGAAAATGGGGTTATCATTAACGAGGAGAAAATAACTCCAAATATCGCAGACGAACTTTCGCAGCTTGATGCAAACGTTTTTTCAAAGCATAACCTCACTAGCAATTACAAGCTTGGCGCTTCATTCTTTCTAACACTGCAGAAATATGCCAAAGAAAACGTTAAGTTATTTATAGCTAGAAAAAACAACAAAGTGATTGGTTTCTCGCTCTCACTTCAACACAAAGATGTACTCGACGTTTACATGTATGGCTCTGACTATGAGTCTCAGAACAATACTTTTTTCACTTACTTCAATCTTGTTTATTATAAACCAATTCAGTTAGCAATAGATGAAAAGATAAGTAAAATATATTTCAGGTATTTTCTAGCGAAATCAAGAATAGACCGTGGGTGCAGACCCGAGCAAACTTACTCATTTATGAAATGCCACGATGCTTTTCTGGGTCCAGCGATTAACAGCCTGCTGAGAAGCAAGATCTATCATAGCCTAAAATCACGTTTTCTCCGTGATCCTTTCCCAAATTGATAATTCTCGCATTGAGTTCTCGCTTGTTTATGAAGAATATATTTTTTAATCCTTAAAATTTGTTCCAAAGATTAACTTGGCAAACTTGATGAAGGGAAATTGATTGGCTTTAGAAATAGATACCAAAGTTTTCAAAAGTGTTGATGAGATAGGAAGAGAAGCGCTTGATTCATTAGTTGACGATGGTTTTTTTACGTACGGGTGGCTTAAAACCCTTGAAACTTCTAAACCTCCAATTGATCTAGATCCATTCTATGTAACCGCTTATTATAAAGGCGAATTAGTCGCTTTTACACCTTGTTTTCGAGATATCGCTGGTCAGTATTTCCAATATGGACCAGAAGTAATTCCTTACATGAAAAGAGCCTTGAATGTAAGCAACCGACTACGGCTTAGTCAAAAGAACGTTTTACTGTGCTATTCACCTTGGTGTTTTCGCACAAAAGTCTTTTTTGGCAAGTCAGTTAACCAAGGGGAATTGCTTAAAAAGCTATGTCAATCGATAGATGGTATCTGTAACNNATCTGTAAAAAGGAAAAAATCCTCTTCAGTTCTTTTTTGTTTGTTTCAGATTTTGATCAAAATTTGAAATTAGGCCTTGAATACCTCAAATATTACAAAGTTCTTTTTTGGAAACCCATGCTTTATCTCGATGTAAGTTGGCATAACTTCGAAGATTATCTGAAGGCTTTGACGCGTGAAAACAGGCAAGATGTCAGGCGTGAGATGCGACGTTCTATCGATAATGGAGTATCCATAGACCAAGTTACCGAATTTAAAGTTCTTTCAAAAACGTTGTCTGACTTGTCATACGGTAATTTTTTGAAATACAACAAATGGGCACAAAGGTTGGAACCACGCTTCTTCGAAAGCTTGAGCAATAATGCGAAAGACAATACTGTAGTTTTTTTAGCCAAGAAAAAAGACGATATAATTGGTTTCTCTTTGGGTGAACGAAAAGACGAAACATTGGACATGTTTGTATTCGGCCTAAATTACAAAGCACTCGAAAAGAATGATTATACATATTTTGGCTTGGTTTACTATGCTCCGATCAGTTGGGCAATTCAATCAGGACTACGAAAAATTTATTATCGATGGGGATCAGAAGAAGCAAAGTATGCACGAGGGTGCAAACCAGAACTGTTATATTCTTTCGTTAAATGCCACAACAAACTTGTGAACTCTCAAATTGGTAACTATCTTAAAATCAAAAAAAGTTCGAGTAGCTTCAATAATACCTAATTCCCACTTAGATGGAGCTATCAAGAGGTAGTTAATTCCCCTGCTACTTCTCAATGGTTCCCTTCCGCTCAAGTAATAAAGTAGATAAAAACTGGTCTTACTATTTGTAAAGAAATGATGTCATAATGGCTAATTCACTTTTATCGTTTGCAGGCAATTTTAATGATTTGATAAATTTAGCGCGATGGTATGAGAAGTGTTAAACGAACTGGGCGCTCATGCCATTTTATGAGCGCCNNGGGTTGGATGTGCATAAGGACAGCACTTATGCGACTATTTTGAATTCTGAAGGAAAGATAGTTAATCAAACAAGAATGAGTAATGAAAGAGTGCTTCCGTACCTCTCACATTTTGATGTAGGCAAGGTTGGCATGGAATCTTCCAACCAGATCGCACCACTATTCAGACAGCTAACTGCCAAAGGATACAATGTAGTGGTTTCGCATCCCAAGAAGACCCGCTACATTGCTGAGGCTAAAATTAAAAGCGACCGCGTAGACTCTAAAGCTATAGCTGAACTGGTAAGGTTGGACGCTTTGCCACTCGCATACTTTCCAGAAGGAGAAATCTCGAAGCTTAGAGAGAAGGTTAGACGCAGGGCCTTTCTGGTGAGGGAACGCGTTAAGCTTCGTGTGAAAGTTAAGAGTGTTTTGACGTATGAAGGTTTAAAGTGGCCGGTTGACCATGGACTTTTCACAAAGAATGGGGTAGAATGGCTTCACGGTTTGAATCTTGATTCAGTTGAGTGTTACCTACGGGTTCTCGAGTCGTTGGATGATGAAATCAAACTGCTTTCTAAGGAACTTGTAGGAATAGCTGAGGACGATGAAGAAGTTAAGTTGTTGATGACTATTCCTGGAATCGGCTACTACTCGGCGGTGCTTATGAAAAGCGAAATCGGCGACATAAACCGGTTTCCGTTTGGTGAGCGTCTTTGCAGTTACGCTGGGCTTGTGCCTTCTACGCATGCTTCTGGAAAAACTGTTTGGCATGGAGGGATCACTAAGGAGGGAAGCAGGTGGCTGCGTTGGGTTATGGTTGAGGCTGCTCAGACGCACGTTCACAAATATGACATGTCAATAACCCGAGCGTATAACAGGATTGCTGAGAAGAGAGGCAAAAAGATTGCGACCGTCGTGGCTGCCAGGAGGCTTCTTATGTGCAGCTATTCCGTGTTGAAAAATAAGAAGCCGTATTATGATCAGGCCTGAACTTTTCCTCGGCAGACAGCTGTCCCATTGGTGGACGTTAGCGCGATTGAGGAGGGTCTGGATGCGTAGCCATAGTGCCCCTTTTTGTGGGCGAATAGGCGCTTGCCCTTTATCAATCAGCGAGGAAAGAATGAGAAGGGAAATGGGATAAGAATGGAAAAAGGAAGGGCTAAATAGCAGACTTCACATAGGCGCTGCCTTGTCCCGAAAATGGTTAAAAATGGTTATAAGTCTGATTTTGCTTATTAGAGTCTGCAATGGACTTCTTTGACGAACGCGTTTTAACAGCGCTAAAGGACGGCAAACCCAGAAGCTTCACAGCGCTTCTAAACGAAGTGGGGTTTAGCCACAACACCCTGCAGCAGCATCTAGAGCGTCTAATGGCTCAAGGTCTCATTGTTAGGGAGAAAGCAACCGCAAACAGTTTCGGAAGACCCAAATTTGCCTATCATGCGTCATCCAGGACCACGAAACAGGTCTCTCTCGCCCTCCAAGATCCACACGTTGAACTAGTGGCACTGCCGTTTAGTCGCTTAAGGCACGTTTGCAGGTTTGAGAAGGGCGGCCACTGAAAAGAAACAAGGAGAGACTGTACGCCTCAAATTTGCCCCCAAATCAGAAAATAAGACTTATCACCACTTTACACCAATTAAGGGACAAGCTAGCGCGCTTTTTCACCCAATATGACGCGGTCATGCTCTCCTTAATTATTTAATCCGCCTGCGCGCGCGCTATGAAAACTGTGTTTTTGGGATGTTACGTTTCTAGAAATATGGCTTATATGCTTTGCTGCGATGAAATATTGAGACAGAAACCAGGCGGTCTACATTGAGTCTTTGTAGCATTATTGTTGTGACTCACAACAATCTCAACTACACTAAGCAATGTCTTGAGAGCATTATTAGAATCACACAGTATCATCCTTTTGAATTAATAGTGGTGGATGCTAATAGCACCGACGGTACATTGGAATACTTGCATTCTAAGCCTGAAGTCAGACTGGTGTGTTTGGAAAAGAACTATCCGTACTCTTACAGCATTAATAGAGGGATAGAAGCAGCGAAAGGAGAGTTTTTGTGCATCATGAATAATGATACCATGATTGTTCAACCAGAATGGCTCACCATATTGATCGAATGCGCTAAGAGTGACGCAAGAATAGGTATCGTTGGACCACGGCTCTGTCGTCAGCACTTAAATAACAGTACGCGAGGGGACGAATGGCAATGCGCTAGATACATAATGCCTGATGGAAAACACATAAACATATGGGCTTCAAATGACACAGTAACGCCATGCACTTATGTAGTTGGCGCATGTTTTCTACTAAAAAGCGAGCTTATTGGTAGAGTTGGACTTTGGGATGAAGGCTTCTTCTTTGCCTACGACGATGTTGACTATTGCCTTAGAACTTGGAAGGCAGGCAAAAGAGTCGTTTGGAACACTCGCAGTACTGTTGTCCATATGGGGAAGCAAACCAGAAAGTCAGTTACAGACAAAGACTATGAATATAATATTCACGACTTTGAAGATCCAGAAAAGAGGTTTTATAGAAAACATTCGTCTAAAGACTTCGAGAAGATCCTCAGACAAGCCAAGGGGCCTTTCCATTTTTATCTATGGAAGATTCAAAAAAGGACGAGTAAGGCATTGGATTTGGTCAGGCGAGGACATAAAGAATATGCTGAAGTTGCCGTTGTGCCACGCACGCAAGTTAAATAATTGTTTTGCTCTTTCTAAGAATAATTTCGATTGCTGCATTTCTCTTGTCAGGTCTGCGCGTGTGCCGGTTCCGCGCAGGCTGATTAAATAATTGTGACTTATATTGGGAGAGCCTGACCTCGTCATATTGGTGTAAATGAAGAGATCAGGTTCTCCAATGTTTCTATTCGAAAGCTTGGATTTAAGACCTCTTCACTTCATCCTCTGGAAAGGCCTTCACCTTGAGGGAGCAGGGCGACCGGTACAGTTTGATCCTGAATGTGACCTGCGAGCCCTCATGCTGCGCCAGTTGGAGCAGATACCCTACGTCAAAGACTTAGTCAAGCGACTGAGAAGAAACAAAGACATGCGATCTGCCTGCGGATACCAGAGCAGAGTCCCAACCGAAGCTCACTTCTCCCAAATGAAGAAACGCGTAGGCGTCGAAGGGTTCCGCGCCATAGAAGAATGGCTACGTCATGATGCCCTCAGGTTGAGAGAAAGCCAGCCCCTCTCCGCGGTCGGCCTTATCCAAGCAGCCTGCGTGGACGGCACCGACCTTCCCGCTTGGAGCAGCCGAGACCCACATGACACGAGCCGAGGTCTAGGAGACCCGGACGCCCGGCTTGGAAGGGGAAAGAAAGGCTTCATCCTGGGCTACCAGTCGCTTTTCCTAGTGGACATCGAAGGCTTCCCACTAGGCCACGTGGAAGCCCCTGCGAACGTGAATGAGAAGAAGCTTGTGGAGCCTTTGCTGGACAGGCTACTGGGCGAAGACATCGAAGTCGAGTTGATGGCGGGTGACAGCCAGTTTGAATCCAGCCAGGTCTTCGACGCCTTGAGTTCGAGGAAAATAAGCGGCGTCATCCCTTGGAGACGGCTGAAGGGACGCGAGAACCCTTCAGATGTGCTTTCTGTGAAGGCTCGCATTGACGTGGAGGGTCCTGAGCATCTTCGCGTCATTTATAAGCGGTTGAGGGCGAAGTCTGAAAGCCTAAACGGCAGGGTGAAAGCCAGGCTTGCCTACAGTAGGCTAACTTGGCAGGGTCTTGGGAACGCNNTTCTGCGTGGTCTACGCCGTTTCGATAGTGGCTGCCTCTATGGGTAAACCGGAGCTTCGGTACAGCATAGCATATTTTGCATGAGTGCCGAAGATGAAGCTGGAGTGAAGAATAGCGTAAGCTAAGAGTCTAAACTGGCACAAGGGGTTCAGTCGGCAAACTCTTCATCCTTCCAACTATGCCTAGGAGAAATTTGAGGCAGAAACTTGCTAGAACAGGAGAAAAGCGAGCAAGCAAAAGCACTTTTACGCGAAGGCAGAACAATTATTTAACTTGCCTGCGNNACGGCTATGAGAAGGGCTTGTGGTGTGAATTTTTATGCATTTTTGTTTTTTAATCCCTCGGCAGTTCAATCTAAAGTTCATGCTTTAACATGAGACTAAACCAAAAAATATGACTTTTAAACATTCTTAACTATTTTAGGAACAAGTACGCGCGCTACGAGTTACACACAGCCGGAAAAAAAAATTTAGCGCTGTAAAATCAAATTGCTCAAGAGCCAACCAAAAAAAGCGTGCAAGCTTTAGCCCTTAAAGTGTCTGTTTAGAAATCAAGACATGAAAACATCGTTGCCTTCAGATCTATTTCGTGTGTAAACTTGCAGCCTCAGCATGTTTAGTAGGGTAATTCAGGCGCCAAAAATAATAGGATGCTTTTCAGAAGCAGCACTATTCTATTGATGCGTTAACCAATATTTAGTTTAGGTATCCTGAATGGCTTGCCCAAGCACCGATAAGTTATTGATTCCTTAAGTTTATTAACAAGGAAAAAATTTCTGGTATCGATCAAGCAACAATTGGGCGATAAGTCGTTAATTTTTCTTTCGATCTCATTCTTTCTAAAATATGAGTGGTCAACGACCAAAATAATGCAGTCTTTATTGCTGAGTGTCTCCTCAAAACTTCCATTTTCCGCGCCAAATGACTCAGAAACATATGGATCAAATACCGTGACTTTATCGCTTAATCTGCTTAATTCATTAATGATAGTTTTTGCGGGCGTTCGTCTTGTATCCGCAACATCTTTTTTATATGTTACTCCTAAAACGCCAAACGAAGAATCGTTAATTGTCTTGTCCTTCGTCCTTAAGGTTTCTTCAACCATGTGAATGATGTATAGCGGCATGCTTTGGTTTATTGCGGCCGCTTCTTCAATAAACTCGACATTCACCCCAGTTTTTCTCGCCTTATATAGAAGGTAAAATGGGTCCTTAGGTATGCA
>PKYH01000174.1 GCA_003133625.1 Candidatus Bathyarchaeota archaeon | reverse complement strand
TGGAGCCGGTAATCAATGCTTCTGTATCATCAGACATTATGAAGTGATTCAAAGGTTTACGATGAAACTTGACGTGAACCGAAGCGCCATCGATGAGTTTTTGCACTTTTTCTTTAAGCAAAATGTCGGTGCTGCCCCCTTCAAAGATCAGTCGAATCTGAGCACCGTTCTTTATTGCCTGCTTGTATTCATCTGATAACTGAGACAGAATCAGTATGATTCTTTCCTTGTTTGCAATTAACGCGACTTCTTTTCTCGAATTTCTAATCAGTCCTGAAGTCTTAGCCAAAATCGCTTTCTTTTCCGCTATCAGTATGTAGATGCTTTCTTCTTCAGGAAGCGGCTGCTTCCAATCTTTGAGGGACAGCCTCTTGACCGTACTCCTCATACCCGACAACCGTTCATCAAATTTCTTTTTTTCTTCCGCCACTAGGAAAGTTAAGGCATCCGAAATAGGAGTAGCCCGAATCTTAGATGGTTTGCCCAGCAATTTTTCAATCAGGCCCATTTTTTCGAGTGTCGGCAGAGTTCTATAGACGTCTTCCCTGCGCACTTTTGAAAATTTCGCTATCTGTCCCGCCGTAGTTTTTTGCAGTTGAAGTATTGCTAGGTAAACCCTTGTCTGATTAAGACTTAAACCCAAACCAAGCAGGAGGACCGTGTCTTCGTCGTTGGACATTTTCAACTCCCGTATTTCTTGTACCAATTTATATTTAAGTTTTAGGTCATTTTCGCAAAGTATACAAATAGCTTCGCTTTTCGAAAAAATGGGGGAAAATGAATATGACGTTTGTTAGCGATTATCAGATGCCTGGGAAGGACGGTTTGCAGTTTCTGAAAGAGCTGAGAGAAAAGGGCAACCGTATTTCTTTTGTTCTTTTTAGTGGGGAAGGCAGGAATGAAATCAGCATTGAAGCTTTAGGTCTTGGGGCTGATAGGTACTTCAGCATAATTGGTTCGCCAGAAACAGTCTATAGAGAGCTGTCACATGGAATTGAATCAGCCATTGATAGAGCAATGACAGAAATCGAAGTTTGGCAAAATCGTAGAAACATGAAGCAATGAGAAAAATGCCCGCGTTTTCGCATTGGATAACCTTAATAATGCCTCCGTAGCAAAAAAAGACCAGCTGCATCCCAACCGGCTAGAACTCTTATTCTGTTGGAAGTGCTTTTTTTTAGACTTAGGCGTTTGTAGTTGATTCTTCTAAAGCCAACATCCATCTGATTACGGAAATTCATGTGCAAATCCACTGCAGTTTTAGTACTGCGAGTGCCTCCGAAGACATTTTAACCTTGCAGATGGGGAGTCGCACAGACATGACCATAAAAGGGATTACCCGAATATAGTTATCCAATAGGAAAGTGAATGGAGATTTTCGAGTTCAGATGAATCGGACTAGAGTTAAGAAACCTCAGAAACTGTTGCCAACTGAGGCAGTAGGAATTGCCAACATTCTAGAAGGCAACAACGCTGATGCGGATAAGCATTTGAAGGAACGTTTGCCAATCATTAATTGTGAATGCGGAGCCGAAATACTGCTGTTGCCAGATTTACAGGCTATGAATCGCGCCATCACAGCTCATGTTGCCGAACACAGAAAGAAAAGAAGAAACGCTAAGAGTAACGTAATCACTTCCAGCAACATCAGTCAACCGCTAAGCCAACTTTCACTAATAAAAATCAGTGCACAAAACGATACTTAGTTTCTTGATTCTGATAGAGGAACGATGAGCATTCATGCACTATTTTGATCTCAATTCTTGATACCGCTTGCAATCTATGCTTTAATTTGTTGTTTCAAGCATTATTCTTTTTAGGATTGTGAATCCGTGTTTCATTCCGAGTTTTTTCTCGCCTAGTCGTTGCCTGTATTTTATGGGTATTTCGACGATTTTGAAGCCTCTTCTTTCTACTTGGTGGTTTAATTCAACTTCAATATCGAATCCTTTGGATTTCACAGTCCACCCGCGTATTATTTCCGCGCGCACTGCTCTCAGTCCAGTCAATGGGTCGCGGAGTGCTACACCGTTAAGCATGTTGTGGGCAAAAGCAAGAAGCTTGTTTCCAAAATGAAACGTGCCTTGCCAAGCCATTTTATCAGGAAGTCCGTCAAACCTGCTGCCGCAAACCATGCCCACATCGGGATTTTGTTCCAGTATTTTGAGCATTTGGGGAATGTGCTCAGCTGGATACGTGTAGTCAGCATCGGTAAGAATAACAAAGTCCACGTTTAAGTTCATGCTTTCTATGGCCTTGGCGATTGCGTCGCCTTTGCCTTTTCCATCTTGATAGATGACTTCTGCGCCCTCGTTTTTTGCGATTTTTGCTGTTTCATCGTGACTGTTGCCATCAACGACAAGAATCTTTGGATTGTGAAGATGTTCTTTGAGCTCTGATATGGTGGATCCTATACCGGGTTCTTCGTTTAAAGCGGCGATTATCACTTGAGTTTGGGGCAGCCCTTCTGCTCTTTGCATCATGAAACAAAACCTAATCGTCAAATTATTGAGTGGTTGTTTGATCGACCATTTTTCAGTTCTTTTAGTTTGGCTTTTTCATTCTGACTATTGGTCGAACCATAACAGACCTTAGTTGTTAACCTCTTTAGTTGAGCAAGCACTAATACTTAAGCGTCTGTGACTGTAAGGCTACAGTGACAAGTGTGTTGGATGATTATTTCATTTCATTGCATTGACTGTTCAACATATTCCGTAGGCGCAACTGCAATTAGAGTTAGCTCACTTGATTTTGAGGGTTTTTTGTCTTGACGGTTGCTTTTTTTGTGCCTGTCCAGCACATGCACCATCCAATAAGAAACGTGAAAACAGCAAAAGGCAACATGAAGAGTGCGGCTACTCTGTTTCGTTTGGGCATATCTTTTCTAGCAACCGATTGCAGTCCAACTGGAATAAGGTTTGTTGAGAAGCGCACTTTGCTAATTTGTCAATTCCTGTGACATTCATCATAATGTCCATAAATTAAACTAGAATCTTTTTCGTCTCTTAAATTTTGGCATAACCAAGGCGTTCCGCTGCCCAAAATGCAGAATACCCCTCTGCCATAACTGCAACATTGAAATGGCAATCAACGGGATTAAGAGAGTGCAAGTTTGTCCTATGTGCGGAACAGAAATCCGTTAAAAGCTCACGATCTGCCTACAAAACGGAATTTTGATTAGCGTGGGTTAGGCAAGTGAGGATTCTAACGCAACTTATCTGGTCTTAGATGCCGGTTTTGGGGTGATACTCCTTCCGTCTTGCCGAAGCTCAGGGTACAGTTCCTTCCTTGCGCAAAGCCAAAGGAGCGTTGTTCTTCTCAGAGTTGCGACCCACGCAATCTGCAATTGGTGCGAGTTCAATATTAGATTTGTTCCGAGAAACGGAATAGCAACCCCCATAGTTTATTCTTTTTCTTCTTTCTTGCAAACCAATGTTTAACGTGTATTCACAATTCAAATCTTGAATATTATATTGTCTTTCATAAATGAGTTAAGCACCTTGAATCTTACATGCTCAGCAACAGAATCGGAAGAAAATAGTTGAACCAACAGTTGACAGTTAAAGGTAGAAAAGAGTTGGAAGCTAAGATGGCCACGGTTTTCAGTGAAAAAATCAAAGGACTTTCTGTGGAACTGCAGGAAATACTGTTAGACGACATGGTTACCGCGTTTGAGAACAGGCTCATCGTTTTCAAGCGTGCCGAGGTAAACTGAGTTTACCTGCAGAAGAGAAGGCTGAAACGATGAGACGGTCTCAACTGGAAATGTATGTGGATATCCTGGAGGTCTTGGATCACAGGGGTCCGTTGAAGCTGACGCACATCATGAACAAGGCTAACGTCAACTGCAGTGTACTGAAGGAGTACCTTGACTTCTTGACTAAGCAGGGACTGGTTGAAGAGAAGATCATTGGAAAAGAAAGAAAAGTCTACGCGATCACGCAACTCGGCGTGACAGTGCTCGAGCAGTTCAGAGANNACCCTATCTGTTCTAAAGCGCAAATTCTTTAGCGCACTGCGCGCTCACGTCTAGTTTCTTTTCAAGTTTGTTTATGCGTACCTCGATTATTCTGGTGAGGTTGTCGTCTCCAACTTTGCGGATGAACCTGCTGAGAACGCTTCTCGGATAGGCTGCGTCGCCTATTTTGATCAGGCACAGTTCTCTAAGCCGAGGATCAGCATCAAGTAGCCTGGTCATTTCTCTTAGGCTACGAACACCTTTCATTCTCATAACGATGAAAGCTCTAAAGAGTCCAATCGGATTTCTGGGAGATCTGCCTGGCTCAGAAACGGAAAGCAATTATGCAAAACGTTTTTGGGCAAAGCTTAAGTCGATGTTTCTGAAGAGGGTTTTTAGGGTCTCGTGTTCATCTTGTCCCACTAGGATTCACCTCCTAAGCTTGGACGTAACTCATTTGAGGACAAGCCAGAGCGCGAATTGAAAAAATAACAATCGTTTCTGAAACAGCCTCAAAGAGCGAACGATGAAATCATAGCTAAAAAAAGCTAAAAAAGGAATTTTATTTTGAATCTGGCCTCGTCTATCCTGGCTATGACTTGACGAATATTGATACTAATCCCAGAAGGGCTCCGAGAATAACTAAGACTCCTCCGATTCCGCCTGAAACGATTCCAAGCACTAACAGCACTATCGCCCATACTAAGATTCCAACAGACTTTGACCCAATTACGCAGATTACGCCAATTATTATTGCCACTATACTGTACATTGCCCCGCTTAAGTAGTAACCAGCTGGCGAGAAAACACTTCCTAAAGAATTCCCTATAAGACCCAGTAAGCCGAAGACGATGATGAGTATTCCGCCTATTAACGCCAAGATATATCCCCAATAAGCAAATCTATTATTCACTTTTTAAGTTCACCTCCAATGAATGCTTGACCAGAATCTTTAACAACTTAAGATTTGGAATAAAAAGAGTCTGTTAGTGTAGCCCAACTGCCACAGAAGCTTAAACTACGTTATCGCTTATTCTGCAACTTTGACTTTTCAGAGTATTTTGATCACAATAATAATAGCAATAGTCAACCACGCATTCATAGCAAACTCTCCAACTAAGTCTCAATTACTGGTCTTAGGTACATGTGAAGTTGATCTTTTGATGCTTTTAAGTGCAGTCCCTTGTCTGTCCAGCGTGCAACCCCTTGCTCTAGGGCTGAAATGGCCAACATGTTTCGTACTCCGCCTTTCTTTGCGCCAAGCACAGACTCAGCTATGTCCTTTTCCAATTCGATTTCAAGATGAGTTATTTTCCACTCTTCCGGATCTATTCCTATTTCTTTGACTGTGCCGATTTTCTCGTCTAACGCAAACACATCTTTATCCATAAACTCTTTACTTTTCATACTTACCTATCCCTCCTTTCTACGCCTATTATTTGAGCTACCCTATAAATGGTCATTGGCAGAGTTAAACGCGTGTGAGTGTGAGCCCACACCGACATTCTGACGTTTGTGCCTGCACTAATCGGTCCAACTGCTGGAAAGAAACTGAGACTCAAAACTAAAGGAGAAATGAGGTTCTCAGGTTAGTCTTCAGCTTTTTTCCAGTNNGGTAATCAATGCTTCTTTGTCATCGGACATTATGAAGTGATTCAAAGGTTCACGATGAAACTTGACGTGAACCGAAGCGCCATCGATGAGTTTTTGCACTTTTTCTTTAAGCAAACCATCCGGGCTGTCTCCTTCAAAAAGCAGTCGAATCTGTGCACCTTTCTTTATCGCCAGTCTGTATTCATCTGAAAACTGAGACAAAAACGGCATGATTCTTCCCTTGTCTGCAATCAACGCGACTTCTTTTCTCGAGTTTCCAATCAGTTCTGAAGTCTTAGCCAAAATCGCTTTCTTTTCCGCTATCAGTATGAAGATGCTTTCTTCTCCAGGAAGCGGCTGCTTCCAATCTTTAAGGGACAGCCTCTGGACCCTGCTTCTCATACCCGACAACCGTTCATCAGACCTAGTTTTTTCTTCCGCTACCAGGAATGTTAAGGCATCGGAAATTGGAGTTGCCCGAATCTCAGTTGGTTTGCCCAGCAATTTTTCAATCAGGCCCATTTTTTCGAGTGCTGGCAGAATTCTATAGACGTCTTCCCTGCGCACTTTTGAAAATTTCGCTATCTGTCCCGCCGTAGTTTTTTGCAGTTGAAGTATTGCTAGGTAAACCCTTGTCTGATTAAGACTTAAACCCAAACCAAGCAGGAGGACCGTGTCTTCGTCGTTGGACATTTTCAACTCCCGTATTTCTTGTACCAATTTATATTTAAGTTTTAGGTCATTTTCGCAAAGTATACAAATAGCTTCGCTTTTCGAA
>PKYH01000002.1 GCA_003133625.1 Candidatus Bathyarchaeota archaeon | reverse complement strand
AGAGTTTTTATGCATTTACGCTTTTTGCTCGATAAAAAATAAAATTATAGGAAAGGAAAAACACAAATGAAATTTGCTAAAAATAAAACTATGGCTATTTCGATTGCTATAATCTTAACGCTTTCAATGACAGCTTCAATGATACTAATACCAAACGCTAATGCACATACGCCTCCCTGGAGCATTCCCACCCATCCTTATATCATGGCTATACCTAACCCCGTGGGTGTCGGTCAACCCGTGAGCGTTTCAATGTGGGTTGACTATGTCCTACCAAGTGTCTACCCGGACAATGACATTAGACGCCATGACTATAAGCTAACCATCACAGCGCCTGACGGAACCAAAGATGTAAAACAATTTCCCGTTGTTTCTGACTCGACGGGTATTCAGTTCTACCAGTTTACGCCTAATCAGGTCGGCAACTACACTCTATTATTCGAGTATCCTGGACAAACATTCACCTGGGGTCCGAATACGTTGCACATTGGGAGTGCCTATGTTTACCAGAATGATACTTATCAGCCTGGTAGCCGAAGCACCACGGTGATTGTGCAGCAAGAAGCATTACCTGCGCCCATAACTAGCTATCCGCTTCCGACTGAGTACTGGACGCGTCCCATAGAAGCGCAGAACACGAATTGGTGGTCGATCTCGTCAAACTGGCTGAGCGGAGCCTACATTCAGCAGCGGACACAGCCGTACGGCACAGCCCCTAACAGTCCCCACATTATGTGGACGAAGCCGATTGACACTGGAGGAGTTGTAGGAGGAATGTACGGTGACATACAAGGCGAAGGGTTCTACATGGGACGTTCATACATGGCTAGATTCAGCAATCCGATAGTGATGAACGGAATACTATACTATCAGCTACCACTGGGTAATTCCGGGAGCGGCGGGGGCTACATGGCTGTTGATCTTCGTACTGGAGAAGAACTATGGTACAATGACCAGATGGGTGTTAGCGGAAGCGGCGTTCCTGTCCCATCATTCGGCTATTACATGGATATTAATGACATGAACCAACACGGTGTCATCCCACAGGGACTCTTATTCTCAAGTAGCTATGCCCAAGCATTTAACCCAGTGACGGGTCAATGGATGTACAATGTAACCAACGTTCCTTCAGGTACAGAAGTAACTGATACAATGGGTGACATACTGCGCATAGCTGTTACTAACATTGGAACCACCGCTAATCCTAACTGGCGCTTAACTGAGTGGAACTCATCCAAACTGTGGGCATCATGGGAGTACTCTGCAGCGACACCAACGTCAGGCGTTTCACTTAATGCCAGCTTAACAAACCCCTACACCTACGGCACCTTCTATGCGTCAAGTAACGAGTGGAACGTATCAGTAGCATTGAAGCCTGGAACGTGGAGCATCAGTAAAGCTGACTTTGATAACATAGCACTTCTCACTCAGGGCGATCTTGGGTCAGGCACAAGCCAGACCGGAATGAACATTACAGCTGTAAGTTTGAATCCTGCCACTAGAGGAAACATATTGTGGACTAAGTACTATTCGCCAGCACCTAACAACGTTACCCGAAGTATTGCAACAGCTTGGGATCCAAAGGTCGGCGTCTTCACCACGTACGACAGAGAGACTATGGAGCGTGACGGTTGGAGCCTTAATGATGGAAGCCATCTGTGGACGACGGTTCCTGATGCACCTGATTACTCCTATTTCGACTGGTTTTTCACTGGTTTCAGTGCATACGGCAATTATTACTACTCTGGCTATGACGGAGTACTCCATTGTTGGGACATGAAGACTGGAAATTTACTGTGGACTTACGGTAATGGCGGTGTTCCTGGCAACACAACTTTCGATGTTCAGCAATCTTGGGGTCTTCGTCCAATGATGATACAGGTTATCGCTGACGGAAAAATCTACATATCAGGCGACGAGCACTCTCCCAACACACCATTATATAAGGACGATACAGTTCGCTGCATTAACGCTACTAACGGCAAAGAAATATGGACTATGACTGGATGGATTTGCGGCACTGGAGGAGGCGGACAACCACAAAATAGCTTTGTCGCTGACGGCTACCTTGGATACATCAACATGTATGACATGCAAATATACGTTGTAGGCAAAGGACCAAGCGCTATGACTGTTACAGCGCCTGATATCGCTGCCACGTTAGGTTCGTCTGTGGTGATAAAGGGTACAGTGCTGGATGTTTCCGCTGGCACAAAACAAAATGAGCAGGCAGCTGACTTTCCATACGGTGTTCCCGCAGTTTCTGATGCAAGCCAAGCTGCATGGATGGAGTACGTTTACATGCAGAAGCCACGTCCAACAAATGCTACCGGAGTTCCAGTATCGATAGATGTGATTGACTCGAACGGCAATTACCGAAACATTGGCAACACTACGAGCGATACGAGCGGCGCGTTCAGCTTCCAATGGTATCCTGACATCCCAGGCAAGTACACGGTGATAGCTACATTCGCCGGATCTGAATCCTACTGGCCATCATACTCAGAAACAAGCTTCGCAGTTGACCCAGCAGCGCCAACAGCATCTCCATATCCAGTAGTTAATTTGCCACCGACAGAAATGTACATTGCCGCAGCAGCAGCCGCAATAATAGTTGCAATAGCCATAGGTTTTGCTATAACAATCCTGATGCTTAGGAAGCGGCCATAAAAATGCCAAACAAAAACAACATTTCCCCCTTTTTTAGTTTCTTAAAAAGCAATGGAGAAGAG
>PKYH01000127.1 GCA_003133625.1 Candidatus Bathyarchaeota archaeon | reverse complement strand
GAATGCTTAAAGAGAAAGGGTTTGAAACCCGCTTCTGGACTGTTAGAGGCAAACATGTTGGATTCTGTACGCACTGTGATTTCTGCCTGAAAAACAAGGAATGCGCATTCAAAGATGACATGCAAGAAGTCTACGCGCTCTTGAAGGATGCAAAGGGCATAATTTTTGCTACACCAGTTTACAATGGCGGAGTCAGCGCACAAACCAAAACAATCATGGACCGCTGCAGGGCTGTGGTGGCTGGTAATCCAGACTTTTTCAGGGGCAAAATCGGCATGGGAATTGCTTTAGGCGGAGACAGGGCGGGAGGGCAAGAGAACGCGTTAATGCAGATTTTAACGTTTTACATTCTTAATGGCGCGGTTCCTGTTAGCGGCGGGTTTTTTGGCGCTAATTTAGGTGCAACTTTCTGGACCAAAGACACCTTGGAGGGTGTCAAGTTGGATGAGGAAGGTTTTAGGAGTTTGAGGAAAACTGTGAAGCGGTTTGCTTCTTTCGTTGAGAAGTATGGAGAAAAATAACAAGGCTGAGCGTTATGGGTGAAAGCGTTAAAGCGAAAAAGCGTAAGGTTGCTTGGGGAATCACTGGCGGTGGTGACAAAATAGCTGAGACAATCGAGGTTATGAAAGATTTAAGGAAGCAGGCGGAAGATGTTGTCGAGATTCAGGTTTTTCTTTCCAAAGCTGCTGATATTGTGTTAAAATATTATAAGCTTGAGGATGATTTAAAGCAGAATTTTCAAAAAGTGCAGCTTGAAATTAATTCTAATTCTCCTTTTCTTGCCGCTTGGATGCAAATGCGCAAATACGAGTTTTTGCTAATTGCTCCAGCAACATCAAACACGGTTGCTAAAATCGCCAACGGCATAGGTGACACGTTGCTAACGAATGCGGCGATTATGAGTTTGAAAGCCTTTGTACCCGTTTACATACTGCCAACAGACTACAGAGAAAGCACCGTTTACACGAAACTTCCAAACGGCAAAGAAATGAAACTTAGAATACGCAAGGAAGAAGCTGACCAAGTCCGAAAACTCGAAAGCATGGAAGACATGCATGTACTGGAAAACCCGCAAAAAATGCGAGAAGCTTATATGGAATGGCTAAAAACGACGGTTTTCCCAGTGTAATGTTTTTTCCTGCTCAGCCTGGCATTCTATTTTCTGGGGAATTTGACGAAGTTGCGGGCTTTAAAGAATGGGGAAAAGCGAGAACTATATGTGCTCCATTTCTCCGTTAAGAATAGCACGTCTCCTTTCAACCCGTATTGATCATATTATCCTTAATATTGTGCAATTTTGCTTTTAGTCCAAGAAACCCTTGATGTGGCCAAAACGGATCTACTTCAGACTGGCAAGGATTTCATCTACTGACCACCCCGCCGAAAGAGACTACCAAACAAGTCTCATGTATCATCTTTTTACGCGTGGAGCCAGGTTGAAAAAAGATAAAAGGGCAGAAGCTTTCGGAGTAAGTCAGAAGTTTTTATTGGACAAGTACTGTCGGTATTCTATGAAAAACTATGCTTGAAGTATCTCTACATGAGTTCTCCGAACATACTATCTGATTCTTCTGTTAATTGGTCGTCCCAGCATTCCCAGCACATGCCATCATAATTATCGTATTCTTCTTGGCTTATTTCTCGCCCACAGACTTCGCAGTGGTGTTTCTTCTTCTCCTGAGCCATTTTAGGTTTCTTCTTTTTTCTCTGTGATCCGTTCGAAGTTGGTTTTTAGTCGGTTTTGTTTGTCGTTGACTTCTGAGGCTTTGTTGTACGTTTTTGTGATGTGGCCGTAGAGCGTGCCCCATGCTTCTTGTACTTCATCTAGGGATTTGGAGAGTTTTGTGAGGTTGTTTTGGATTTGTTGGGCGTTCTCTGCGATTTCCGTGGCTCTGAGACCCATGGTTAGTAGGTTGAGGTTGATTGCGAGGGTGGCTGGAGATACTAGGAGCACGCCGTCTTTTGCGGCGTCGGCTACTAGTGTTGGGTGGCATTCGGTTAGGTATTGGTAGACGGCTTCTGAGGGAATAAAACCGAACGCAAATGGTGTTGTGCCTTCTTCAGGTTTGACGTAGTCGGTTTTGATCTTGTTGATGTGGGTTTCGACGTTTTTGCAGAAGCTTGTTTCCAAAGTCTGTTTTTGCAGGTCATCAGACGCTCCCAGCATTTCCCTGTAATTGTCGAGAGGAAATTTTGAATCAATGCAAACTATGCCCTTCGGGGTGATAATGTGGGCGTCTGGGATTTTGCCCGTTTGTGCGATTCGTTCTCTTATATGGACGTATTGTGTGGGTAGCAGGTCTTTGAGGATTTGTTCAAGTTGAAATTCGCCGTATTCTCCTCTGCCACGGGTTACTTTGAATAGAGTCTGTAGGTCTTGGGCGGCAGTTTGGATGTCGGCTGCTTTCTCTTTTATGGAACCGATATCCTTGTCTACTCCGAGTTCTTTCCAGCTTGTGGCTATTGCTCCTTTAACGGCTTCTGGATCTAGTGTGGTCTTTCCGAGTTTCCCTGAAAGTCGCAACATCAGAACTAATATTATTGCGGAGAAGATTAGAACTGTGATTGTGAGGAGTTCGATCATTAGATTCACTATTGTATTGATGCTTAGCTGTGTGTCCTAAAATGGAATTAAGAATTATGAAACTGCAAGAGTTATTTTTAATATGAATTTGTTGCGGTGTGTCTATTGGCTGAGGTTGCCTGTTTTCCTTTCAGCTTGAATTTCTTTTAGAGCTAGGTTCTTAGCGGTTTGCATATATCCTGTTTTTCGAAGTTCCTTCAATTCCGGTACACTTTGAGTTTCGGGATGGTCTCTGAGGTAAAGTTGGATTGCTTTTTCTTTCATTCGTTGTCGAACTATCGGCCAGAATGCTCCTTTTGACAGCTGCGTCGTTTGTTTTGTAGTTTGTTCGGATGGTAGGGATGTGCTGTTATTCAGGTGTGTTGCGCCGCTTAGGAGGGCTAGGGCGTCTAGGGCTTTTGAGTTTATTTCGTCGTCGAGAAGTTTACTTGTCCAGAACCATATTTCTTCGGGCATGGCGTTTAGTATGTAGCGTGTGCCTTTTTCGATTTCTTGTGGTGTTTGGGATTTGTCTATAAGGGCTGCGGCGAGTCCAATGCGGTAGGCTGTTTCGTATGCTGTTTCGTCGCTTTCGTTTAGGAGTATGTACGTGGTTTTGCCGTGCTTTTTGGTTGGGTTTTGCTGTGCTGCTTTTTCGAGTAGGTGACGTATGGCGAGGAGGCCACCGCCTTCTGCTTTGCCGATTGTGAAGGTGGGTTTGTGTTTTTCTTCTTCTGTTTTTGGGTATCTGTGGTAGGCTTCTACGCTTAATTTTTCTGGTTGGGAGCGTCGCCATCTGATTACGTATCCGAAGGGCATTATTTTTCACGTTTGGGTTTTATTTCTAGTGCGAGTTTTGTTTTTGG
>PKYH01000067.1 GCA_003133625.1 Candidatus Bathyarchaeota archaeon | reverse complement strand
TTGGGTTATCACTGCTTTGCGGCTTATTAGGCGTACTATTGTTCAGTTTTGGCAAAATTGCAAAAATAGAAACTAACATAACAGTTATAATCGCAAACACTATGAGACACTTCGCCTTCTTGCTAAATCGCCACCGATTCTGCTTAAAAAAGCCTTTTTTACGTTCAGCCTCAAGAGAAGCCTCTAAAGCAACAAGCCTAAGGCATAGAAGAGAGAACGAACTTTTTTGTAATTAACCAACCTTTGCGTCACCGTGACGGGATTGTTTCGTTTTAAGTACGTGGTAATTCCCCTCTCCATAGAGAGCCAACCACTCTATCGTTGGGAACAATGAATGAATATGCGAAAGTTTAATTTAAAACTATGTTAAAAGAAACCCAATCCTATTGAATTATTTTTTAATGTACTTAATCAATTTTATTGCATGTAAAGCAGGCTAGTTAGCCAAGTTTGAAGTTATGAATCCCTTCTTAACTGTTTTACTCCAAACCCTTTTTCGTCTAAAAATTAATTTTAGAAATGCCCAACTAGCAATAAACATCTGAATAAGCCAATAAACGTAAATTGAGGGCACCCAGAGAAGGTTTCGAAGCTTAATAGGCTTCTCAGATGCAGTTAACGCAATGCCAATTGAAAATAAAGAAACAGCCGTTAAAGCTATTACTAGCCCTGTGAAATCTAGTATTGGGTTGCTTTGGGAAAGGAATAACGCGACAAAGAACCAGTTCAAATAGCTGAGCAATGATATAACCATCATAAATGGTCCAGCAAGAGAGATTTCTGCATCCACAGTTTTTCTGTTAAGGCTATCAAGAAGACGCCCATATTTTAGAGCCGTCTCCATGTATCCCCTATACCAACGGACCCGTTGCTTGACTAGGTCTCCTAAACCGTTCGGTGTTTCCTGTCCTGAGCAAACGTCAGGAGCATATTTTATGAGATGATTTTTTTCAACGAGCCGTAGTGCTAATTCTACGTCTTCTGTTAGGGAAGTTTCATTCCAACCGCCTAACTCTTCTAGCACGTTGCGCCTTATGAACTGGCAAGTTCCATTTAATGGAACGAATAATTGCAACTTTTCTCTTCCGCTAAGTAAAGCTTGGAACCAAGCTTTCTCTTCCATCGCAATAACCCTTGTTAAAACGTTCGTTTTCTCATTTAGCGAAGTAGTTCTGCCTTGCACAGCCATTAATTGTTTATCGTTAAGGTATGATGCAACTTTTCTTAGCACTTCCTTTTCAGGAACACTATCCGCATCGAAAACTCCCACGATTTCTCCCGTCACGTAAGGCAGGGCAAGGTTGAGAGCCGCTGGCTTGCCTTTGGATTCTTTTTCATTAATAATTTTGAAAATCTGAGGGTATTTTGCTGAAAATTCCGAGCATATTTTGCAAGTAGAATCCGTTGAATTTCCATCTACGACTATTATTTCCATTTTATCCTTTGGATAATCTACATCCAGGAGACTGTTTAAACAGCGGCCAATAACTGCTTCTTCGTCCTTAGTTGGCACTATAATTGAAAACTTTGGAAATTCCTCGTTTTTACCATCATTTAGAGAACGCTCATGTTTACTTCTTATACCGACGTATATAATTGAGCCGTTGTACACTGCCCAAAAAAGCAAAACTGCAAGCAGAACAATTGAAAAGATATCAAAAATTATCATTCATGTTCCAGCTCAATTAACCTTCTACTAGATATTAAAAGTATGTTTTTGAGTGATTGGACTGCAAGATTTATCTCTGACAAGTCTTTAAACCACATGCCAATAATAGCCTGAAACTTTACCGAAATGGTTTTCCTAAGCAGAGATAAAAGCATTTTACATTACAGCTCACATATTTGTTTTTAAACTTTTAAGTCTTGTTCACCTATCATCATTTATAGTTATTAAACCCATAGTTTAGAATACAAGCAATAAAAAAGTATCTGAATAAACCCTATTTGAATAACATTACTCAACCAAGCGTTTACCAAGAAAATCCAATAAACTGCTGGCTCACTCACGAAACAAACAAATTTAGCCTACTTAGCAATAATTGCTGACGCTCGTAAGAAAACTTAAAAGGGATCGAATACATTTTTTTCTAATAGGAAAAAGCATGCGTAAATTTTTCTTATTGTTCTTATTATTCTCAAGTTTATTTTTAACGGCAAGTATTTCTGCAATAAGTCAAGTGCAAGGGCAGAATCAAAACAATTATTCTTTGCAGATTCAAGGGCTTACTTGGAACCGAACAACACTAAACATTCTTCTCGTCACCCCAAATAACGAATCATGGTGGAACCCAATTTATGTTAATTCTACGCTTCGAGCCATAGGCCAATGGAATGACGCGATTAGTTATTTTGCATCTAATTACTCCAATTTTGGATACCTTTCAAGCTTGAAATTTGAGCCAGCAGTTACGAATGAAACAAAAACAGGTTTTGATATCTACCTTAATTGGACGGAGACTACGCTAGACAACACCGCCGATGAAGTAGGGCTAACATCAACAACTGACCAAAACAACGTCATAATAAACTGCACCGTTAATCTTGCTACACATACCAGCCATGGAGATGCTTTAAGCGATGGTGACATGCAAAATATTGCTCTTCACGAGTTAGGGCATAGTTTAGGTTTAGGGCATAGCAATTACACTGGCGATGTAATGTATCCAGCGTATACTTTGCTAGGCTCTGCTGACTCAATCTCTACGCTTGATATTTATGGAGTAGCCACCGTCTTTGCATGGATGTTAAATCCATCCAAGTTTTATCCAGTTAACGAGTGGCTGCAAAGTGATCCCGTGATTTTACCGTCAAATCAATATGAATATCTACCAGTGTCTCCTCAAAACGCTCGCCCCCAAACGCTCGCCAATAATCCTATTGTTCAAACTTTGATTTTAATGGTCGAGATTCTTATCCATCCTGAAATCCTAGCTATCGTGTTATTGTTTATCATAGTCCTGATTATTATCGCCTTAATTCCAAGCAAAAGGAAAAAACCTAAGGCTGCTTCATAAACGCGATAAAATCTTCAAGGCTTCTCGGCTGCAACGTATAGTTTGACTTTTTTTCTTCGCCAATAGTTGACGAAGGCTTCAATCCATAATCATGTCCGGGAAAAACTTCCACGTCATCGTTTAGTTTTAAGAGCTTAATGAATAAGCTATCGTACATGCTTTTGGAGTTGCCGCCTGGCATGTCTGTTCTTCCGCATTCGCCAACAAATAAGGTGTCGCCTGTCAACAGTTTCTTGTTATCTACTAGCAGGCAGATACTGTCGGTTGTGTGCCCTGGCGTATAAATTATCTTTATTTTGACTTTGCCAACATTCAATACGTCGCCATCTTCAACAGCAACATCGAAGTTAACCTTTGACAGTTTATGCGCAACTATTTTCGCTCCAAAAATAGAACCCAACTCAATGTTGCCAGCCGTATGGTCGGAGTGCCCGTGTGTATTTATGATAAATTTTAGATTCATGTTTTTAGCTTTTAGGATATGAATTATTTCGCTGGCGTTAAAGCTTGAGTCAACAACGGCTGCTTCTTTAGTGTTCTCGTCTGCTATGATGTACGAAAAGTTATCGCCATGCTGTTGGATTTGCTTAAAAAACACAAGTTTCACCCATTTCGTTCTTTTCTTCTTTGCGCCAGCAACTCTTCCGCTAATTGTTTTGCTTGTTTAGAATACATGAGAGCAACAATTTTGTTCCAGTCAAAGTCCTTTCTTGAATTATAATGCAGATACTCTTCTGGGGAAAACATGACTAGCTTGTCTGAATCATACAAAATTCTGGAAGGCTCAGAAGGATTTTCTGGATGTTCATGGTGAGTACTTATGATTTCGCAAACTTGCCTAATGAAATAGTCAGGGCATCCTAGCTTTTTCAGGATGATTGTTGCTGTTTGTGGACCTTTTTCGTATTGTTCTTTTATGCTGCTTCCACCAATGTCATGCAAAATGATTGAAGCGAATGTTAGTTCTTGCAGTTCTGGTTTGACAGGAAAGTTTTGTTTTGCTATATCAAAGACCCTTTTGGTATGTGCTACGCCGAAATCGTTTCTTTCTAAATACGGTGTTGCCAGCTCAAACAGTTTATCAAAGTCCATTTTGCCTCACCTTGATTATACATTTAAGGTTTAAGGGACTTTACACTAATGAAAGTATGCGAATATATTTCATATATGTGTTTGTTTGAAGCATAATTGCAACATTTAGGGTTTAGTATTCTTTATTAGGAGTAGAGAATACAGGCTTTTTCTAATACGTAGCTTCATGTTGAGGATAACCGAAAACCTTCACTTGCTTGCTTACGAAAGGCTTTATTTTGTCTGCCCATAACCTTAGGTCTCCTCCTCTATCAGCTTCTATCTTGCCCAAGGTGCCTTTGACTTTTCTTCGGTCGCCTTCCACCTAACGTAAATAAAATCAGAGGTTACCTCGTCGATTTGCGGCATTTGAGAGCTATCCGCCCATGCCATAACAACATTGTATTCCTTGAGAAGTGAATAAAAATCGTTGTTAAGTAACTTTTTATTTCTAACTTCCACCACATAACGGTGCTCCCTCGGCAAGTCCCTGAGAAAAACCTTCAAAAGAGGAAGAACCCCGTTTCCAAAAGCAGGCGGAAACTGAAGCAGCAGGCAACCGAGCTTTTCCTTTAACAACGCAACCCTGCTGAGAAAAGCGTTTGTTTCATTTTGGCAGTCTTTTAGCATTTTAATGTGAGTTATAACTTGCGGAAACTTTAGCGAGAACAAGAAGCCCTCGGGCGTTTGTTTTTTCCAGTTGATTATGGTTTGTTGGTTCGGGATTCGATAAAATGTGTTATCAACCTCAACTGTATTGAACTTGGTTGAATAATAAGCTAAGAAATCTTTCGAAGCGGTTCTGTTCGGGTAAAAGTTTCCTTTCCAGAAATTGTAGCTCCAGCCTATCGTGCCCACATGAAGGTTGTTCATATTATTCTTTCCCCTTTAGCAGTAACCAATCCTTATCTCCAGCTTTCTTTAACCGCACCAGAATATAGCGTCCTTTGAGCCTTTGACCGTTAAGCGTGAACTCGATTTTATTGTCTTCCCAAACTTTGGTTTGGTAATGGCCTTTATCCCAGATTTTTACTGTTCCAGCGCCATACTGTCCCTCAGGGATTGAGCCTTCAAAATTAGCATACCCGATGGGATGGTCCTCCGTTTCCACTGCCAAATGCCGCTGACGAGGACTTTCAGGCATTCCTTTCGGAACAGCCCAACTTTTCAGGACCCCACCGTTTTCCAGTCTGAGATCATAATGAAGTCTTCTCGCATGGTGTTCTTGGATTACAAAAATCAAGTTATCGCCTCTTTTCTCTTCACCTTTAGGCTCAGTGGTAACTTCAAAATTGCGTTTTGAGGCATATTCTGAAAGTTTATCCTCAACATCTGTAACCTGTTTTTTATCGTTGATTATTTGGTCAAGAGTGCATTCGGCGGGTGATTTATCTTCTCTTAAACGTTGGAAACGTGCCATTCTCAGTTTGATATCGCGTGTCACTACCTGATAAATGACTTCGCAAACCAGCTTGGGCTCAAGCCAAGTTACCACGTCACCGACTTCTGGCTTGAAGGGAGCAACATCTGTTTTTAACTTTTCAAATTTATCAGTTAAAATGCCAAGCATTTCTTGTGTAAAACCCGTTCCAACCTTGCCGACATAAACTGGTTTACCATCCGTATCATAAAGCCCCAAAAGTAATGCACCGAAAGTTTTTTCTCTAGAATCTGCACCTTTTGTGTAACCAAAAATTATGCAGTCACAAGTTCGAAGTTTTTTAATTTTCAACCAACTTCCAGTTCGTAAACCTTCTTCATAATAACTTTCCTTTTTCTTCGCCATTACCCCTTCTAAGCCTTTATCCAAAACCAGTTTGTAATAGACTTCGCCTTTCTCCTCTATAAAATCAGATAACAAAACATTTTTGCCTTCTTTTAATGAAGCCTTCAAAATTTTTTTCCGCTCCATCAAAGGCAACTTAGTAAGCGGGTTCCCATCCTTCTCTAAAATATCAAAAACAACGTAGATTGCTGGTGCTCGCTGAGCCTGCCTTTGAATTTCATTTGGCGAGACAGCTTGACCCCGCTCAAGCAAAGCTTGAAAGTCAGGTTTACCTTCTCGCATAACGACGATTTCGCCATCAACCACTACATTGCCACTTAACTTGTTTAGTTCTTCTAACTCGGGAAAATTATGCTTGAGCTCTTTTCCGTTGCGGCTCTTTAAACTGTACGGTTCCTCTACGTAGGCGATTGCGCGAAAGCCGTCCCATTTTATCTCAAAAATCCAGTCCTTATCTGAAAAAGGTTTAGGGGCAACCCTTGCAAGCATAGGCCTGTAAATGTGACGGCTCATTGCTGCTTTTCCAACTGTTTGAGGGTTTCTCTCAGGGCAACCATGAGACTTTTAGCTTCAACTTCTGGAGGCTTCTCAACGCGGATTTTTTCGCCTTTTAGCTTCTGTTCTATTATTTCTTCAACTCTTTTCTTGTAGCTGTCCTCAAATTCGGTAATATCAAACTCGCCTGAAAGGTCGGTGACAATTTTTATAGCCAAATCTAACTCCGTTTTGCTTGGCTCTTTCAGCTTCTTTAGGTCTTCAAAATCTTGGGGATTAACAACATCGTAGGCGTAACGTAATGTTGTTAAAACAAGTGCTCCTCTATACGTGTGCAATAAGGCAGGATATTCTTTAGTACGTAAAGTTATTCGTCCAGCACCAGCTTTGTTCTTTCTCTCAAGCGCTGTTAACAATAAACTGTAGGCTTCTTTGCTTTTATCAGGCATCAAAGCGTAGGTTTTATCAAAATAAACAGGGTCAACAGAGAAATAATCAATGAACTTGCTGATTCGAATTTGTCTGTCGGATTCTGGTTTGATTGCATTAAGTTCTTTGTTGTCAAACGTGACGTATTCGTTTTTAGCAACTTCATAACCTCTTACGACCTCGTCCCATGGTACTATTTTGTCGTCTTTAGTGCACATTTTGACGTATTTTAGCGGTTGACCGTCAGCTTTGTGCAGAAAGCGAAATGATACTCCTTTGTCGTAAATCATAGGGTATAGTTTAACAGGAAGGTTAACCAAGCCTATAGTTACGCTTCCCGACCAAATTGGTCTTCTGGGGGCGCTAGCACTTACGCGTTCTTCTTTCTCTAAATTTTCTTGAGTCATGATTACACCTCAAGTTTGCATCTTTTTTCAAAAATGTTCTTCCACGGATTGCTTTTCCGTTTAACTACATTAAAGATAGTGAAATCCGAGGGGTTTATGCCTTTCTTTACTTCAGCCCACTCTAACGCCGTAGAAACCGTTGCTCCAGGCGTAGACCTTAAACTGTAAGGAACAACCATCGTCCGTAAAGGCGAATTCTGAAGGTAATCAGCGAAAACTTTGCCGGGTTTCTTTGTATCCTTAAACTCTGAAACTACCATGTCGCTTTCTTTAGCTAATTCAATTCCAATTTTATGCACAAAAGCCCTTGTTTTCTCAAACGTATGTTCCGGAACAATCGGGATTACGACGTGTAGGCCTTTTTTGCCTGAAGTTTTAATGAAAGGCGTAAGCTCTAAGGCGCAAAGTTTGTCTTTTAGCAAAAGTGCAACATCTGAGGCGTCGCTTAACGTGGCTGGCGGTTCAGGGTCTATATCAAAAAATAGAAAATCAGGCTTGTCTAGAGTGTTAACTTTTGAGAATGGCATGTGGATTTCTATGGCTGCCAAGTTTGCAAGCCAAATCAGCGTGTCCAAATCGTTGCAAATGACATAATTGATGTCTCGCTTGGTTGTTTCAGAATAAATCGTTTTTGTCTTAACCCAAGGAGGTGTGCCTTCGGGAGCGTTCTTTTCAAAAAAACTTACTTTTTCTTTGTCCACACCATCAGGGTATCTGGTTAAAACTAACGGTCTGTCTGCTATAAGTGGGAGCATTTTGGGAGCCATTTTAATGTAGTATTCGACAACTTGCCCTTTAGTAACGTTAATTTTAGGATAAAAAATCTTATCTAAGTTTTTTAGTTCGACTTTGGTAAGTTCTTTAAGCTCTTTCATAACAATTTTGCACCAAAAAACCTTAATAAAATTAATGCTTGTGAACCTAATTTCTTTTTTGGAAAAAAGACACAACCATATAACCTAAACGTCTATATTTGCATGGCAAAAATACGATTTTTGGCAGCTAAACCTATATAGTCAACGTAGCATTAATAAATTGTCGAATTAATCTAGAGAAAGTAAATTTTGAAAGAACCATCACAGTTTGCTTTTTTCAAGATAATTCGCTAGATAAAGAAGGAGAAAAAAAGAATAGCATGAGAATAAAAAAGCCCACACTAGAAGACCAACTTGCTTTTCTTTCGGCAAAACATAGCGTTTACCCTGCAGAACTCTTCCAAGCTTTGATCCAAGCAAAAGAACAGGGCAAATCAGTATGCGAAGATTTAACGGTTGAATACCGAGGAAACGTAAATGACCAAGCGATCTTTCTGATTAAAAAAGACGATAAGGTAGTGGCACAGTTCCGGGTTCCTGAAGAAACGCTCTTAAAAAAGGACGTTTCATTCGACAATTGGATGGATACCACCAGAGTCCGCAAAGAGATAGCCAAGCAAAACCCCTCACCTGCACACATCAAGATAGAGGATTTACGTGTAGGCATGAAAAAGGTGAATGTGATTGCGGAGGTGTTGGAAACTTCTGAGCCATCCAAAGTTCACACTCAATTTAGAGATAACGCTCTTGTTTCTAACGCGTGGATAGGGGATAAAACGGGAAAAATTATGCTTTGCCTCTGGGACCAACAAGTAAACGCTGTCTCTGTAGGGGACTGCATAGAAGTAAAAAATGCTCATGTAGCTACGTTTAAGGGAGAAAAACAGCTGCGCCTTGGAAAAAACGGAACAACCAGAATACTGGAAAAGTCGCTTCCGAGCGAAACAGCATAAAAATTAAAAAAAAAAATAAAAACGTTTGATGATAGTTTATGTTTTGTTAAACGTATTTCTTGTCGTTGTAGCAGTACCATCTTTGGTATTGTGGAATCCATGTGAGAGGTCGATTGCATGTTGGGCAAAGTGGCTGAGTGGATTGTTGCTGGAGGGGCACTGTTTGATAAGTTTGTTGCGTTTGCTGTTGAGGTTGCGCTTGATAGGCGCTTTGCGGAACTGGCTTCAATATTATGAAGTCTGATGCTGCTTGAACGTCTTCCCATCCGATGCTTTGGATTTCCCCATCTTCGTTTTCCACTGATAATCCGATGCCAATCTTTCCAACGGCGAAGGCGACATCTTTTACCTTTCCAATTAATCGTCCTTTTGCATCTATGACTTGCATAGAGACTAGCGCATCTCTGGTTAGAGGTTTATCGGTTTTTTCCATCTTAATACAACCTTTATTCTGAATAGGAGCATCTTGTTTAAAGGATTTTCGTTTTTTACTCAAAGCAGATTTTCACCCTGTTGCAGTGGGATTCCCCAGTAACTGATGATGTCGCCCTTCACCCATTTGCCGCCTAAACTTCGGACAACCTCATTGATATCTTCCCATTCAGCCTTCAAAAATTGAATGGGCTTTACCACAACGTAATCTCCCTTAACTGTGAAACTTAGCAGTTTGCGTTGTTCTGGGCTGAATTCATTTTCCATTTTGATTGCGGTTTTGCTTGGTTGAGTTGGCTTTGCAATCGTAGGTTTAGGTTCATACTTGGATTCTGGTTTAACGGTTGCAGTTGGCTTAGGTGCTGTTATAGACCCTGCAGTTTTTGTTAGGTTAAATTCGGGGATTGGATAGGATTCGGCAATGTCCTCGAAACTGTCGCTTCTAACTATTGCGAGCACTTGCTTGGAAAACAAGTCAAGCCTTAAGTCTAATAGTTCAATGTCGCTGGGCAGGTTGGAAGTGAAAGAGGATGCTTTACCTTGCAATAATTCAACGAGAAATTCAGGCGTTAGTTTTATTGTTCTTATTTTCATATTTGGCACACAGAACTGCCTTTAGGTGACAGATAACTTAAAAGCATTGCCTATCACTCAGGCGCAAACCTTTTTGCTATTGTTACACTAGAGTTCAAGTCAACTGACTATGCTGGGTAAACAAGAAGATCAAAGAAAGTTAATGCTTGCTTTACTTAGGACTTGGCTCTGAGGCTTCTCCATTCCGCAAAGTTACCAGAGTACATGCCCCAAGTTTTTAGTTTAGGAGACACCGCCCTAATCAGAGCAGGACAAGTAATCAAGACTATGGGTAAGTTGAGACCAAACGTAGGCAAGAGAAAAGCCCAAGCAACTTCTGCAGGGAATAAACCGACGGCCGCGAATTGCCAGAGAATGGCGCTCGTGCCAGCAAACAAAGATAAAGCGTAAATGCTTGAGAGCATGATGAGACCCTTTTTTGTCTTTGCTTCCGCAGCTTTTTTTGGGATAAGCAGCCAGTTTAAGCTGTATATGATGAAGGCGGTGGTTATTTCTATCCAAGCGAGGTAAAAGGGTAAGCCTTCGACGTATACGCCTCCTATGAAGGCGCCAATCATGCTGCCGACTAAGCCGCTCCATCCGAACCAGAGTGGGAAGACACCTAGCAGGATTATTGGGAGGTAGAGAACTGTGAAGTTTGGCACCGCTATCATATAGGATAGGAAGAAGAAAATGGCGTAGAGTGCTGCTGTCATCGCAATTATTGAGGCTTGTTTAGCTTTACTTTGTTCTTGCATCATCATTTCACTTTCAATCCTTCAGTTTGAGCATTTAACGGCTTCAAAGTAGAAATTGAATAAAAGCATTTTCCCTCGTATTACAACCGTAATACAAGCGAACTAAAAACCGCTTAATAGGTACAGCAATTAAAATCGTTACGATACAACAACAACTAAAGTATAAAAAGTTCCAGCAATGAGTATTAAAATAAAACAGTGGCTAATCGTCGGATGAAGATGACTTCCAAACTACCATTAACCAAGAGTATTTTAATCATAGGAATCGCCGTAATAATCGCCTTGAACTTGTACACTTTCATAGTAGCTTATCCAGAAACTTACACGCTCAACCCAGGCATTAACACTCCAGGCCCCATACTGGCAAAAGATTTCTCAGCCTATTACATGGGCGCTTGGAGATTCTGGAATAATCCATCACACATTTACACTTTCGGAGCCTCAGGCGGCGGAGAACCAGTCATCTTTCCTCATCCTGAAGCCTACAAGTACCTGCCTTCTTTCCTGCTGATTATCTCGCCTTTACTCTCGTTGAATTATCAGCAGGCACTGTTAGCCTTCGACATAGCCCAGTTTATGCTTCTCCCCGCAATGGCGTATCTGCTCTACAGGCTCTTAGATAACAAGCATCTTGCAGTAACCTTCGTGGTTATGGTTATCGCGTTGCTTCTGCCTTTCCCCACTTTGCAGTGGGGCTTCTCGCCAAGCTACTATTGGCAGTGGGGCGAAGGACAAGCCAAAGTGTTCGTCACCTTTCTGCTTCTCCTCAGCTTCTACTTCGGCAAGCGAGGCAGACTAATCCCGTCTGGAATTGCCTTGGCATTTGGGTTTTTTGACCCAAGGTTCGGACTGTTGGCGCTGCCTCTCTTCATAATGTACAACCGCAAAAACCTCAAAGCTGCAACGGCAAGTGCAATCAGTGCGTTGGTCTTATCAAATCTGATGCTTCTTTATCCGGGCATGGGCTCTGGGTTCATAGGCATGGTTTTTGCCTCTGGCGTCACCACGCCCCTTTACTATTACTCTCTCATACCCTTCTTCACTTTACTGTCTCTAATCGTTGTTAATTTTAAAGAGTTGGTTGCCGCATTCGATTATAAAGGAGTCTTTGCCAGCTTCACAGGCGCATCTAAACCGGAAGAAAGGTGACTAGGGATTTGCCTTTTGTGTTTGCTTTCTCCAAATCGCCTAAAAATCCATGAATTGCGGCACTACCGTGCTTTTTTCATGTTTTGTTGACCTATTCAAGCATTATTTGTCCTAGCCGGTCGTTTGGACAAGACTAAGACGATGATGATTATTGCAGCTCCAGAAATGATGGCGCAATAGGCAAGCCAGTAGTTTGAACCAATTCGATCCAGAATATCCACTGTTGCTTCGTTGAACCCCAAGATTATGGTAACGATCCCTAAAGCTAATCCGAGAATTTCTAGTGCCAGAGATACTCTTCGTCCAAACTTCATAGTCCCAGTGTTCTCCTTTGATTGGCCATTTTCAATGTGATCTAAGTCGAGATTCTTAAAATATAAGTATTTTTTTCTATTTCGGAGGTTATTGCAGTCTGTTAGCGCGATAGCTTGTTGCAAAATTGTTTTAAGTGATATTTTTTTCGCCTTTTAGGATTTGTGGGAGTTTTGAGCAGCCAAGACGGTGGTTCTTCAACTGGGAAAACGTTCCGTCTCAATATAGAATACAAACTCAAATGTTAAATCCACGGAATGCAATACCTATGGATGGGCTTTTATGGATGGACTTGGCTGGCATCTAGAAGAATAAGCATGGTGAGGAAATGGAGACACCCGCAAGTACTAAGGAGAAAAGTCAAGAATCCCTCTCTGGCAAGACAAAGGCAATTACCATTGGATTAGTTCTAGCTATCATTGGCTCCATAATATCTAGTTCTTACGCGAAAGACACAATAACAAATTATACAGGCTTCTTCATGCTACTTGCAGGAATAGCCACCTTCGTTTTGGGCATATTTGCAACAGTCACAGCGACCTTGAAAACTCGCTTAAGCCAAGAAGCGCCCGCAAGTATTAAAGTTAACAAACCGAAGATGCTATTTCTTAGCATATGGTCAATCGGCATCGGTATAGTCTTAGCTATTATCGGCTCTATACTAGGCAGCGCCTATGCAAAAAACACAATAATAAACTGCGCAGGCTTCGGAATACTATTAACGGGAATATGCGTTTTTGTCCTCGGCATATTCGGAACAGCGTTAGCAACCCTACAAACTCACTTAAATAAACCTGAAACACAATCAAGCGTTAAGGTCGATAAACCAAGGTTTCTATTTTACAGCATATTATTGATTGGCATCGGAATAATTCTGACTGTTATCGGTTCCACAGTAGCTGGCTCTTACGAGAAAGAAACAATAATGAACTACACAGGCTTTGGAATGCTACTAACAGGAATAGCAATCTTCAGCCTAGGCATATCAGGAACGGCTGTAGCGATCCTAAAAAACCGCTTGTACCCAAACGGAAAATGCGCAAGCGAAGGCAAACCAAGAGTTATATTGGGCAGCATATGGGCAATCGGCATTGGCTCAATGCTAATCATTAATGGTTCTATAATAGCTAGTTCCTACGCAAAAAGTACACTGATGAATTATGCTGGCTTTGGAATGCTACTAGCAGGCACAGGCGTTTTTGTTTATGGCATGTTCGAGACTGCTCGAATTTCTGCAATGGGTTACTTGAGTAGCAAGCGGGCCAACACTCTTAACGGAAATGTTGGAAATTTGCCTTTTAAGAAAAAAGAAAAATTTTCAAAGCGCTCGAGAAACTTTTGGAACTATCTCGTAACCACGCGTGCCCTTCTTAACATTGGCGGCATAATGACAGCTATGGGTTTGCTTTTCTTTAGCCTCTGGCAACTTGACCTTATCGTCTCAGGTCCAGTTTGGTGGGAGTCTAGCCCCAAGGGTCAGGGATGGAGTTGGAGTGGTCCTGGTGCATACTCAAACGATTACTTCCAATGTTTCCTCTGGAAAACCACCATCGGACAGGCATACGACACCCTGTTTTTACTCATATTCATTTCGTTCATTGTGCTTTTTGCAAGCGCATTCTTCTGGCCAAGATGGCGAGTTAAAAATAATGATTCAAATTGAATAGACAAACCCTAGCCGAAGGGTGGGACTTGAACCGTAAATACAGATTCGCCTTGGCCAAATTAACTGACTTTATCCCAACCGCTGAGAGAATAAGTGCAATTAGTTGCTATAGGGAAAGCTTTTACCGCCGACCAGTCATGCATTATTTTTCCTCTTGCAAATTCGCTGCTTGTGATTAAATTAGTGGGCATTATAGATGAAATTTGGGTTTATCGGGAGATTATAGATATTAGTTTGGCTTGTCCTTTACTATGTGTTGGTTTACGATGAAGTTTAAGTTACAGATATTTACTCAAGATGACGTCGAGGGCAATTATTTGGGCAGGCGCTATCGCTTTGCCGTGATTGACTTGGACAAGTCTAAGGGTTATCCGTCGAATTTTATCTGCATGTTGCCTTCTCAGATAAGCGTTGACCAGAGAAAGAACAGTGTTTTCTCAAAGCTTTTTGGAGAAAAATGTGAAGAGCAAGCTAAAACGCTGTTAACGCATGCTTTAGTGAATGAAAACAATTTGGAAGTTAAAACTGAAATTGAACGAAGACTAAGGCTGCTTGACCCGAAAACAGTTAATCAAATAAAATGTAGTTCATGCGGAAAACTCTTCCAGCCCCGGCGAATAAGAAGGTTCAAGCGAAATTATTGCCAAGACTGCATGAATAGAAGTTATGGCAACCGAGGATAAAAAAACTCGAATAAAACATTTTTTCTAATTCTTTAAAAATTAGGAAGGCAAGCGACTTTCATCGCTAGGATAAACCCCCGGTATTTTTTAACATAGTGGTGCGAGGGGTGGGACTTGAACCCACGAAGGCCTGCGCCAGAGGATCTTAAGTCCTCCTCCATAACTTAGGGGCAAACGAAATCATGAAATTAGGGCCCTTGTGGATAATAATACCAATAATCTCCTGCTCTTACATACTTCCATGTACTTGATAACATCTTATGCTCGCCTTTTTGCGGTTCATTAACGTCCGTTACAAAAGATCTTATTTCTAAAACAAGTTCTTCTGTGCTATTTACACATTCTTTGGGGAGCGTAAAGGTTCCATTAGTCCATACGACGCTGTTTGGCTCGGCTGAATAAGACTTTTTACCGTTGATATCACCATCTAGTACAAGAGGGAACAGATCTCTCTTGCCAAGCCATGGATGCACCTCAATTCGAATTTTAAGCTGGTAAAGGCTATGATTTGTTAACTCCCACCCAACTTGTGGAAGCGCCCTTTTTAGGTTAACACCCATTACGTTAAATTTTATGACAGGCAAAGGATTCCATTTTCCTGTGGAAGGTAAAATTGTCGTTGCTTTGCTGCTTACATTAAATAGTTCGTCTATGAAGTCAACCGTTTCATCTACAATGTAAGTACATTCTCTTAACGAGGGCTTGTGTAAATGTCCCTCGTGATCTATTTTTGCACGAGCTTTTTTGTATACATCATTAAAAAGAAGACGTGAAGTTAATTTTCTGTTCTCTTGTTCAACCAGTAATTTCTCAAGGAGTTTAGAGTTCTCCTCAAATTCTTTGTTCAAAACTTTATCTCTGGAGACTCCCATATCAATTAGCTTTTTCTTAATTGCAGTCTCAACCAAATTAAGGGCTGTGCACGTAATTATCCAGTTAACATCAATACCAATTATTTTCGTTCTGTCGATAAAATTTGAAATAATTTTGTAGTGAGCAATGGCACTTTCTTTTACCCTCAGTTCCTCATCCAAGTTTTTGTTTGTAATGGTTAACGAAGAGTTTTCCTCTTTCAACTTGTTAGTGATGTTATTTGCTTCGTTGTAAAGTCTATTTATCGCCTCGATTTTTTTCTTCTGGGCTATAGCAACTTCCTCAACTATACCGAATATCTCGTTACCATACCATGACAAAATGAGTTGCAGTTTATCCGATGGTAATGTAATGCTTCCGTCAAGCCTATTGGATTCCAGTATTTTTAGCTCTTCAAGCATTTTAATTGCTCGAGGAATTATGACTCGTCGTCTATAGGTTGCTTGAGAACTCGATAGGTTCTTAAAGGCACCCAGGCGTTCGTAAACATCATTTTCCATTGAAGCAATAATCTCTTTAGATGTTGTTTTTGCTCCTTGGATTATTAATCGGGCTATTATGTGAAGAGCTTCACCGAAGTCGGCTAAATACCTAAAGTCGCCTGCCCCCCATTCGGAATTCAAAATATCTTTTACTCGGTTATTTTCATTTGACAGAGCTTGTGTGGTTACGGTTATGTTGACAAGTGTAGGCTTGTTATCTTTTAAACCTACAATTCCGTCTTTCTGTAGCGAGTCAAGCGCCTGATAAACCAAGTGGGAAGCATAGGAAGCGTTTTTGTAGTATCTCGAGGTAACGCTGGCTTGGAGAATTTGCATATCGATTGATTGCTGTTCAGTTAGTGTCTTTGCCAGAGCTAATTTAGCCTTTTCTTTTAGATCGATATACCTCTTGATATTGTCCTCACTTACATACCTAAATATGTTTGGAAGCATGCGTGTCACTTTGTCAAAACCTAGTATTTAAGCCTAAAAGCTATGAATTTTCAATTGCTGATTTTCACTTTTTGCTTGAGAACTTAAAATCAACAGTAGCCATTCTCGTTCACTTGGCGACAGAAAGAGCTGTTATTTATGTTGATATACGTGTGGTTCATTGAATTAATGAACAATATATAAGGAAACTTGTCTAATAGAGATGCTATGCTAAAGCTGCTAACCTGCTGGTTTACAAACAAGAACATAATAGTCAATATTGACCAGCGACTTGTTCCTTCAATTATAAGAAACAATGGACAACTGACCCCGCAGTCCTTCAATCCTAGTAATGTCCACAACATTACGATAAATCTCAGGAAGCTGATCACCGCTGCGGCAACAATACAGACTAGAAGAACAAACCCAACGCGGTTTAACAAGCTTCTCGATAAAAGCGACCTATTGGATTTTATAAAAGAATGTGATGATTTTTGCATCATAAAACATCATGATACAGACAAACAAATCGGAATATCTGAAGACTTAGGCGTTGGATTGTCAGTAATAGTGACAGACCATTACTACAAAATAGACTGGACCACCCTAGGGAAAATTTCTCGCCACAGAAGGTCACAACCTGACATTGCATGTATGTTACTTTCTAACGAAAGCATCACCATAGAAGCTAAGGGATCCACTAGCATTGGATGGAGAAATTGTCAAAGGAATTACGCTAGTCACCAAAAGCACGGACCTACTCCCACACAAGTTAGCGTCGCATCTTGTGCTTTGCTTAAAGAGAGCTCAATTTCGGATGTAGACTACTTAGACCCTCCGTTGCTTCCACCAGAAGACCCCCGATATGAAAAGGCACTCCTCAAGGCTGATCACTATGCAAGAATTTTTAATTTAATTGGGCAGGAAGAGCTTAGCAAATATTTCAACTACATGAGACAGCGAGTTTTATATGACCGTGACTTTGAGCAATTCGAGAAGAAGCAAGAGCTCTACGAAAAGATTAAATCCCAATCTGTAAAGATTCAGGTTGGCCAGCAACTCTTTCTAGGCAACATTGAGAAGCATGATGAGGACTCCTTAATCTTTATCGGTATCGACGACAGGCTCCTCAACGTTTATAATTTTATTAACTTTGAAGCTCATGAAGAAAACTTTCTCAAGCATAACGGGGATGACTTCTATTTGTCTTCAGATGGCTTGTGTATTGGCTTTCTAGGTAGTCTCCGCTCGGTTGAAGGTCAAATACAATATGCCCAGATCCCACATTACTTCGATTCTTTCTCGATAGTAGACTTTGACTATAGCCGGGAAAGCACCCTAATTGGTTTCCTTTCCCACGTTATTACAAACAGTGGGGGTACAGTCCAACAGGAGTCATCCTTCGAACGGGAATATGACCTTTTGGTTGTACTCAACAATAGAAAGTTCGCAATCGAGGTCAAACGCTACATTAGTCGGAGAAACCTCGAAATAACCCTTGGCTTGCTTGCACATTTGCAGCGCATGACGCCATTCCAGTTAGTCTTAATAACCAACACAAGAGTCAGCGAGGAATTAAGCAAGCTAATTCGAGAGAGAAATATAATCTTAATTGATAGATCAGCACTTTGTAAGATTATCGATAATAACAAAACCATCTTGGACTATTTGCATTAGACCTAGACGGCGTAAATCAGAATGGTGATTTCATGCATTAGATTGTTCTCCCTGCGTTTTAGCAGATAGTTTTTTAAGTGTAAGCCTATATCTACTGCGCCCGATATTTGGGCGAGCGCTAGCTCCATTTTCAATTTCGCCCCTCCACTCAAAGGATGCGGACTGGGCTTATAGTATGATACATAAATGAGGCAGAAGAAACCCTAAAACTCAACAGTTTAGAATACTTGGCTTTTTAGTGGTGCCGGGGGTGGGACTTGAACCCACGAAGGCCTGCGCCAGAGGATCTTAAGTCCTCCTCCATATCTTAGGCAATCGAAATCTGGCCGCCTATTTAGACCTGGCTCGGATACCCCGGCACCAGCACCGATACTGACAGCATTGTATTGTTTAAGTTTTTTGCATTAGGCTTTGCAAGCTGTTTGGTTGTTTCTAGCGTGAGGTGACAACATAACATTATATTCAATGGAAAGAAAAGTAATATTTGCCAGTTGAGGAACACGCTCTACGGTGGCATCTGTGCTGGTCTTTAAGTAACTGCTAAAGGGTTGTCTGAGATAACATCAAGGGGAACTTTTTGGCAAGTGCTAACGGTCAGTCTGAGGTTGCTGTGGGGTTTAGACCCAACTTGGCTTATTTTTTTCTACCTATAAATCACTCTAACATAGGATTCGCTAATTTTTTGCTTGAAATTATGTTATGCTTATATGCGGGGATTGTTGTATTTTGTTTTNNGATGTAATGGATAAAAGTTTCGTTTTAGTAACGGGTCCAAAAAAAATTACGGGAATCAAGCGGAGACGAGTAAACATAAATCATATTATGCCTCTTCAAGACAAGATTGAAGTTAAACGAGGCGCATCAGACGAGGAAGTTGCCCAAGTCTTAGAGGCTACAGGCAAATTGCAAGAAATGACCCAAACCGTAAAAACCGAGTAATTTTAAACTTTAATTACCTCAAACATCTTTTTCTTACAACAAGTTAGGAGAGAAAAAACTTATATGCCTAGAACAATCCCTCCATGGGAAATCAAACGTGAACTGTTGACGAAAGCAGAGAACACAACCAACCCAAAATACGGGCATACACCCTCTGAAAGACCAGCCAAAGAATACATCCAATACGGCACAATAAACCTCGACAAACCAGCTGGTCCAACAAGCCACGAAGTTGCCGCATGGGTAAAAAAAATCATGCACCTGAGCACCATCGGCCACGGCGGAACTCTAGAGGCTTAAGCAACAAGCCAGAGAAATCCCAAAGTGACCGGCATTTTACCCATCACCTTAGAGGATGCTACGAAGGTGGTTCAGGTGTTTCTCTACGGCGGCAAAGAATACGTTTGCGTAATGAAACTTCACGGCGACGTTAAAGAAGAACAAATTAAACCGGTTCTCAAAGAATTCGAGGATGAGATTTATCAGCGTCCACCCTTGCGCTCTTCAGTTAAACGGCAGTTAAGGACTAGGCGCATTTACTATATAGATTATTTAGAAGTTGATGGGCGCAATGTTCTCTTCAAAGTTGGCTGCGAAGCGGGAACATACATACGCAAACTATGCTTTGACATTGGCGAAATCTTAGGCGTCGGCGCTCACATGCAAGAGCTACGGAGAACTCGCTCAGGACCATTCACCGAAACTAGCGCTACAAGGGTTACTTTGCATGACGTGGCTTACTGGTTTGGTGAGTGGGAAGAGAAAAAGGATGAAGCAATCCTGCACAAGTTCATTGAGCCTATGGAGAATGCGTTGGTTTTGCTTCCGAAAATTGTTGTTCGTGACTCGGCTGTTGATGCATTGTGTCATGGTGCGAATTTGACGGCTCCGGGCGTGTTGTCGGTTGGGAGTGGAATTGAGAAAGGTTCGATTCTGGGTATTTTCACGTTGAAGGGCGAAGCGGTGGCGTTGGCGAAGGCGCTTGCCTCTACCGAGGAGATGTTAGATTTGAAGCATGGTGCTGTTGCTGGTCTGCAGCGAGTGTTGATGCCGAGGGGCACTTACCCGAGGGTTTGGAAAACTGGTAGTGGCGCATGAACCAAGACAACCGTAGCACAGACCATTATTTTGTTGCTGCTCCCAAGTCTGAGGCGAAGTTCGGTTTAGTTCGAACCACTCTGTGCGGGAAAAGCTTCGAGTTTTTGACTGCTTCAAGCGTTTTTTCGAAGAGACGAGTTGATCTGGGCACTAGGCTGTTAATCGAGTCGATGGTTTTGCCGAAAACAGGCTATGTTCTTGATATTGGTTGTGGGTATGGTGCTGTTGGGATAGTTGCAGCCTCTCTTAATCCGAAGCTAAGCGTGGTCATGACGGATGTGAACATGAGGGCTGCGCGTCTGGCAAGGAAAAATGTTGAATTAAACAAAGTGGCTAATGCTGAAGTACGTTATGGTTACTTGTATGAGCCTGTGGAAGGTTTAGTGTTTAGTTGTGTTCTTTCGAATCCGCCTGTAAGTGCAGGTATGGAAACGGTGAAAGCCATAGTGAAAGAAGCGCCAAAAGTCATGGCGGATAAAGGCACTTTCCAAATGGTTATTCGATCTAAAATCGGCGCTAAAACGTTGCCTTCTGTTTTCAACGAAACCTTTGGGAACTGTACGGTTCTTGCGAGAGAAAGCGGGTTCCGAGTGCTCATGGGGCAACATCAAGCAGTTTAGCATTTTTTAGGTTGCGGAAGCAGAAGCTGAGCTAAAAACGCAGGATTTGATTCACTGAATACTTATTTTTAAAAAATCGCAGTTTTCAAGGTAACAATCAATCATCTTCTTTAGGCGTTTGACCGCAAAATTGAAAAAGCCTTTTGTGCCATAAGACAGAGAAACATCATAAGGCAGTGGTCAATGTGAAACTCAACAAAACCGATGAAAAAGTCTATCAAACCTTAAAGACTGAAGGAAAAGAATTAACCCTCCAAGAACTAACCGACAAAACAGGCGAACCCTCCAAAAAGGTTTTCAAATCACTCCGCAAACTCTTCGAACATGAAATCATAGAAACAAAAGCCCGCAAATACAAGCTAACAGGCAAAAACCCAGCCGCAAGCAAAGGCGAACCAGAACCACCCGAAGAATAATTCAGCTCTGATTTTTTGTTAGGGCAATTTGTTTAATCTTACAGTCTACCCACGCGGTTCACTAGATGATCCAATAGGATCCTATATAGCAAATAGGCGGAAGCTCTCAGGTTCCAGAATTTGTAATAGGCGAAAACAAGAACCAAATTCCCCTCGACTTCTGAGGTGTGGGTAAAGTTAACGGGTTGGCTAAAGGAATCGAGCATTTAGATTCTGATGTGAAGCGGATTCTTCAAAAATCTCTAAATTGTGAGTAAGAAGAGGCTTGAAAAACAGTTAGAAGCGCTTATGCACGATGGAAAATGGTTAGAGCCCTATGAAATTGTGAAGGAACTAAACGTGATATATACGCTTACTTACGCAAATTATACGTAAATTTACGCGGATGTGGCGTTTCTGTGCAGGTGGCTAAAAGTATTTTTAGCAACCGATTATGTGTTTTATGCAATGGTTAGAAGTGGCGTAATTTTTGTGGCTTGTTTAGCTACTTCAACCTCAAGGTCAGCTACTTTCTTCTTTAAAGCATCCATTTCAGTTCCAAAGAGTTAGTTTGCGTTGTCTTTTCTCTAGTTCTGGTAGGTTGATTCATGAAATCTCGTACATCACTTCTTTTAACGTCTCTTCGCCCGGTGCATTCGTCGAGTCATTTTAACGAAAGCATTTAGAAACTGCATGTTCGACAGTTTATATACAAAAATGTGTTATAATCGTCGTCTTGAAATAACATAAATATTTAGATTATTTCCAAGAAGGCGAACATGCAAAGATGAAATCACCGATTATTGCAATATTGATTGCTATTCTGTTTAGCACGTTTAGAAAAGATTTTTGTTGGAGCCTCGAGCGGGCCTTGATCCCGCGGCCTGCTGCTTACAAGGCAGCCGCTCTACCGGGCTGAGCTATCGAGGCACCCACCAAAGACGCCCAGATTACACCAACACATAAAAACCTACCCAAATAAAAGTTACTACTAAAAGTAGCTGTTAAAATTTTGGCAATTATGTTTTTGACCCTTGTTAGATGATTTTTATGCTCGTTTACTTTTTTATACTGAGTGAATGTGACGCTGGTCAAAGTCAACTGGGATTATACGTATCATCGGGAATTCTTTTAAGACTAATCCGAGTTCAACCTGGTCTTTCCACCCATCTGAGGTTAACGATTCTGCCACCAGAAGCTATTGGCTTCTTCATCTCCGAGTACAATGCCGTAATACAAAGTTCTGGGCTCGGTAGTTTCGATAACAGCTTTGCCCTTGAGTATCCACGTATGCTGTCGCCAAATACCGGCGATGCTCAAAGCCCACCCAGTTGCAATTCTGCAGGTTTTTAGATGCTTATCCCAGAATTGGGCACAGTTGCTATGGCATTGGCACGGTGCCATTGGTTTGAAAACAACCTTGCCTTTGACGAGTTGCCCTTTGTTCAAGAGGGCTTTGAGGTCGGGCTCAGGTTGAAGTGCTGCCCAATCGCCGCCAAGGGACAACAGTCTATCTTGCAGCGGCTTGAGTTCAGGCATCGTTTCAAGGGTTTTTCCCGTTTTGCTCTGTGCCCACTTTGCCCATTCTGGGTCTTCTATTGCTCGAGTAGCTTTAGCCAGTTTAGCCACGATTCCTCTTCCTCAATTATCTGGAGTGTACCAGGTCTAACTATTCAAGCTTGTTGTGATTTGATTAGTTCTGGCGCGTATTTTTCTAGGGTATAGTGGATGCCTTTGTGTTCGTATGTTCGGACAATTTTTGATAATAGCACTGTGAGGTCTATTAGTGATCCTTCGTGTTCTTCTTCGCCTACCGCTGCCAGTTCCCTTAAGGCTTGTTTAAGTGGAGTAAGTTCTTTGATGGTTCTCACCTCTTTTGTTTGCATGCGTCCTGGCCATTTGAGCGGACAGGCTATAAAGTTTTGTGAGGGGGTAGCATTGGTAAGAATTTTTACCATATGGTAGAAAAAATTACCAATCTTTAAATCCACGGCAGAAGGCTAACCTATTAGAAACATATTTTGGATCATCCAGTAGACCAGGCAGGCATTGCTAAACCGAATTTTACCTTTTCTAGCCTTTTTTCACCTTTTCTAGCCGCAACCTGCAACCAATCCAAGCCCTAAACCAAAAAAGCAACCTGAAAAACGCTTTTCAAAATAAGGGAGAGGACTACTATTTACTACCGAATTAGCTAACAAATCAACGGTATCCAAAAAAATCCTCCAAAGCCCAATACACGTCCTAGCATTTAGCGCTGCTGTGACGTATAACTATGTATTTGCGTGACTAGTAACAATGTACTTGCGTGACGGATAAGCAGGGTCAAAACCAAACCTTGTCCACAAAAAGAAGCCTAAACCAGACGCTGTTAACTTTAAGAAATTTTGAAAAATAGTAGAACGACGTCAAACTAGCGCACACACAAAACCGTCCTAATTGAGACACAATGGAAGATTTATGTCCTAAATTTGCCGCCAGATTTATATGGCTTAAACTTGCCTAAGTTGTACTTCCCGATGCAACTCGGCAATTAACCCATGCCGAGTGAAGACGTGAACTTGAGCTAACACCTCAAAAATGACACAAGACGCCATAAACCATTTTCAACAAACCTTATTATGCTCAACGTAATCCTTATATTAGCGAAATCCGCTTCTAATGCAATTCAGCAAAAATGGGTTATACCATCAAAAACATGCAACTCCACACCACATCGATGAGGAGTGAAGGGTTGAACTGACTTCGCAAACACGCGCGAAGATCAAAATGACACCATGCATAGGCCAAACAATCAACGACGCAACAACATATACGAAATGTGTTTCACCAAACGCCAAACAAACATCACCTATGGCCCGAAACATGCCACGCTGTCTGGAGGATGGCTCGGCTTGAGAGCCGAAGAAGGGCGCGGCAAGCCGCGATACCGCCCCGGGTAGGCGCATGCAGCCTTAGAACCGGGGATACCTGAATGGGACTTCCTAGAATATGCTCCTTCACGGAGCGGGAACCCCCCGAACGGAAGCATCTTAGTAGGGGGAGGAAAAGAAACCAACACGGGATTCCCTTAGTAGCAGCGAGCGAAATGGGAAAAGTCCAAACCGAATCCCACAAGGAAACTTGCGGGAGATGTAGGGTTAAGGGCCTGGCTTCCTCTTCGCTGGTGAAGCTGAAGTGACCTGAAATGGTCCGCCAAAGAGGGTGACAGCCCCGTAAACGTAAGCCAGAAAGAGTTGAGCTAGAGTCCCAGACTACCGTACCATGGTTTTGGTGCGGAAAGTTGGGAGTCACCAACTTCCAAGACTAAATACGCCTCAAGACCGATAGCGCACTAGTACGGTGACGGAAAACTGAAAAGTACCCCGAAATGGGGGTGAAAAGTGCCTGAAACCAGACAGTTACAGACGTGTGCGGCCCAGAAGAGTAGATCTTCTCCATAGGAAACCGCTGTGAAGCGGCAGTACGAGGAGAAGGGATCAGGGTTGCACGTTCCGTCTAGAAACACGGGCCGGGGAGTTTATGGTTATGGCAAGCCTAAGGGTGACAAACCCGTAAGCATAGGGAAACCAACAAGCGCGCAACTCCGCAAGGAGCCAGGCGCAGGGTCTGAAAGGGCCCGGAGTCATAACCATACATACTAGAAACCAGACGATCTAGCCTTGGGCAGGGCGAAGCTAGGCGAAAGCCTAGTGGAGGCTCGAAAGGGTTCTGACGTGCAATTCGTTCCCCAGACCTGGGGCTAGGGGCTAAAGACCAATCTAGTCTGGTGATAGCTAGTTCCTTCCGAAGTGGGCCTGAGCCCAGTCCCGAGCGAGGTGGCTGGTGGGGTAGAGCACTGATTGGAAAACAAGGACCCGAAAGGATCCACTTTCTTTTCAAACTACGAATCCACCCGCGCCTAAGACCTTGGGAAACGGGTTACAGGGGGTAAGCTCCTGGACCGAGAGGGGGACAACCCAGACTGAGGTTAAGGTCCCCAAATGCTGGCTAAATGTCAAACCAAAGGGCGTCGTCAGCCTCAGACAGCGGGGAGGTAGGCTTAGAAGCAGCCATCCTTCAAAGAAAGCGTAACAGCTCACCCGCCGAGGCTGACGGCCCCGAAAATTGACGGGGCTAAGCCAGCTACCGATACCTCAGAACGCAGCTTTGGCTGCGCTGGTAGGAAGGCGTCCTAGCTGGACAGAAGCTGGGCCGTGAGGTCCAGTGGACCGGTTAGGATTGCGAATCCCGGTGGTAGTAACAGCAAAGAGAAGTGAGAATCTTCTCCGCCGAAAGGGCCAGGGTTCCCCGGCAACGATCGTCAGCCGGGGGTAAGTCGATCCTAAGGCATAACTTAACCGATTATGCCGAAAAAGGGAATCCGGTTAAAATTCCGGAACCATAGAGGTACATGCGGCGACGCAAGCTTAGTGTTGACGTTTCGGGGTAAGCTAAGCAGGGTCTTCGCCTTGTTTAACCGTATAAACCTAGGGAGTGCCGTAATGGCGAGAACTAGGCGAAAGCGGGAATAGCAACCCGTTTTAGGGAGGTTTAGCTGATCTCTGGAGCCAGTGAAAAATACACTAAGAAGGATCCTCTATGTTCGTACCTAGAACCGACACAGGTGTCCCTAGGCGAGAAACCTAAGGCGTGTCGGGTATACACTAATGCGAGGGAACTCGGCAAATTAGCCCCGTACCTTTGGTATAAGGGGTGCCTGTTCTTTCAGCCTTGTGCTGTAGAGAGCAGGTCGCAGTGACAAAGGGGTCCCGACTGTTTAATAAAAACACAGGAAGCCGCAAGAGCGAAAGCTTGTGAACGGCTTCTGAATCCTGGCCAGTACAGGTACCTGAAACCTGGGTCCAACTGGGCTAAGGGCCTGCAAACGCCGGGAGTAACTCTGACTCTCTCAAGGTAGCCAAATGCCTTGTCGGGTAAGTTCCGACGTGCATGAATGGATCAACGAGGGCCCCACTGTCCCCGCGTAGTACCCGGTGAAACCACATAACGTGGACGAACAGTCCACGATCTCCCAGCGGGAAAAGAAGTCCCTGTGGAGTTTTACTGCAGCCTGCCGCTGGAATACGGTTGTGGATGCAGAGTGTAGTCGGGAGCCGTCGATCCTGGGTTCTCCGGGACCTGGGGGAGGCAACAATGGAACACCGACTTTCTGCAACCGTGTTTCTCACCAGCCCCTTGCGGGCTGGAACAACGGTTGGTGGGCAGTTCGGCTGGGGCGGCACGCCCTTGAAAAGATATCAAGGGCGCCCTAAGGTTGGCTCAGGAGGGACAGAAACCCTCCGTAGAGTGCAAGGGCAAAAGCCAGCCTGACTGAATCCCAAACAGTAAGGGATGCAGAGGCGAAAGCCGGGCTTAGCGATCATCCATGTCTCCCTTGGTGGGTGCTGGATGTGTCAGAAAAATTACCCTAGGGATAACAGGCTCGTCGCGGGCGAGAGTCCCCATCGACCCCGCGGCTTGGTACCTCGATGTCGGCTCTTCCTATCCTGGCCCTGCATAAGGGGCCAAGGGTGAGGCTGCTCGCCTATTAAAAGGGAACGTGAGCTGGGTTTAGACCGTCGTGAGACAGGTCGGACTTTATCTGCTGGGAGTGTTGGCTGCCTGAGGGGAAAGGGTCCCTAGTACGAGAGGAACGGGACGCTGTAGCCTCTAGTTAACCGGTTGTCTGATAAGGCAGTCGCCGGGCAGCCACGCTGTTGTGGATAAGAGCTGAAAGCATCTAAGCTCGAAGCCTCTCCCGAAAAGAGGCAGCCATTCCCGTTTAACCGGGACGAAGGCTCCCATAAAAGATGGGTTTGATGGAGCCGGGGTGTACGCTGGAAGACTTCGGTCGACCAGCTCAGCCTGCGGCCACCAATCGCCTGAGATGTCGAGTCCATAGTGGTGTTTGAGCGATATTTGTGTGAGACCGTTTCGGTGTGAAGTGTGCGTAGTCTTGTTTGGTCCTGTGCATGGCGTATCGTCATAGTTTTGTAATTTTCATCTTTTTGCGTCGTTGTTTGGTAAACAGTTGCTTGTAATATTGAAGACCCTTGTGCCAAATTGAAAAATTTAGCCCCAGACCTGGCCGTCAATCTCTAGCCAAAAATGCAAAAGAAGCGTCCATTACTTATTTGCGAAAAGACCTCAGAGTCAAGGCTCATCGGCGTTAGAGTTTCAAATTTGGTTTCCACAGAAAAGCAGAAGACGCTGCTTTAAGGCTCTGTAACTTTTTGTGGAACTAAGTGTTGACCAAACGTTTCTTCACTGGCAACTTCGCTGAGGGTTTTTCTTGAACGCATAAGATGCAAAAGCTTGCTTGATAAATCAAGTTTTTCGCCGGCATAGCCAACCGCTAAAAGCAAGAGAACCTCAAAGTTATCGGGAACCTTCACCGTTTCCTTTACCTCTTTCTCTTCAAAGCTTCCAACGCAGCAGGTGCTTAAGCCTTCGCTGGTGGCTGTTAAAACCATGTTCTCCACTGCTAAGGCAACGTCGATGGCGTACCAGTCAGGTGAAGCTTCCTTGTCGCCGCAAGCAACAATCACGACTGGTGCTTCAGCAAGGAATTTTGCGAATCTGCCCTTTGAGAGGATTTTTCTTTTCTCGTTGTCAGTAACTGCAATAAAATGCCATGGTTCAATATTTCTCGCTGAAGGCGCAAGTCGGGCAGCCTCCAAAATTTTCTCCAGTTTTTCTCTTGGCACAGGCGTGTCTTGGTAGACGCGGATTGACCTTCTTTCCTGCACAGCTTCAAAAACATCCATAACATTCCCTTACTAAACTAGAAATGAATTTCACGGTATATTAGCTTATCAGAGTCTACGCTTCATACTTTGTCGGGTCTGGCACGCCTGCTTCACGGAACGCTTTATTTGTGTGGAGGGTGCTATTTCACTGTGGGGGATGATGTCGCCGTCCCAGTCTGATAGGGAAAGATGAGGAGCTTATGACGGACAGACCCCGACGACTTATTGTCAAATATTTCATGGTATGCTCATAGTATTGTCATCACCCGATTGTTAATAGGGGATGCTCGCAGTAATTGTATCCCCCGATGGTTAACAGAGAACTACCCGAAAGCCAAATCCCACGAAGAGTTAACAGAACCGCTGGGCGAAATATTAATAAATCTCACGGAAAGATTACATGGTGCTACTTCCTAGTGGATGGCATTCCGCGAAACGGAGTTTTAGGGAGCAAAAAAACTATGTCACAAAATAATACAGCTAGCCAATTAGTCCTTAAAGGAACAACAACAATAGGCGTCGTCTGCAAAGATGGCGTAATATTAGCTTCAGACACCCGAGTCACCATGGGCTTCTTCATCGCCCACAAATTCGGGAAAAAAGTCTACAAAATAGATGACCATTTAGGCATGACTATCGCTGGAACCGTCGCAGATGCCCAAAGGGTCGTGGATATACTTACGGCTAACGCGCAACTCTACAAGATAGACAAGAACAGGCCAATGCCAGTCAGCGCAGCTGCTAGGCTTGTTGCTAACTTGCTGTTTTCCGCACGTTATCTGCCTTTAGCAACACAGGTTCTATTGGGCGGCATGGATGACACTGGACCGCACGTGTACAATTTGGATCCGTTCGGAAGCTTAACGGAGGAAAAGTCGGTTTCAACGGGTTCAGGTTCACCAATCGCTTATGGTATACTTGAGGATAAGTACCGTGAAGGCATGACTATTGCTGAGTTGCTGCCAACGGTTGTTAAAGCTGTTAATGCAGCTATGAAGCGGGATGTTGCAAGCGGCAACAGTTACAACATCACGGTAATCGACAAAAAGGGTTACCGAGAATTATCAGACGAAGAAAAAAGCAAACTTCTCAAAGCAGGAAGTTAAACACTGTGGCGCGCACCCAAGAAAAAGATAAAGACAAGATAGAAATTAGCCAATACATTTTGGAAAAAGTTCCAAGAGAGGCAGAAGTAACCAGAATCGAATACGAAGGACCAATGATAGCGGTTTACACTAAGAAACCTGAGATTTTAGTTGACCAAAGCGGCATAGTGGCAGAAATCGTCGGTGTGATTCGCAAAAGAATAGTCATACGTCCCGACCCTTCGGTTAGAATCCCAGAAGCCGAAGCCGAAAAAATCGCTCGAGAACTAATCCCTCCTGAAGCCGAAATCACCGACATAAACTTTGACCCAAGCCTTGGCGAAATAATAATTGAAACAAAAAAGCCCGGCTTGGTGATTGGAAGAAACGGCGCTGTTTTGCAGGAAATTATAAAGAAAACCAAGTGGCGCCCCCATGTTTTGCGGAGTCCACCGATTAAGTCGAAGATTGTTACTCACATGCGGCATTATCTTCACTCGGAAAGCAAAGAGCGAGAAAGAATCCTTCGCACTGTTGGCGAGAGAATCTTTAGACCAAAAATTTACGATGTCGGCGACATCCGAATGACTGTTCTCGGTGGAGCACAAGAAGTTGGTCGCTCAGCCTTTCTAGTTAAAACACGCGAAAGCAGCGTACTCTTAGACTGCGGCATTAACCCTGGTTCAAATCGGCCTTTTGAAGCGTTTCCACGCTTTGATTCGCCAGAATTCCAGATTGATTCTTTGGATGCTGTGGTTATTAGTCATGCTCACCTTGACCATTGCGGTTTAGCGCCGTTCCTATACAAGTATGGTTATGACGGACCAATTTACTGTTCTGCGCCAACTTCGAATTTGATGACAATGCTACAGTTGGATTATTTGGATGTTGCCAGCAAACAGGGTGCTACACCGTATTATGACCAAAAGGATGTGCGTGAGTGCGTTTTGCACACGATTCCGCTTAGGTATGGTGTTGTCACCGACATTGCACCTGACATTCGTTTGACTTTGCATAATTCGGGGCACATTTTGGGTGGTGCAATGGTTCACTTGCACATTGGCGAAGGCTTACATAACATTGTTTACACGAGCGACTACAAGTTTGCAAGGACCATGCTGTTGGAAGCTGCAGCAACAGAGTTTCCACGCATTGAAACTGTGATTACTGAGAGCACTTATGGTGGGGCAGAAGATTTTATGCCTTCTAGAGTTGAAGCTGAAGAAGCTTTGACACGTGTCATAAACCAAACTTTAGAACGCAAAGGTAAAGTCCTAATTCCAGTACCAGCTGTTGGCAGAGCACAAGAAATCATGCTTATCATTGACGGTTACATGAAGCGCGGCTTAATGAAGGAAGCCCCAGTTTTCATAGAAGGCATGATTAGCGAAGCTACAGCCATTCATACTGCCTACCCAGAATACTTGGGCAGGGAAGTCCGCCATAGCATTCTACATGAAGGAATTAACCCATTCCAAAGTGACTACTTCACCATCGTGGAGCACCCGAGCGTTAGGCAAAGCATTATGGAAGGGGAACCATGCATTGTTTTGGCTACTTCAGGCATGCTTGAAGGTGGACCAGTAATAGAGTACTTCAAGAACTGGGCTGGCGACGAGAGGAACACGATTATTTTTGTCAGTTACCAGATTGAAGGAACTATGGGCAAAAGAGTCCAAAAAGGCGTTGGTGAAGTAACCATGATGGATAATGAAGGCAAAATGGTAGCGCTACAGGTTAAAATGCAGGTGGAATCAATTGAAGGATTTTCAGGCCACTCGGACAGGCGGCAACTGGTCAATTATTTGACTCATCTTACGCCTAGGCCTGAGCGAATCTTTGTTTGCCATGGAGAAAAACAGAAGACCATAAACTTTGCTAACTACTTGGATAACAAGTTAGGCATTAACACTGTTGTTCCTGCAATTCTAGAAACTTTTAGGCTGCTGTAGGCAAAGGCTCATTTGAAACTGGCGTTTTTTCCCGCCAAATCCTCATATTTTTTGGACAAATAACCACTCGTTCTTCACCTAGACGTGCAATGTCGCCGCCGATGGATTCTGTGAATTCATAGAGTTCGTTTACTGCGCTTTTTACTTCGTCGATACTTTTGTTTGCAAGAGGAGTAACTCTGAGAATGATTATGTTTCCGTTTTTAACTTCGTTTTTTATATTTTCTAGGTCGGTTAGTTCTTTGAGAGGCATGGCTTTTAGGTAGGTTTTGTTTAGGGTTTCAGCGGTTTCTTGTTTCTGCTCTACCGGAGGTGCAACTGTTTCTTGTTTTTGTTCTTGTGGCGGAGCAACTGCTTCTTCTTTGGGTTCTTCTGGAGGCACGGCTGGTTTTTCTGGTTCAGGTTGTTGTTTGGGTTTGCGGAATAGGCTGAATTTCATTTTCCTCTCTCAACCACATATTATTAGAGTTGCAACAGTTAAGCGTTTCTTTAACTGAATCCTAAATGGTAATACGCGTGAATATTTTATTTATGTTTTACTAATCTGTATTAGCAATCACAGGGTTGACTGAAAAGTTAAAGGCAAGTTTTTGTCGTAATTTTTTTGCCTATGCTAATAAGATTAAAAGGTTATTTGCGACCACTACAACCAGAAATACAATAATCCCAGCATAGGCAATTTTAACCATTTTGTAAGAATATTTGAAGAACCTGCTGGTTTTGTTTGGGGTTTTCATTAAAGTTCTGTTTGCCAGAATATATGTAAAAGCGATGAGTATTGTTGCTGCAATTTTGACCACTAAAAAGGCTCCAATGTTTGTGCTAACTATGCCTGCCATGAATGGGTTTAATTCCGCAGCTCCAGAGTATAGAACACCTATAACGGTAGTTAAGCAGTCCATGGAGCCCATTAAGACAATAAGAATACATGGGAATGTCTTTGTGTTTAGCATTTGTGCACCTTCTCGCTTTCTCTTCAGGTTTGATTATGATTTCGTGCGACTGTATATGAGTCAGCTTGCTGTTCTTGATATATTTCAAATTGCAAAATATGCGTTTTTTTGGGATAATCATTTGCCAGAATTCAGGTTTATTTAATGGGGTTAAAGTCTTTTCGCGCTAATTCTAAGAGTTTAGAGAGCTATTGAAGGCAAAAGACACAGGCATCTGCGCATAAGCCTTATATTTTAAATGTTAAACCTTCTTGCTGGAAGGATTTAGGCATGCACAAGAAACTCTTGATTCCTGGCCCAACAGAAGTAAGCCAAGAAATACTTAACGAGCAAACTCATCCTCTTATAGGTCACAGAGATAAAGAATTCTCAGACTTATACGGTGGAATAACCGCAAAACTAAGCAAATACTTCGAGTTACCTGCAGATTTCAAACCCACAGTCACCACTTCCTCAGGCACACTTTGGTTCGACATAATCGGCAGAAGCATCGTAAAACAAAAAGCGTTAGCATGCGTAAACGGCGCTTTTTCCCAACGATGCGCTGAAACCCTGCGTGCATGCGGCAAAAACACTGATTTCCTAGAAGTTGAATGGGGCAAAGCCGTCAAACCAGAAATGATAGCTGAAAAACTTGACAGCGGCGAATATGACACATTAACAGTATGCCACAACGAATCCTCCACAGGTGTAAGAAACCCAATAAGCGAAATAGGCAAACTTGTACGCAAAAAATACCCAAACATAATCTACGCAATCGACGCTGTTTCCTCAATGGCAGGAGACAAAACACTACCCCGAGAAATCGGCTGCGACATTATTTTTGCTTCAACACAAAAATGCTTCGCTCTACCACCAGGATTAACCGTTGCATTAGTCAACGACCGAGCAATTGAGAGAGCTAAAGAAGTTCCATTCAGAGGAACATACACGGATTTGGTTGAAATCTTCGAGTTTGAGAAAAAACATCAAACACCCTTCACCCCATGCATCCCTTTACTCTACGCTCTGAATAAACGCATGGACCTTTTACTGGAAGAAACATACGACCACGTTTACCAGCGCCACATGGAAATGGCTCAGTATACACAGCAATGGGCAAAAAAACATTTTGAAATGTTCTCTGAACCAGGCTACGAATCAATAACCGTTAGCTGCATAAAAAACACGGTTGGCAAAAGCGTTAAAGAACTCAACCAGAAGCTCGGTGAGAAAGGCTACATGATATCCAACGGTTACGGCAAACTAGCCGAGAAAACCTTCCGCATCGGACACATGGGCGAATGGAACCTAGCAGGAATCAAAGAAGTCATCAGCCTAATTGATTCGATTTGGGGATTAAAAACGTGACATTCAAAGTCCTCATAAGCGACAAAATATTCGAAGAAGGCATAAAACTTCTCGAAGAAAAAGGCTACCAAGTCACACGAGCATGGGATACTCCAAAATCTGAACTTCCCAAAATAATAGCTGACTATGACGTACTAATCGTAAGGTCAGCAACCAAAGTTAAAGGAGAACTATTAGATAACGCAAAAAAACTCAAAGTAATCGGACGTGCAGGTGAAGGCTTAGACAACATTGACTTCAAAAAAGTCAACTCCCTCGGCATCGCCTTGGTAAACACTCCGCATGTTTCCTACATGAGTGTTGCAGAATTAACAATAGGTCACTTACTGGCGCTTGCAAGAGGCATCGTGCAAGGAACCATAAGTTTGCGTGAAGGAAAATGGGAAAAAGAAAAATTAATCGGAACAGAAGTCAACGGCAAAACCATCGGAATTATCGGTTGTGGCTACATTGGAAAAACAGTTGAACGCTTAGCCATATCATTGGGCATGAAAGTACTCGGCGTTGAAGAATGCGTCTATGACCGGTTTGTGCCCCTAGCCGAAATGTTGCCACAAGCAGACTTCATCACAATCCACGTGCCCTTGACGCCTCACACTAAGCACATGATTTCCACAAAAGAGTTTAACATGATGAAAGACGGCGTAATGCTAATTGACTGTTCCCGCGGTGGAGTAGTTGACCAAGAAGCACTTTACCAAGCATTAGTGTCAGGAAAAGTTAAAGGTGCAGCATTGGACGTTTTCGAGGATGAACCGCCGAAAAACAGCAAATTATTAACGCTAACCAATGTGATTGCTACGCCGCATGTTGGTGCTCAAACATATGAAGCCCAGTTAAAGGCAAGTGTACAAATAGCTAAAAGAGTTATAGAAGCGCTGGAAAAAACACCTTGAGCTGAAACGTTTGGTAGACATTAGACCCTTCAAAGCCATACGGTACACGCAAAAAGCTGGTAATCCAGAGAACCTCATAACTCAACCGTACGATAAAATAGATGCCGAAATGCAAAAAGAATACTACCAGAAATCACCGTACAATTATTGCCGACTGATTCTGCCAATGGAAGAAAACAAGTACCAAGTGGCGCAACAGCGGATTCAGCAGTGGCTAAAAGAAGGCATATTAGCCAAGGAAACTGAACCAGCAGTTTTCGTTTCACGCCAAGAATTCACCTTGGACGGAAAAAAATACGAGCGCACAGGATTAATCGCTGCCCTGCGCCTTTACGATTACAGCGAAAACACTGTGTTCCCACACGAAATCACTTACAAAGCACCAAAAGCTGACCGGTTAAACATGCTTCGCACCGTCCAAAAAGACCTTGAACCAGTGTTTCTGATTTATTCGGACCACGAAAGAAAAACCCTCGCTTTCCTGCAGGAAGTAGCGAAGACAAAACCAATAATCCAGGTTACTGACTCATTGCAAGTTAAGCATACCGTTTGGAGAGTTACTGACCCACAAAAAATAAAGCAACTACAAGCAAACCTAAGCAGCAAAACCATGGTAATAACTGACGGACACCACAGGTACGAAAGCGCATTGGCTTACCGAGACGAAATGCGCAGCAAAGGAAACTGGACAGCGGATTCAGCGTTTAATTTTCACATGTCTTACGTGGTTCCAGTCCAAGAGGAAGGGCTTGTTGTTTTGCCCACGCACAGGCTTCTCAAAGAATTCAAGTTAACTGATCAAGTTTTGCAAGGGCTCAAACGCTTCTTTGACGTTTCAGAAACAAAGCCGACTGTGGAAGCCTTAGAGGATTTCTTGAAAAGCCATGTTAATGAGCATGCTTTCTGCGTTTATGATGGCTTGAAAGCTTACGGTTTATCGCTAAAGCATGACAAAAGCGTTTATGATTTTGTGAACGCTAACGTTTCTAAAGAGACAAAAATTTTCGATGTAGTAATACTTCGAGATATCGTTTTCAAGCATATTTTGAAAACAGGGCAATTGAATTTGGATGAAAATATCCTTTACGTGCGGTGGACAAAGGAAGCGGTGGATAAAGTTAACCGTGGAGAAGCCAGCATCGCATTTCTGGTTAACCCGATAAGCGCCCAAACCGTTGCAGAGATAGCACAGCAGCATGAATTGTTGCCTGAGAAGAGCACGGATTTTTATCCAAAGATGGTTTCTGGGCTTATGATGATGGATATTTCTGTAAGCGAGAAACTTCAAGCTTTAAGCTGAGCTGTTTTTGCAGGGAAACTATTATAAGCGCTAACTTAGAAAGCAGAGAGCCAAATTGGAAAAGGAGAAAGAGAGTTTGGGTGAAGTAGAAAAAATAATAAACGAGATACGAGAACCACCGCCAGCGACTCCTCAAATTAGTCCTATGAAAAAATATGTTGCTGAACTGATTGGAACGATGGTGCTAGTGCTGATGGGCTGCGGCAGTGCAGTAATTGCAGGTTACTACATTGGAAACTTGGGAGTGGCTTTTGCTTTCGGTCTTGCTGTGTTAGCTATGGTTTACGCTATAGGCAGCGTTTCTGGATGTCACATTAATCCTGCTATTTCAATTTCAATGTTGGTTGCTGGAAAACTAAGCATAAAAGATACGGTATTTTACGTTGTTTTTCAGTGTGTGGGCGCAATAATTGGTGCAGGCATACTTTACGGGATAGTTATAGGAAACTCAGGGTATGATTTGGCAGTTAATGGCTTGGGTGCGAACAGTTATTCCGCTTATTCTTTAGTTTCTGTGCTCATTGCCGAAATAGTCTTAACCTTCATATTCGTGCTTGTCGTTCACGGTTCAACCCATGAAAGAGTACCTAAAGGATTTGCGGGATTATCTATTGGCTTAACCTTAGTGATGATTCATCTTGTAGCAATACCTATAGATGGCACTTCAGTGAACCCTGCAAGAAGCTTGGGGCCAGCGCTTTTTGTCGGCGGTACAGCGTTGACTCAGCTTTGGCTCTTTTGGGTGGCTCCGATAATTGGCGGAATCTTAGCTGCTGTTGTCTGGAAAATCTTCAAGTAAACCTAAAAAAACAATCAATCCCTTTCTTTTTGTTTGCGCCAATATTATTTGACGAATTTTGTGGCGTGCCTCTTGAATCTTTTCTTGCAAACAAGGCTGCAGAAATGGTAGGTTTCACCCTCATAAGTGATTTTGAATTTAGCTGTATTTTCGTCAAGAACCATGCCGCAAACAGGGTCTCTAAACATTATTTGTTTTAATGCCTCATGCATGATTCTACTTTCTGCCTATTATGATTAGCGGTGGCGAAAGTTTAAAGCATCGAGGCTCTTGTGCTTGGAGCAGTCTGATACCTCCCTTATTCAAAGTAGAAGAAAGTGGATTAAGTTGACGTGTAAGCTCTCTTATTGGTTGTTGGTTTAGCTGGTTGGTTAGTCGTCTTCTGAGTCTTCTTTGGCTAATTCGACGGATATTGTGTCGTCATGGCTGATGGCATTTTTGCGTGTTTCTTTTTTGCTTGGCGGTTCCTGTTCTCTTCCTCTCATGAATCCTTCCTCCGCTGCGCTGATTTCGTCGTTATCTAGCATTTGTTCTCTTTCCTGTGTGTCGTATATGTCTTCAGTTTCGTCTTCTGTTTTGTCTTTCGGTTCTCCGGTGTAGATGTAGGGTTTGGGCTTTTTTCTTGTTTTGCTCATTTTTTCTCTAACCTCTCTGATTACTGGAAAAATTTTTGACTTAAACAAACTATAACTTCGAATTACTTTTATGACTATGTGACTGAGCTCAGACAGTCACATACATCGGCACAAAAAAGTTGGTGCTAAATCTAAAATGGATAACAATAGTCACTCAAGCTATTTTTCATGTGCATAATACTCTTGATTGTAAAAATAACATAATTACAAAAATATGCCCTTTCTAACTGCAAATTACTCGTTATTGAAGAAAACCTAACTTTTAACGTACTCTTTTGCCTGAAATTGTGCTAAACCTTTTTATACACCAAACCCGACTGTTGGGGTGTCACATTAACTCATGTATCACAAAGCTCCTGAAGCTTTTAGAGAAATCATGAAAAAGTTCTGTGGCAGGAGAAAAAATAATATATGCAAATTCAATCATTTAAGGACTTTCCCTTAACTGTGGAAATCCTCAGAAGTATAGAAGAACTTGGGTTTGAGAGTCTTTTTCCAATTCAAGCTCAAGCAATAATGCCGCTACTCGAAGGCAAAGACGTCATCGGGCAAGCGCAAACGGGAACAGGCAAAACCGCAGCGTTCGGCGTTCCCATGGTTCAACGTTTAAACCGTGAAATCCGCGGTGTTCAAGGCTTGATTTTAGTGCCAACCCGCGAGTTAGCCGTGCAAGTGGCCGAACACATGGCGTGTTTCGCAAAATACGCCAGACTGAAAGTTTTAGCTGTTTACGGTGGAGAATCAATCAACAAGCAAATACACTCTTTAGCCAGCGGAGTTCACATTGTAGTTGGCACGCCTGGCAGATTAATCGACCTCATGGAGAGGCGAGTGCTAAATCTCTCATCCGTCCGCATAGTGGTTCTTGACGAAGCAGACAGAATGCTTGATATGGGCTTCATAGAAGACATCGAGCTTATTCTTTCGAAAATACCGTCAGATAGGCAAACTAGCCTTTGGTCAGCAACAATAGATCAATCAGTTATGAAAGTCTGTAACAAGTACATGAAGAACCCGCAGAAAATCCTTGTCAGCAAAGACGAAATCGCACTAACACAAATGAAACAGTTCTACACAGTCGTCAATCAACACGGAAAGTTCGAAGTCCTCTGTACCATTCTTCATAGCGACCAAGTGGATAAAGCTATCATTTTCTGTCGAACTCGCAGAGAAGCAAGCCGGCTCGCTGACCAACTCTACCGCAAAGGTTGCCGAGTAGAAGCATTGCACGCTGGCTTTACCCAAGCGCAGAGAGACCGCGCAATCAACGACTTCCGCTCGGACAGACTTAACCTGCTAGTAGCAACGGACGTTGCCGCAAGAGGCTTAGACATTCAAGGCATAACCCACATAATCAACTATGATGTGCCGATGGATGCGCTAGTATATTTCCACCGCATAGGCAGAACTGCACGCAAAGGAGAAGAAGGCACAGCCATAACACTGGTAAGCTACGGTGAAATGTCAGACTTCAACAACATCAAAGCCCTGACCAAAACAAAAATTCAAGAAATCAAATCAGCAACCGCCGAAGACGACTCACCCATTAAGAGTTTCTTTTAAACTTTCAACCTCTCAACTGGGAGAGGCTTGACTCTTAATTCTAATAGTTGGCGTTTTCTTTTTTTGAAATAGTAAAGTAAGCCTACAACGGCAACAGCAAACGTTGCAGAGGAAAACTCTGGTTCAGAACGCAAGCCAAAGCAAACAAAAACTCTAATTTTTTCTTGCCTTTTTCCGTTCATACCAAAAATCATACGGCCTAAAGAAACAGTATGCAACAATTAGTAATCCAAGGTGGAGAGCCACAGTCACAAGTGCAACGTCAACATTGCTCAGTTGCTAAACTCGCCCATTTCAATCGTTGGTTTTGCTGGAAATAGAAAAAACTTAGCTATGCTTCTAGAATGCTCTCAGTATGCTCCTAGTGTTTGGAGAAATTGACATATTTATGTTAATTTGCTATGGTTTCAGACGGGATTAGGAAATAGTCGTGATTAAACTAAACAAAAATGACTTAAAAGTGCTTACGATGTTGCGTAAAATCTTCATGTAAATGTTATGAAGCGTTATAATTTCTTTTTGCCCATGAAAACTCATGCCAAGGCGAAACAGGGCACTTTCCATTATGGTGATGCCAATAGCGATTCTCTTATTTTTTATTGGATGGAGTCTCAATTGGACAGGGTCCAAAAAAGAACCACGCAGACACAAAGTTAAGTTATCTGGTCAAGAAGAACTCGCCTTCATTGTGCCAATACCAGAACAGCAGCATGTTATCACCCACCTATTCCCCTCAATGTATGTAGTAACAAAGCGAGCAGACGAAAAGTAACACCTAAACGGAACAGACACAGAGGTAACAGAACCGAAAAAAGCTTATCCCTTAGTGCTTCTTTTTTTTGGCTTTTTCATCACACTTGGGACAGCCGTGAACGCAAGCGCCATAGTTGAAGTCATAAACAAGGACCTGTCGATTACTGGAACAGGAGCAGGAGGACTCGTGATATTCCCAGTGCTAGGCGTTTTGGCGTATGCAGGTCTTTTCTACCTCATAAAAAGCAAGTTTCACCGAACAAGTAAATAGTGGCGGGCGGGGAGGGATTTGAACCCTCGACCCCCAACTTAGGAGGCTGGTGCTCTATCCGTACTGAGCTTCGAGGAAGAGTCAATTAGGCTTCTCTTTACTCGCCCATATTTCCCGTCCAGCAACTCACTAAGAATATCGGGTGTAATAACCCTAACGTTTGAATTATCAAGTAACTGTGAGTATTTTTCTCTGTATTTTTGGGTAGTTACGATGAGTACCGTTTTGATATTTATTTTGAAGTAGTCGTGGATTTTCTGTTGCAGTTCTTTAGCTCTATGTTCTACGTCATGCCAAAAAGTGCTTAACAGTATCCTTAAGGAAATATCCAAGATTTAGGATTAAAGTATGATTGAGCTATCTGTTTCATTTATGAGTGCTCTTTTACTTTCTTTTATGTCTAGCGTAGATGATTGACGTAACTGTGATGCCTACAAAGAAGGCTAGTACTGAAGCCAGCATCGTCCCCATCATGGTGATTGATAATGCGGCTGACCCTCCGAAAAGAATTGCTAACAGAAGGATGGTAAGAACCCTTAACTTCAAGACTCGTCTCATTCTCTTCACACAAACCTCACTCATCAACTGTGAAAGTATCTATCAATGTTTATTTAAATTGTCCTCGTAAATAAAGAGTCTT
>PKYH01000094.1 GCA_003133625.1 Candidatus Bathyarchaeota archaeon | reverse complement strand
GAGTTGATTGCGGTTATGGCGAAGTATTCGCCTTTTGCAGAGAAAGCGGGGATGCGTAAGGTTGCTATACAGCAGTCTGTGGAAACCGTTTCCAAGATCTCTAAAATGCTGTTAGAGTTGGGTTTTGACATGCATCTCTTGGGAAGTGAACGTTACGTTAAAGCAAAGCTTGAGAATTTGACTTCTGCACAGTTGAGCTTGATCCGAGAGGCTTTCGTTAAGAATTCGCATCCGCGTTTCAAAAAAGAATTCGCTTCTAGTAGACACCAGCCGTTTGGCAAAACCTCTGACTACATCAAGGGCATTGAAAATGCCGGCTCTGAGAAGTTGGCGCGGTTGATCAAGATCGTCGGGATGCTCCTGCAGACGAAAGTTTACCTGTTTTGGCCATAGGTCTAAGTCTTGGGAGAGGCGGTCTTAGCTGAATCGAAAGTTTTTTTTGGCTAATGTTGTGATAATTTAGGGGTTACTAGCAAATGTCTTATACGCGAATTGGTTACAAGAGTTGTCATTCTTCAATAACCTGCGGACTGGGCTAGGAGAGTAATGTTTGCTGCATTCCTACCTTACATTATAATGAGGAAAAGACATGAAACTAGAAGAAGTAAAACCTGGTGTCCACATTGCTGGGTCGAAGTGGCCAGAATCAGTAGAAGTCAACAAAGTTGAGAACCTTGGCAACTATTTGCGGTTAATCGGTGCAACCAAATCTGGCAGACATGTTGACCAAGTTATTTCAATAGCTGAGTTGAATAATATCAGGATTGTTCAGGTCGGAGTCGATTTTAGCACTGAAAGCTGTAAGGCATTCTTGGCTTTGGAGACAATTCGGTACAGGTTTGCTTCTTTGTATGATCCGTTGTTAGCCATGAATACTTCAAAGGTTGATCCGCTTCCGCATCAGATAGAAGCGGTTTATGGGTACATTCTCAAGCTACCGAGAATAAGGTTTCTAATTGCTGATGATCCAGGCGCAGGTAAAACAATAATGGCAGGATTGATTATAAAAGAACTTAAGCTTAGAAAGATCGCCAAGAGGTTTTTGCTTGTTGTTCCAGGGCATCTTAGAGACCAATGGTTGCGTGAATTGAAAGATAGGTTTGAAGAATCATTTACTTTTGTCGATAGAAATTATATGGATGCTCATTATGCTGAAAATGTTTGGGAGAAGGAGAATCAGATAGTCACTTCAATTGACTTTGCAAAGCGAAGCGAAATCCTTCCGGCGATAAGTTCTGTTTCATTCGATTTTATTTTGGTTGATGAAGCTCATAAGATGAGTGCCTACAAGTATGGGGAGAAGACCTCTAAGACGGATAGGTATTTGCTTGGTGAGGTTCTTTCAAAGGTAACTGAGCATTTTCTGTTTCTTACTGCTACTCCACATAAGGGGGATCCTGAAAACTTTAGGCTTCTTTTGGATTTGTTGGAGCCTGGTTTTTTTGCTGATTCTAAGATGCTTTCAGAATCAATTGAGAATAAAGATAACCCACTTTTCATCAGACGAATAAAGGAGGATCTTAAGGATTTTGAAGGCAAGCCTTTGTTTTTGCCTCGTCATGTCAAGACTCTTGCTTTTAATCTTTCTGCGGAAGAAAAAATGCTTTACAACAGCGTTTCGATGTATGTTAATGAACAGTATAACAAGGCTCTAGTTAAGGATAGAAGACGAAATGTTGCTTTTGCCTTAATTATTCTGCAGAGACGTATTGCGTCGAGTACTTTTGCTCTTTATAGGTCGCTTGTTCGCCGAAAGGAAAAACTGCAAAAACTGCTAGATACTGCTGTTGACTCGGAAATTCCGCAGCCTACTTCCTTCTTTGACGTCGAAGAAGTTGAGGATGAGGATGAACAGGACAGGTGGCGAGAAGAAGCCCTCTGGGAAACGCTAAGTGTTGCTGAGAACAGAGAGGAACTTCAAAAGGAAATCTACACTCTTGATGAATTAATTGAGAGCGCAAAGGGTTTGATTGAGAGTGAGAATGAGGTCAAGCTTCAACAGTTGAAGGCGACAATGCAGGATCTGCAGCAAAAGTTTCCAGGCGAGAAAGTGCTTATTTTTACCGAGTCAAAGGACACGTTAGAGTATCTTGAGAAGCGAATACGCTCATGGAAATACCTTGTCAATGTTATTCATGGGGGACTGGGTCTTGAGGAAAGAATTGCCGCTGAGAGAATTTTTAAGAATGAGACCCAAGTTATGGTTGCTACCGAGGCTGCAGGTGAGGGAATTAACCTTCAGTTCTGCCATCTCATGATTAATTATGATATTCCCTGGAACCCTAACAGGCTAGAGCAGCGGATGGGTAGAATACACAGATATGGCCAAACAAAAGAAGTCTTCATTTTCAACCTTGTCGCAGTTGATACTCGCGAAGGCATGGTTTTGAAAAAACTCTTTGATAAGCTTGATGAGATCCGGGAAGCGATGAACAGCGACAAAGTTTTTGATGTAATAAGTGAAGTTCTATATGGCAAGGATCTTTCGCTCTTGTTGTTGGAAGCTGCAGCGAATGCGCGTAACATGGATGAAATCCTAAAGGATTTGGATATACACATCGACGCTGATTACATCAAAAAGGTCAAGGAGAACCTTGGCGAGAGTCTAGCGACTAAGTATATTGATTATACTCGGATAAGGGAGATGGCTGAAAAAGCTAGAGAGCACAGGCTCATTCCTGAGTACACTCGATCTTTCTTTATGAAGGCTTTTCTTAAGGCGGGTGGCTCGTTGCGGGAACGAAAAGACGGGTTCATCGTTATTGACTCCATACCCTATGAAATTAGGAGCATTGCTGGGGAGGATGTTTTTAGAAGAAGGTATGGTTATCTTTTGAGGTCTTATCCGAAAATTACTTTTGATAAGGATATCGCTTTCAAAAACTCCGATGCCGAGTTTGTGTCTTTTGGTCATCCACTTTTTGAAGCGATGCTTGATTGGGTTGAGAAATCATTTTCCTCAGACTTGATGCGGGGATCAACTTTCATTGACCCCTCTGGTGCTCTTTCTGGATACCTCTTGTTTTACGAAGGCGAAATAACGGATGGAACGGGAGAAATTGCAGGCAGAAAATTATTTACCTACCACGTTAACGACAAAAATGAAGTTAAATGTATATCCTCCGCAATCCTGTGGGACTTAGCTGAATCTCCAAGCGGTACACAACTTTCCATTGAAGGAATAAATGTTGACGGACTGAAAAACTCGGTTTTCCAGGCATCTGTTGTAGAACTTGAGAAATACCTGTCTCAGCTTCAAGAAGAACGGGAGAGGCAAGCCCAAATCAAGATCAAATACGGTGTCAAATCCCTAGATAAATTGGTTGTAAAACTCGATGGCGATCTCATCGCATTAATCGATAGAAAAGCTAAAGGAGAAAACGTAGACCTTGCGATGAGAAACAAGGAAGAACAAAAGAAAAAGTACGAAGAAGCCAAAAAAGAGCTAGAAGACATCTTGGAAAAAGAAAGAAACCTGACTATGAGTACGCCAAAATTTGTTGGAATAGTCCGCGTAATCTCTAGTCCTCATGTTGAAGATGCGATGAAGACCGACAAGGAAATAGAGAGAGTCGGAATGGAAATAGCGATGAAGTATGAAGTTGGCGAAGGCAGGTTCCCTGAAAACGTAGGGTCTGAGGATCTCGGTTTCGACATTAGATCTAGAGACATAAACGGCAAGGTAGTACGTTACATTGAAGTTAAAGCGCGTGCACAAACCGGTGCTGTGGCGCTTACTCAAAACGAATGGTTCAAAGCACAAAGACTTAACAAAGATTACTACCTCTATGCAACCATGAATGCAGGCTCTAACAAACCGACTCTATTCACCGTTAATGATCCATTTGCTAATCTAGCTGCTATCGAAAGAATTGAGGCTGTAAGATTCATGATTTCCGCTGAAGAGCTCTTGCTCAAAGGACTAAGAAAAGAGAATTGAGAAAAAGGCATTGAGTATGGTTGAACCAGCTAAATTAGGAAGAAGGTTCTTAGAAGATAGCTTCCCAATAAAAGAAGTGAGTAAAGAATCGGCAAAAGAAAAGATGATCAGGCATGGCCACATTTCCACGCTTCATATTTGGTGGGCGCGACGTCCTCTTGCCTCATCGCGGGCAATCAATTATACTGCACTGATTTCGGTGCTTAACCAGATTGAAGACCATCAGGCTAAAAAGGAATTTGTTGTCAAACTTTCAAAATGGGCGAACTCTCTGGATTCTCGGCTACTTGAGACAGCACGAAATGATATATTGGAGGCTAATGCAGGAAAACAGCCCAAGATTCTTGACCCGTTTGCTGGAGGTGGGGCGATACCGCTAGAGGCATATCGTCTTGGATGTGATGTTTACTCCAGTGACTACAATCCTGTAGCTAATTTAGTTCAAAAGTGCATTCTCGAATATCCTCAGAAATATGGAAACGCCGTTGAAAAAGGAGGATGCGCTCTTGTCTCACACAGCACGAACGACAGATTAGTGACCGATGTTAGGAGATGGTCGGACTGGGTTCTCGGAGAAGCTCAGAAACAAATCGGAGATTTTTATCCTATGGATAAAGACGGTTCTTATGCAGTAGGATACATTTGGGCAAGGACCATTCCTTGCCAGAATCCTTCTTGTAATGCCGAAATTCCATTGATGAGGCAATATTGGTTGGCCAACGATGAAGATAAAAAAGTCTCGCTATATCCCTACAGATCAAATAAAGAAGTCAAATTCAAAATCGTTGGGGTCGGTTATGAACCAATCCACCATAATTTCGATCCAAATAAGGGCAGTGTTTCAAGGGCAGTTGCGACTTGCTACATATGTGGCTCCTCAATCGATGGCACAAGTTTGAGAGCAATTTTCGCTAAGAACCAATCTTCGGAAAGAATGGTCTGTGCAATAACAAAAAGAACTGGAAGCAGTGGAAAGAAATACAGAGCCGTCACTGAAGATGACCTTTTTGCCTTTGAGAAGGCAGAACGGTACCTAAAAGAAATTCGGGGGCTTCTCCAGGAAAAATGGGGAATAGACCCAGTTCCTGACGAACCAACACCGGAGGGTGGCGGAGCTGGAGCAGAGAGAGCCTTTGCCATTCACAGATATGGAATGACCCATTGGGGAGACTTATTCAATTCTAGGCAGAAGTTAGCTCTCATTACTTTTGTCGAAGCCGTCAAACGTGCCTTCTCAAAAATGATTGAGTTCGGCTATGATCCAGAATATGCAAAAGCCGTGACTACTTACCTATCGCTCGGTGTTGATAGATTAGCGGATTACAACTCAAGGCTTTGTATGTGGGCTAGTAGCAAAGAGTTAATAGCTCACACGTTTAGCAGGCAAGTTCTCCAAATGACCTGGGACTATATCGAAGTGAATCCTTTCAGTGAGGCCACCGGCAATTGGCGAGGCTCCTTCGAATACGTGTTGAAAGTTTTGAAACACTGTTCCGGAATTCCCGCAAATTCTATGCCTCATCTTAAAATGAGTTCAGCAACCATGCTTCAACATGATAATGATTTCTTTGATGCAGTATTTACCGATCCGCCATACTACGATAATGTGCCCTATTCGCATCTTTCAGATTTCTTTTATGTTTGGCTTAAGAGATCAATTGGGCCTCTTTACCCCGAACTTTTTTCCACTCCTTTGTCTCCAAAATCAAAAGAAATTGTAGCTTATTCGTACGCAAAAGGGGGATTGAAAGAGGGAAAACTGTTCTTCGAAGACATGCTTAAAAAATCTTTCGTGGAAATAAATCGAGTTCTAAAACCAAACGGGATTGCAGTTATAGTCTATGCACATAAATCGACTGCCGGATGGGAGACTCTTGTAAATTCATTACTAGACTCGGGTCTTGTGATAACGGCAGCATGGCCAATTCATACCGAAATGAGGGCTCGACTAAGAGCACTAAACTCAGCTGCGTTAAGTTCGTCGATCTACATAGTAGCCAGGAAGATGCAGAAGACTAAGATTGGTATTTACAAAGATGTTAAGGAAGAACTTTTGGACTTTTTAAACACTAAAATGGACCTTTTATGGAAAGAAGGAGTCTCTGGGGCTGACTTCCTTATTTCTGCAATTGGCTCATCTATTGTGGTTTTCGGAAAGTATGAACAGGTATTGAGAGAAAATGACGTTGTCCGCGCTGACGTAATGCTCGAGGATGTGCGAAGAATTGTCACCGACTACGCCGTGAAACAGGTTTTGCACAATGGTTTTGCCGCGGAAATATCTAATTTAACAAGATTCTATTTGTTATGGAGATGGTCTTATGGTGGTGCAATA
>PKYH01000051.1 GCA_003133625.1 Candidatus Bathyarchaeota archaeon | reverse complement strand
GAGAGCTATGTTGGCGGCCTATCAATCATAGTGGAATATTACCTTAACTATACGCCTAAAATATTCACTGCAGACTATGGGCTCTACTGGTTCGATTACAATTCTTCGTACAGTACTGTTTTCGCCGAGTTCGTGGGAAACCAAAGCAGGCAACGAATTATTGCGCTGGATAGAGGTGCCGCGCAGTCATTCAACGAGGATTGGGGCGTTATAGTTAATTGGAAATATGACCAGCCACCGTACCTTGAGTCTGGAGACGAATTATATGCTGACCTATCGCTGGCCTATAGCTCAGGCGCTAAGTACGCGGTTGTTTTTAGTTACCCTAATATTAGCAATTATGGCACGTTAACTGAAGAACATTTTGAGGCCTTAAAAGAATTCTGGAACAATATCCACACTAACCCGGGCAGCTTTGTTTCAAGCAAAGCGGAGGTAGCGTATGTTATACCAAAAGATTACGGGTTTGGCTTTCGCAATCCCAACGACACAATCTGGGGCTTATTCCCAGCTGACGCGTTATCGCCAAAAATCTGGGACGACACAAACATCTTGCTCGCCAAGTATTATTCCCACTTGAACATTATTTATGATGAACCTGAGGTGATCGCGCCAACCCTAAAAAATTACACATCGATTTTCTACTGGAACCAAACAATAACCTGATAAGCCCCGAAACTTTTCAAGCGCCCTCATAAAAAAGCAAGCTACAGTTCTGGAAAATTCAACTTATGCTATGATTCTACAGATAGAGGGTTAGCCAACCGTGAGAACTAAATTTTTCTAAGAAAAAAAATAAAAGATGGAAGAATTTAGGTTAGGTCGATTTGTGCTATTTGTGTCATGTCTGTTAGGCTGTTAAGTTTCAATTCTGCGTTTGATATTGTATAGAGTGTGTTGCCAATGTACAGTGATCTGGTTATCCAGTAGTTTTGGCTATTCCAGTAAGTTGAACTGTCAGTCAAGTATCCTTGGTTGTTGAGTAATGTCTCGTTTAGGTGTGTCACGGTGCCCTTCAGCGTAAATCCGCTGTTTAAGTTGAGGCTGAAGACGTATGCTCCTTGCCAATAACCATAACTGCTGATGATGCTTGGGCTGACTCCTGGCGCTGACGGTGGAAGTGTCTGGGAACTCTGGAGGTATATTTCTCCGTAGTTGGTTATTGAAACAGGAATTACTAGTAGCTGCTTTTGTAGGTCGAAGAGGAAAGCTTTTGGATCATTAAGGGCAGTGGAACTGGTATAGTTGCCTTCAACAGTGTAATTTGCTATTTCCGTTGGGTTGTTTGCGTCTGTTACGTCGAAGAGCGAGAGCTTGAGCGTTTCGTTCTCCATTCCTAAACCTATAACGTGGTTTGCATCATAAGGATGGAGGTAGCTTGAGTAGCCTGGGATTTTCAGTTGACCAGCAACTGTGGGCGCTTCTGGATTGCTTAGGTCAATTACGAAGAACGGGTCAGTTTGCTTGAATGTTACAAGATAACATTTATCGCCCATGAACCGGGCAGCGTATATGCTTTCTCCCTGAGCCAAGTTCTCAAGTTTGCCAACAACAGCCAAATTCATGTCTAGCACATAGATGTTGTTTTGTTGCACCTCATTAATCCATGAACCAGTTGAGGTAGTGGTTGCCACTCTGAAGTCGTTGTTGTACTCATCCATAGAATACTGGTTGAGTACATAGCCTGGCACTGCTCCTTTAGCTTGAAAAGCTAAAGCCTGCCCGTTAATGCTTATCCGGTAGATTTCTGTATCTTGGCCGTTTTGGCTTGGGTAGGTTATGTACATGTTGTTTTGTGAAACGTACATGTCGCTTGTGCCTCCCATCATTATAGTCATGCTAGAGAGCGCTTGAGAATCATCCATTACGTTTAACCCAGCAAACGTGGTGTAAGTGAAGTAGCTGTCCTGCACGTCAGTATAGTAAATATCAGTCGGCATAATGGTTGAGTTTACCGCGTTATTGTAAACTTCAGGCAATAAAACTGAATCGTTGTTCGCGTATGCGGGTTGACTAACAACAGTGTAAACGTAGTTGCCAATCATTCTGGAATTAAAGTAGCTGCCGCTGAGAGTATAGTTTCTGGTGAGTACAGGGTTATCTTTGTTTGATACGTCATAGACGTTGATAAAAGTGTAAACATCGGCTTGATAGGGCATAAGCATTGGCGTCGCAACATTCGAACCTGAGATGCGTTCAGCACCATAATTGTAAGTTTGGTATTCACTTGCTAAAACTACAAGTTTGCTGCCATCTTGGCTTAGATACAGTCCTGCTGGTTCAGTGTTGTTGTCAAGAGTTATTTTTGATATGACTCGGGGGTCTTGTGAGTCTGCTTTTATTATGTAGACAGCATTGTTTGTTTCAGGATAATAAGCAGTGAAATAGTAGCCTGTGTTTTGAGTTGTTGATACAGTGTAAATGTATTGGCCGTCTGTCTTCACAGTGTCTGCCTCATCCACTCCAGCGACTTGAATGTTCGTTGTTGAATATGTTGAATATGTATTTCCTGCGGAGTTTGTTCCTGCTGTACTCAGAGACGGACTTGCTTCATAAGGTGTTGGAAGGGGAGCGACCGAACCGAAAAACTGGGAGTCCAAAGGTCCACCGCCATAAGAGGAGCCCCCTTGCGTGTTAGTAGTTAGGTAGTTTTTTAGTTCTTCGAGTGACGCGAAGGTTTTCATGGGTGAAACGTTTGATAGTGGGGTAAGCATTGTTGGAGAACTGATAGTGTAGATGGTAGCGACTAGCACTATTGCTGAGAGTATTGCGATTGCTCCATAAACGCGCGTTTTTTTTCTTACTTCTTTTTGGACCATACTTTTTTTCTCCATTAGGGCTTATTATCATGTTTGTTATTTTATGCTAAGCTTGCGAACAAGCTGTTCTAACAGTTAGAATGGACGCATATTCCATACTCGGTATGCCTCATACCAGAATATTGTGCAAACGATTGCTCCAAACGAGATTATGAAAAGGTTATCGCGAGTAAAACCATCAAACAAGACTATCAGATACGCAATATAAAATACAGTGGAGAATAATGCGTAGAAAAAGTATCTCGGAAAAAGCAACTTGCCAAGCTTCACGAAATGGCGAACCACACCAATCTTCACTTCACTAACCAACGAGTAGTGACCGCCAATTTCCTGTTTTTGCACTAAGCCTAACTCGCGCAATTGCTCAAGATGATGAAAAGCAATGCTGGGACTGCTAAAATGCAGGGCACGCTGAACCTCACGGACTCCTACTGGACGACCGTTTTTGAGAAGGAACCAGTAGACTTTCCACGCTTTGCCTCGCAACGCGTACTCAAGCTCAGTTTCATCGTTCCCATTCAACCAGTTGAACCCCGCTGGAACATACAACATTGCAGGGAACATATAAGTCCAATCATTAGAACAGCTTGTCTTATAATGTAATCCACTGAGCAATGGCAACGTTTGCTTCTACACGATTGCCTAACAAGTTAGGAAAAAAAAGAAAAAAGAAGGGGCTAAGAGAAGAAGCTACTTTGCCTTTTAAGTTCTTGATTTATTGCTTGCTGCGCCAGCTGGCATTCCAGGAGGCAAATCAGGGAAGTTCGCGCTAACTCTTTGTTCTGCGACGGTTGCTGCTTCAGCAAGGATTTTTTCTGCGTCTTCGTTTACAGAGTTGAAGTTCAGTGACATTCCACTGCTTGTTCCAGCTTCAAACATTAAGCCGCTCAGCATGTTGCCGATGTCGCCTAGTTCGCCTTCAGCTTCGGGCAAAACACTGCATAATCCAACGCTGACACTGCGCAGTACTCCAATGCATGGTCCCAATGTGACAACAACGTCTCCCAGCTCTGATACTGTCTTTATGCGTAGCGATACTTGGTCTAGTGCGAGTCTTGCGTTCATGACTAGTTTTGTCATTTTGCGGATTTCTGCCAGTTCGTTAGCGTATATGTTAGCGTGCGCTGAATCATGCTGGGTATAAGCGTTTACTAATTTAGCGAACAGAGTTTTGTCTTTTTGTGTGAAGCGTTCATTAGCTTGGTCAAGTTTGTTTATTTGCAAGTCTAGTTTTCTGACAGCGAAGTCTAAGCGCGGTTTCAGTGGCGGCTGTGGCTGGATTGTTTCGCGTATTGCGTTAGTGAATGATTCTTCTCTTTTGGTTTCCCATTTTTTAGCGAAATTTTCAGACATGTAAACATCCTCTTAAACTGTGATGCAGCATGATGGAGATTTAATTGTTGCTAACATGCAGGTATATATGTAAAAAATAATGCTACATATTGAAGGAAATTGCTTATAAAAATTAAAATCAACAGGCTTTGAAATCGCTATGCTTTCTATCTATCCCTAACTCCTATACTTTTTCTAATATGCTCTAACTAATTTAATTGAAAAAGCTATTAACAGTTTTTTAGCCTGAAATTTTACTTAATGGCGCCAAAAATATATGCTAATAAGCCTATGACAAACCACAGCAAAACCAGCTTCTTGATTTTCCTTGAGTTATCACGTGAATAATCCCTAAGCAAAAGCGCTGAAGAAGCTACAAGCCCAAAATCAGTCACCAAAACAAAGGGAACAAACAAGAAAGAAACCAAACCAAGCAGCAAAGGAATAGGCGTTAAAACCACAGCGGAAACATAGAAAACAGCAGCGGCAACAGCAGCCTTTTTCTCGCCATAACGTACAGCTAAGGTTTTCACGCCTTCTGCCTTGTCGCCTTTAACGTCAACAATTCCTTTGGTGATTTCCCTGCCAGTATTGGAGAGGAAAGCCATCAGCGCAAAAAGTAAAACGTTAAGCTGAAGGCCATTCGTGATTGCAATGCTTCCGTAAATAAAAGGAATAGCCACGCAAGTGCTGACTAAAAAATTGCCTGGTAAACCGCTGCGTTTTCCAACTGTAACGTAACTTACCGTTATAACCCATGCGATTGCAGCTACGAGAAGGCAGAGGATACTTGAGAAGTAAGCTAAAACTAAACCAACCACTGAGAGCGCAACCACAAACGCTAAGGCTTCTTTGGCGCTGACCAAACCGCTTGGAATTGGCCGTGTCGGCTCGTTTACAGCGTCGATTCCTCGGTCGTAATAGTCGTTTATCACCATTGACGCGGCGGTTAACATAAAACCAGTGAAAAAACCGTAGAGAATGTTTAGCCAGTTGCCTTGGAAAGGCTGAGACGCTGCCAAAACGGCGCCGACAAAAACGGCGAAACCCATCATTAAGCAGTTGACTGGTCGCATTAACCGAATGAAGCCGCCAAGTTTATTCATACTGCTCTAACCATTTTTGACTGTTTAGTCTCATTAACATACGTATAAAAGCTTATACCACTACTTCTGCGTTTATACGCATAAGCGATTTAGAGCCAAACATATAGGTTGGTTACAAAGTAAGTTTAAGTTAGATTCCTCTGAGGATTTCTTTGAAAAGCGATTAGATGAACAGCTACAGTTTGTAAATGAAGTCGAAGAAGCGCAAGATTCTATCTTTACCTAAGAGACGCAATCAAACAAGGTCTATGCAATTAGACGCAAAATTGGAAGACCTAAAAACTCTTAAAACTATTCCGACTAATGCATTAATGCGAAGGCGTTCTAATGTGCGATGAAAAAGACGACCTGAACAAGAAGCTGACAGAGAAACATCTGGAACTTGAGGAGAAAATGGAGAATTTAGAGGAAAGTTTGAAAATATGGACAGATGCTATAACGGAATTATCTGAAATTGAAGATGCATTTAAGACGAGTGAAAAACCAGAAATGCGGGCAAGACGATTTTGGATGTTGGAACGGATTCTGTTAAACCGCTTTATCTTACGCTTAAATATAACCCAAGCAAAATCATAGGGATAAACGAGTTGTGTTTTAGTCAGTTTGAGTTGGAACTTGAGTCGCGGTCGAAATTTCTCACGGATACATCGATTAGACTTTATACTTGTAGCTTGTTTGACGATGTAGCCCTTAATAGAATTCGAGAAAAAGAAGGGATAAGCGGAAAATTCAACTTTGTTTTAGTAAGCAAAACATTGCACCATCTTAGGACAGATGAGTGTGTTGAAGAACACGAATGCCAAGAAGATGAGGAATGCTGTAAGTATGGGCTTAACGAAGAGTATGTTTTTGCGAAATTGCTCTCCTTAGGTGAAAGAGTGATAATTTACGAGCCTATAAAAACAGATGGGGATTTGGACAAGACACGAGGAAGGGGCGGCAACTTCACAAAAAAAGAATTGTTACAAGTCTTCAAGTATCTCTCAGAAAATGAAAAATATAAAGTCAGGTTCATTCGACCACAGATATTTGACCTTGATAAAACGACATTATATAGGGTTGAGTCGATGTTAAGGCAAGTTGACATCCTTTGTTTTTACGTGGAAAAAAATAGCAATAAGTCTTAAATTTGCATAGCGTAGAAAAGACTAAACATGAAAATAGCAACAAGAGAAAGACTTAAAGCTAAAACCGAGTGATAGGCAAATGTGGCTGAACGCCGGTCGTCTGTAAAGTTTTTTGTAGGGGTTATCATTTGTGTTTTTGAAGATCTTATGGCGCAAGCTAACATCAAACGCGACGGGTCGAGTGATGATTCCCTCGGTGTCAATAGTCCTTTTCCAAACATTATAGGGACACTGATTCCAGCAGTAAGGGCTTCCCTTGTACATGCAGTCTCTGCATTCAGGATTGCTGAAAAGTCCACGTTTACTCA
>PKYH01000150.1 GCA_003133625.1 Candidatus Bathyarchaeota archaeon | reverse complement strand
GAAGGCTCTGGTTGAATTCACGATGGCGTAGATAGTCATCATCATTAGCATTGGTATTCTTTTCTCCTTAAGAGTGTTCCAGAGCCTCAGCAAACCTCGCAGGCGGTCAAACAGGTTAAAAGCTCTTTCGCCTCTAGATAGAACACTTTATTAAAAGAACAATTCTTTAATCAAGTTTATCTAAATGCCAAAAGTTTGAAATCGATACGCATTTAGGTTTGAAAATAAGTATTTAATGGAAACGGTTGATGCTGATGACTTTGGTAAAAATAGGCGAAGTATTAGCAGGACGCTGCTCAGACCAGAAAGTAATTCTACGCGGCTGGGTTTACCGTAAACGTGAAGGAAAAGAACTCATTTTCCTATTAATCCGCGATTCAACAGGAGTAATCCAGTGTACTGTTAAAAAAACTAGCCCTTACTGGAACAAGGCACAGAAATTAACAATTGAATCTTCACTCTCGCTGGAAGGCGCCGCTAAACAAGACAAGCGCGCCCCTGGTGGATATGAAATCAGCGCAGAAAACATGACGATTATCGGTTTGGCAGAAACCTTCCCTATATCGAAAGATAAAAGCGAAGAATTCATCCGCGACATGCGTCACCTTTGGCTCCGCAGCAGAAAAATGAACTTAATCATGAAGGTTCGAGCTGATGTGTTAGAAGCAGCACGCCAATACTTCAAAAGCCAAGATTACACCGAGGTTTCACCTCCAATGTTTATTTCCGCCGCAGTTGAAGGCGGATCAACACTTTTCGGCTTAAAATATTTTGATCAAGACCTTTACCTAACGCAGAGTTCTCAGCTTTACCTTGAAATTCTAATCTACTCTTTAGAAAATGTCTATTGCATCGCACCGTCGTTCCGAGCCGAAAAAAGCAGAACAATCAGACATTTGACCGAGTACTGGCATATTGAGGGCGAATGGCCCTTCGCAGACATGAACGATTTGATGAAGTTTGAAGAAGGCTTAATGACGCATGTTTGCCAAAGCATCGGCGACAAATGTCAAAAAGAGTTTGCAGAGTTAGGCGCTGACATAAATAAGCTGAAAGCGATGAAAACTCCGTTTCCACGCATAACTTACGCAGAAGCAATCAATAGGCTTAAAGTGAAAAATCCAGCTTTAACCTGGGGCACTGATTTAGGGTACGAGGACGAGAAGATTTTAGCTGAAGATTTCGGCAAACCATTCTTCGTTTACGATTACCCAACGGCGATTAAGGCGTTTTACTGTAAAACGGACCGTGAGCACCCTGAAGTCGCAATGTCAGTGGACATGATGGTGCCGAGAATAGGCGAAATCAGCACAGGCGGCGCAAGAGAAGAAGACAAGGACGTACTTATTCAACGTATGAAAGAGCAGGGCTTGAAACCTGAAGATTACGAATGGTACCTTGACCTACGCCGTTACGGCACGGTGCCGCATGTTGGCTTTGGCATGGGACTGGAACGCCTTTTGACGTGGATGCTTGATTTAGATAACATCATTGATGCTATTCCGTTTCCAAGAACAACCCGCAGATTTTACCCGTAACAATTTTTTCTTTTACGGGTAACCTGTAAAATACTCCAGTTTTAACTGAGTCTTAGGCAACCCTATACTTTCAATAACCGTTTCAATTGCTTTAACCATAGGCGGCGGACCGCAAACGTAAAACAGGTTATCCTTGTAATCAGGCAATTCTTTCTTTATCATTTCAGCGTTGATCACGCCTGTTGCACCTTTCCATTGGCTTGAGGCTTCGTTAACAATGAAAACTATCTTTAAATTCTTATTTTGCTTCTGCATCTTCTCAAGCTCTTGCTTAAAGGCGATGTCGTTTTCTGTGCGGCAGCCATAGAAAAGCGTAATTTTCGAGTTCAAGCGTTCGTCTGTTGCATTTTTACATATACTAATGAATGGGGTAATTCCTATGCCTCCAGCAAGCAGTACGATTTTGGGATATTCACCCTCGAAAGTGAATTGTCCGTATGACGCGTCTATTCTTGCCCAGTCGCCTACTTTGGCGGCTTTTAGAGCCATCGAGTATTCGTGGTCTGTGAATTTTTTAGTGAATTCGAAGTGATCTTTTTCTGTTGGGCTGCTGCTGAAGCTGAAATGCTTGGTTAATTCCCTGTCGCCTTGTTTTATGGTTATGAAAAAGTATTGTCCTGGCTTGTAAGTTAATTCTGGGGGTCGGGGGAACCTGTAGCTGTTTACGTCAGCTGTTCTTGGTATTATTTCTTTGATTTTGGTTTCAAACTTCATGAAAAAGCCTCTCTTCGAAGCGATTTTAATAATTCTTTAATTGCTCCATTAAACTTTACGGCTACGTTACGTTGCTAGTGCCTTCTATGATGTCGCTTATTCGGGTTAGATTGCTTGCAACAACATTCCTCCGGTAAGGACTCTGCAGTGTCTTTCCAATTTGCCTCAGCAGATACGATGGTCTACGGACATGCTCCATGAACGCTTTGTGAACCATTTGTTTTATTTCGCCACAGGGCACGGCGGTTGAGCAAATCTTGGAAACAGCTACTCCAGTCTCCCAATCCTCATCTGTGTTCAAGAAGCCCTTTGATTCCATCTCGTTCCAGATGTCGTTTCCTGGGTGTGCGCCTAAAATGTTGAATTGTGGTAGGTCAAGGGGTAGGCGTTTGGCAAAGTTTATGGTGTTTTGGATTTCCTGCCTTGTCTCGTCTGGGGCGCCAACGATGAAGGAGCCTACAATTACGTCTACGCCTGCTTTACGGGCGGTTTTTACAGCGGTTTCTGTTTGCTGCGGCGTGATTGTTTTGTTAAAGTAATCAAGTATTCTTTGGTTAGCGTTTTCTATGCCGAAATACAGGATTTTGAGGCCTGCTTTCACCATTGCTTTTAGCAGTTCAATTGAGCAGTTGTCTACTCTTCCTTCGCATATCCATTGAAAATCCATTTTTTCTTTTATCATGCCTTTGCAGATTTCTATTGTTCTTTCAGGGTTCAATGTGAAGTTGTCATCAACAAAAATTAACTGTTTGTAGCCTTCGCTTGCAAGCAGTTCCAGTTCTTCAAGAGTGTTTTGGGCTGACCGAGCCCTCCAAACGTTATGAGCGAATTCTGTACAACTACAAAAGCGACACGAGTAAACGCAGCCTCGGCTGGAAACTATGCTTGTGAACTTTTTAGGCGCTACGTTTGCTCCTGCCATCATGCAATGATAATCAACATTGATCAGTTTGCGGTCTGGAAAAGGCAAAGCATCCAAGTTTTTGATTAAAGGCTGGTCGGGCGTGGAGACTATTTCGTTGTTGTTTCTGTAGTTAATACCAAGTACGTTGCTTAAGGGTTCATTGTGTTTTAGGCAGTCCGCTAATTGCGTGATTGTTTTTTCGCCTTCTCCCCGTACAATAACGTCCACTGATGGGTATCGTTTTAGGATTCGATGTGCGTTAAAGGTAGCGTAATGGTTTCCTAGAACGGTTGTGATATTGGGGTTTCTCTCTTTCACTTTACTGCTGATTAATGCCGCCGTTTTGCCTGAGGTAGAAAGCGCTGAGAAACCTAAAACATCAGGGTTATCCTTCATGACCCAATCCACGGTTTCATTCACCGTTAAGCCTTGACCTGGCTGGTCTAGTACTGAAACTTCAACGCCGTTTATTTTTAGCGCCGAAGCTAAATAGAGAAGGCTTAGGGGCGGGAATGCAGCGATTGATTTGTTTTTTTCCCGTTCGTCCAGCCCCTCGTTAGGACTAGCGCTGACTAAGCAAAACTTCATGTTGACACGCTTTTACAATGTTTTTGTGATAGGTAAGACAACTTAAAGTTTTAGGTAAATTCCTTCTTACAAAATTGTTGGCTTATCTGCTTGCAGTTTTCTTATAAGCCAGTTTANNCACTTAAAGAGAAAGGGTGAAAATGGGGCAGACATCAAAGAATTGGCATTCTCTAAGCACAGATGAAGCACTAAGAAAACTTGATTCTAACGCTGATGGGTTAACCGTAGAAGAAGCACAAAATCGTCTCAGCATTTATGGGCCCAACGAGTTGAAGAAGGAGAAAAGAAATTCGCCCCTGAAACTTTTGCTAGGACAGTTCACGAACGTACTCATGATCATCCTACTCATAGCCACAGGGCTTTCCCTCGCTGTTGGCGAAGCAACCGACGCCGTCATCATCCTAGCCATCGTCATAGCGAGCGCAGTTTTAGGTTTCACTCAAGAGTACCGCAGCGAAAAAGCAGTTGAAGCCCTCAAAAAGATGACTGCACCCACCGCTAATGTTCTTCGCGAAGGAAAAAGTATGAAGGTTGCAGCCAGCCAACTTGTTCCCGGCGATATCATCTTGCTTTACACTGGCGATAAGATTCCTGCAGACGCAAGGCTTCTGGAAGCCTTCACTCTGAAAGTGGATGAGGCATCATTAACTGGAGAGTCAGCGCCCGTCAATAAATTCACCCCGGAGTTATCTGAGCAAACGCCACTAAATGACAGACGCAACATGGTTTTCACGGGAACAATCATAGTCTACGGAAGAGGCAAAGCCGTCGTCACTTCCTCAGGCATGAACACGGAATTTGGCAAAATCGCCGAAATGGTCCAAGCTGCACCCCAAGAGCGAACACACTTGGAAAAGCGAATGGCAGTTGTGGGCAAGTGGATAGGCATCATAGCCATAATTGTTACTATCAGCGTAGGAATAGTCGGCATAGTTGTTGAACAGCGCCCTGTTGTCGATATGATTTTATGGGCTGTCAGTCTCGCTGTTGCCGCGGTTCCTGAAGCGTTACCTGCCATCGTAACTGGCGCTCTGGCTATAGGCATGTATCGCATGGCTAAAGTCAACACCATAGTTAAGCGGTTGCCCGCCGTGGAGACGCTTGGAAGCACCAGCGTCATATGCAGCGATAAAACTGGAACAATGACGAAGGGAGAGATGACAGTCCAACGTATCTACGCCAACGACCGGGTCATAAAAGTAACGGGAATAGGGTATGCTCCAACGGGCGAATTCCTGTTTGAAGATAAAGCAGTCTCCCCTGACGATCACCTGAAAACCCTGCTCAAAGTCGCGGCGCTATGCAATGACTCCAGCCTTGAAAAACATATGAAAACAGGAACTTGGACTGTTAAAGGTGACCCTACTGAGGGAGCGCTAATTGTTGCCGCAAAAAAAGCAGGCATTGACAAAGAAGAGCTTGAAAAGCAAGAGCCACGAATAGCTGAAATTCCATTCTCTTCTGAAAGAAAACGCATGACAACCATACATGCTACACAAGGCAGAAAAATCGCCTACATGAAAGGTGCCCCTGAAGTAGTCTTGGAGAGATGCAGCAAAATCTTCATAGACGGAAAAGTACAGCCGTTCAGCAGGGAAACCCTCGCTAAACACCTCAAAGTCACGGAAGCCATGGCACTCCAAGCCTTAAGGAACTTGGGCTTTGCCTACAAAGAATTGCCTACCGAGGCTGGCAAATTAGACGAAGAGCTCGAACATGACTTTGTATTCGTCGGTATAATGGGCATGATTGATCCTCCTCGTCCCGAAGTCAAGGATGCCATAGGCATCTGCAAAAGCGCGGGAATCCGTGTCGTTATGATTACAGGCGACCACAAACTTACCGCAGTAGCCGTTGCTAAGGGGCTGAATTTGCTTGGTGAAAAAGAGGAAGAAGGCAAGGTGCTGACGGGTGCAGAACTTGAAGAGATGACGGATGATCAGTTAGCTGCTGTAGTAGAGAAAGTGGTTATTTACGCTAGGGTGTCACCTGAACATAAGATGCGAATTATCAAGGCTTGGAAGAAAAAAAATGAAGTTGTTGCCATGACAGGTGACGGCGTCAACGATGCCCCAGCACTGAAAATGAGTGACATAGGCATAGCCATGGGCATCACAGGCACCGAAGTGACGAAGGAAGCCGCAGATATGGTTTTGGCAGATGATAACTTTGCCAGCATCGTTAAAGCCGTAAAAGAAGGCAGAGAAATCTACGATAACATCAAAAAATACCTAACCTACCTGCTCCAGTGCAACATCATGGAGATTCTCGTTATATTCTTTGCAGTGATTAGCGTTCCGTACCTAGCCCAAATGTTTACGCCTAATCCTGACATAGCCTTGGTAAGTAGCGCTGGAATCGCATTGACTGCTGTACAACTCCTTTGGATAAACTTAGTTACCGATGGATTGCCGGCCATTGCTTTAGGCGTAGACCCGGGCGATCCAGATTTGATGCAACGGAAACCGCGTAAGCCCAACGAGAGCATGTTCAGCAAAGACGTGAAAATTTACCTTACCGTTATGCCGATCTTCATGACAGCCATTTTACTGCTGGCGTTCTTCTCTAATATGCCTTGGGAAAGCTCATTTAAGCTGACAGAGGCTCGGACGCAACTGTTTACTGCCATGATAATGATCGAGTTAGCCATTGCAATTTCTGCTCGGTCCTTAAAGTATACCGTCTTCAAAGTAGGACTATTCAAGAACAAGTTCCTCTGGCTTGCAGTGCTCTCATCGTTTGCCCTGCAACTGTTCGTGCTTTACACACCAGGCGTACAAGCCCTCTTTGATGTGCATACGCCTGAACTAATTGATTGGGCAATTGCTGTTCTGTTTGCATTTGTGGTCTTTAGCGTCTTAGAAATTGGCAAGTATGTGGCTTCGCGACGGAGAAAGGCATGAAGTCCCCCGAAAAGCTTTATAACAAAACGTGCAGAATTCAAGGGTTAATACATTAACTTGGGGAAACATTGAAAATGAGTGATGAACTAGTAACAAAATTTGCGAATCCTGCCCCGCTAGGATTGTTAGGCTTTGGCATGACCACAGTTCTGTTGAACTTGGTTAACGCTGGCGTTTTTCCTCTGGACACGATGATTTTAGCTATGGGCATAGCGTACGGAGGAATAGCACAGATAATTGTTGGCATAATGGAGTATCGGAAAGGCAATACCTTTGGCACGGTAGCTTTCAGTTCTTACGGCTTCTTTTGGTGGTCCCTTGTCATTCTTCTTGTTCTGCCCAAAGTAACATTCTTGACTGGACTCAATGCACCAACAGAAACCGCTATGGCAGCGTACTTCCTGATGTGGGGAATCTTCACTTTCGCAATGTTCTTTGGAACATTAAAGGCTAATCGTGCTTTGCAGTTTGTATTCATGAGCTTAGCTATACTATTCTTCATGTTAACGATAAGAGAGTTAACTGGCAACCCAGTTCTGTTTGGAACAGTAACATTCAACACAATCACTGGCATCGAAGGCGTCATCTGCGGCTTAAGCGCAATATACCTTGCAATAGCTGAAGTCTTAAATGAAGCGCACCATAAAACCGTGCTGCCAATTTGTCCTGTAAGCTAAAACAACCAATTCTTTTTTTATTTTCTAACTTATGACTG
>PKYH01000132.1 GCA_003133625.1 Candidatus Bathyarchaeota archaeon | reverse complement strand
AAGAGGCATCATTCAATAAAAAAGAAAATTTTTGGGGTATTGCCTTTTAGCGGAAATATTCACTTTCACTTTTTCTTTTTTAATTTATTTTTAAGAATCTGATCTTGAAGTCAAAGTGTTTGTCGTCACCACCATCTTTGCACAAGCATTATAAACAAAATCAGCTAAAATAAGCTGGCTATCGAGTAAGAAGCGTAAATGCTGTAAATGCTCTTGCTCAATAGTATTTATGTATTTATGCTTTTTGCTCGATAAAAAATAAAATTATAGGAAAGGAAAAACACAAATGAAATTTGCTAAAAACAAAACTATTGCTATTGCGATTGCTATATTCTTAATGCTTTCAATGTCAGCTTCAATGATACTAGTACCAACTGCTAGTGCGCATACGCCTGCATGGCAAATCACTCCAGCGGCTTTTATCGATGTTGAACCCAGCCCAGTAGGTGTCGGTCAAAAAATAAACATTTACACATGGCTTAACTGGCTCATGCCAGGAGCATTATCGACTAACGACATTAGATTCCATAACTACAAAATTGTCATAACTGCCCCTGATAACACCACATCCTCGATTGTAATTCCGACCATTTCCGACCCGACGTCATCAGCTTACACTCCCTACACGCCTACTCAGGTTGGCACGTACAGTTTCGTGTTCATCTATCCAGGAGAGACATACACTTGGAGTGGCGCATACCAAAACGACACTTTTCTACAAGCCACCAGTAGAACAGTGAAGCTTACCGTGCAGGAAGAGGCAATACCCATACCCATTAGTAGTTATCCGCTGCCGACGGAGTACTGGACGGAACCGATTGAGGGACAGAACAATTACTGGAATACTATTGCATCAAACTGGCTCGGTCAAGGGTCACCGAGTTTGCCCGGCAACCCAGCCAGAGTCCAGGCGAACGGTATAGGACCTAACAGTGCACACGTAATGTGGACGAGGTCTCTTGGGTCCGGCGGCATTGTCCCTGGAAACTTCACTGCAAAGGAGACCGAAGGATTCTACCACGGGAGTTCCTACCAGTACCGATTCTACAATCCAATAATCATGGACGGAACGCTCTTCTATGACGTGCCACTCGGCAATGCCCTTAACGGGGGTGGATACATAGCTGTTGATCTGCGCACTGGAGAACAAATATGGTACAACGACCAAATAGCAGTTGCCGGATCGGGCGTCCCAGACATCTCATTCGGCTACTACTACGCTTATGAATCTCCAAACCAACACGGAGTTATACCGAACGGCTGGCTATTTTCAAGCAACTTTGGCAGGGCGGTCGACCCAACCACAGGAATAATCGCAGCCCTTAACATAACCAACGTTCCTTCAGGCTATGACGTTTATGGCCCATCAGGTGAGACTCTAAGATTAGTGCTCGACATCAATAACAAATGGTTGGCTGAATGGAACTCATCCAAGGTATTCGACGTGCAAACTTCAGGGACGATAAACGCGAGCTTGCCATCGAGATACGACTGGAACGTGACAATACCGCAATTGAAGGCAGGAACGACCATGCAAGCAGCCATCTATAATGATGTGCTACTTGGAATGACCACTCTTGCAGGCATCGGAGAAATGGGAACACCCAATCCCTACACAGCGTGGGCTATAAGTCTGAAACCAGCTTCACGAGGTCAATTGATGTGGCAGACAGACTATGCAGCGCCGCCAAACAATGTCACCCGAAGGCTTCCTGTACTGGATCCAGTGAACCGCGTCTTCATTTTACGAGACAAAGAGACGTTCCAGTCTGAGGGCTACAGCATCGACACAGGAAACTTCCTGTGGGCGACAACTCCGGATGCATACAACGACTTTGAGTATTATGACCTGACTTTCTTGGGAACGATGTCTGTTACTGCTTATGGTCGTCTTTACCATGCAGGCTATAGTGGAGTAGTCGACTGTTATGATACGAAGGACGGAACTCTTTTGTGGACTTACGGTAATGGAGGCGAAGGCAACAGTACTTACGCCGGCTTAGCTTCACCCTATGGTCATTACCCCATCTTTGTAATGGCCATTGCCGACGGAAAGATCTACCTAGGGGCTGGGGAGCACTCTGCCGACACACCCTTATACAAAGGTTTCTTGGTACGCTGCGTTAACGCTACGACAGGCGAAGAAGTATGGACTTTACCTGGGTACCTTGGCTATCCTGGGGCCGGTCGGGCTGCTGTTGCTGAGGCAGATGGCTTCCTTACATTCTACAACGGGTATAGCAGCCAAGTATACTGTGTTGGCAAGGGTCCAAGCGCCCTCACGGTAGAAGCGCCAATGGCTGATATCACACAAGGATCAGGCTTAGTGATACGAGGCACAGTAACTGATATTTCTGCTGGTACACAGCAAAATGAGCAAGCAGCACGGTTCCCATACGGTGTTCCAGCTGTTTCTGACGCAAGCCAAAGTGCATGGATGGAGTACGTTTACATGCAGAAGCCAAAGCCAACAAACGCAACCGGAGTTCCAGTATCAATCGACGTCATAGACTCAAACGGCAACTACAGAAACATTGGTACCACAACAAGCGACACGAGCGGCACGTTCTCTTTCAACTGGACACCTGACATCCCAGGCTCATACACTGTTATAGCTACGTTCGCCGGATCTGAATCGTACTGGCCATCATCCTCAGAAACCAGCTTCGCAGTTGACCCAGCAGCGCCAACAGCAGCACCAACCGCAACACCTCAAGCAAACCTAGCAACCACCGGAGACCTAATGACGTATATGGCCATTGGAGTAATCGCTATAATCATTGCAATAGCCATAGTGCTCTTACTCAGGAAACACCAATAAAAATCGCACAACAAAAAATCAATTTCCCCCTTTTTTCCTATGAAAAAAC
>PKYH01000012.1 GCA_003133625.1 Candidatus Bathyarchaeota archaeon | reverse complement strand
CCGTGAAGTTGGTTGGATTAAAAATTAGCCGTTAAGGTTGCGGCTTTTCGAAACTTAGTTCAAATTCATAAAAAATAAAGGAGTTGAAAACAAAATGAGTTTGAACTACGAAATGAAATCAAATCTTAACGATGCAGTTGTTGACGAATTCCTAAATTCCCAAACGAAAGAAGGAACATTCAAAAGTTATAAAACGGTGATGAAACAGTATCTCGGATATACACAGAAAACAGGGCAACAACTTTTAGACATTAAACGAAACGATAAAGATTTTCAAGTTGAAAATTCGATGCTCAACTACCGTAAACACATACTGAGCAAAGGCAAATCGGAGAATTATGCCGTTGGTTCAATTATGACAATCAGGGGATTCTATGCTTACTATCGAATGCCGTTGATGTTCAGAAAGCAGGAATCAAGAAAACTATCTGAGAAAAACCGCACAACACAGGATTATCTATTCGACAAAGACGATTTAGCAAAAATGGCATTGTCTGGAAGCCTCAAAGAAAGGTATGTTCTGCTTGTTGGCAAATCAATAGGGCTTCGAGCAAGTGATTTCTTAACCTTGACTTATGGCATGTTTAGAAGCCTAAAACTCGATAGTGACGCACCAATAGCGTTAGGCGAAATAGCGACAAAGAAAGAACGAATCAAAGCCTTTCCGTTTTTAGACAGCGATGCTATACCCATGATTAAGGCTTGGTTAGACAGCCATAAAGAAGCAAAAGACTCTGATAGAATTCTCGATGATACCGAAGACAATTTGAGCGTTATACTGCAAACTTTAGCGAAGAAAAGCGGTATGGAAGTTGAGAACGGAGCAGTACACGGCAAACGAATAAGGTTTCATTGCTTGCGAAAATATCTGATTGATAGGCTCTCAGCGTATGCAAGCGAATCGCAATGGAAGCAAATTTGCGGCAAGTCAATTGATGAAGGTGCTTATGTTAGCCAAGAGCAATTAAGAGGAATCTACGCAAGAGCAATGCCAAACCTGTTAATCAATGGAAACGGTGTTAAAGCCAAGAAACTGATTGAATTAGAAAACGCACTTTTAGAAAGCCAGCGCAAAATAACCGCACTTGAAACAACGAATGAGGTATTACGCAAAAGAGTAGATGAACTTGAGAACGGACAGAACACGGCAAAAGAAATGATAGGCAGTCTAAGCGAAAGAATCACTTACATCGAAAAGAAGACCAAAATCAAGAAACCAACAGTTGACGAAATAAGGTGATTAGCATGACCGATAAAGACCAAGAATTAAGATGCAAACATTGCGGCAAGATAATAACTGAGAAAGAAGCAGAAAAATATGACGGATATTGCGAACAAGATTATTATGACTTCGAAGACAATGATGAACTTGAAGATGACGCAGGATTCTTCTAAACTCTTTTTCTCTTTTGTTTTTTCTTGTTATGTTCTTCTATTGATTCGTTTTCTTGATGTATAGACTTCCAGTTTCCGTTTTCATCTTGTTGTTCAACATTCTGAGTATATGTCTTCTTGTTTCTGTCAACGGCAATTGTCACTCTTGCCTGTTTCCCGTTTCTGCCAAGCCGTTGCTTAGTTACAGTTTCACTAACAGGTTTCTTTCCGCTTTCCTCTCTGACTTGAATGCGAAAAACTTCAAAATAGCGTGTTTTCTTGATATTAGTGCTTCCACACTTAGGACACTTGTCTGGCTTGGTGTCAAACTCTGTGTTGCAGTCACAGCACCCGAATTTCTTTGTCAACTTGATGCACACCATTTTCATGTTGTTTCTTGCGGACTATGGCAGGATTTTGTATAGGCTTTCTTTAGTGACTGATGAAAACCAACCGAGAACATTGAGAGTATCAACAACATAATACTTGCCTTTCGATTTATCTAAGAGCGTGCTTCCGAGAAGATGGATTTTCTTGGGGGGCAATACTAATCTTCCAATCCCCTCATGAGCATAAAGACATCGGAATTTTGTGTAGATATAGTCAAGTGTTTCATCAAAAGTAGCGTTGCTTAACGGGGGCTTGCCATTTGGATAATATTTCAGGGGAGGATTTCTTAGACTGTTCGGACAGTAGGTTTTGTAAAATGTCTCAAAGTTTTTCCATGATTTTCTATACCCAACCAATTGCATTGCGTCTGCGGATGAGCAAAGGAGCATCATAGCAACATTTGGCTCACATTTTTGGCATTTCATGGATTGTTGAAGCAGAAAAGTAGCCCTTATGAAATTCCATTTCTTGTTACCCAAAGCATCAACTTTGGTTTTGAAGTTTTTCAATGTTAGTAGGTTTTTGTAAGTCTTATATGCTTTCTTAACAGGGTCTGTTTGGCGAAACATTCAATTTTGTTTCTCGGTGGTAGAACTATTTGAATCTTGTTAGAGTATGGACAAAAAGAAATTCTTCAACTGAATAGCCACATCAATTTTTTCCACCCGCTAACATGAAGAACCTGAGCATGGGCTTATTCGATTCTTGAATCACGAGCAAGCGGGGGAGCAGATTTGGCAAGTTGCCAGTTAAAGAATTATTTAACCAGAGAGTTTGTGGCTATCTGAAATTAGTTTAACTTTGTTCGCTTGATGATTAATTAAGAATAAACAATAAAAGCCAAATTGAAGTTTTATTCTGTGAATGGGCTTGCAAAATGACGGTAACAATTAAAGCGACAGAATTCAAGGCAATTAGCCAGAATAAACTCAAGTAGTGCGATTCAATACGTGAGAACGGAGATGCATAATCGTATGTACGGGCAAAGCTGATTTTTTTCGTCAAAACATTAGCTCCAAATTATCAAGGCATTTTCTAATCAGGTTTGCATTCAGTTTCTATACTGTCTTTGGTTTGGCTTTGAGTAGATTCTAAAATCGGCTAATTGGCATGTCTTAACCAGATTTCAAATTTAGTTTAAGACCTTCCTCAAATGATGCTCTGCTTAAAATCCCGATTTTTTCAAAATGTCAAAAACGTACAAGTGGCAGGGGAATAAATGAAAAAACACTTAAAAAGCAAAAAAGGGTTATCTATTGGCTTTTGCAGTTGCCAAAACAAAATGAAGAAAAAAGGATGTACACATTCCTTCTTTTGACTCTACACCTGTGACTGCAAGCAATAGTTATTTTTTGGTTTTTGCAGAAAGCTTACGCATCGAACCCACATACAACCCGACGAAACCAAGCAAAGCCGTAACGACAGCAATAGCGACTATGTCAACCGACAAAGCCGTAACGACAGCAATAGCGACTATGTCAACCGACGAAGGACTGGTATGTCCAACAAAGTAGTACATATAGTACATATAAAAAACGAGCTCCACCAGAACAGTAAACAAAACAACTATTTTACCAATTGACCTCATCCTTGACTCCTCTCTTATCTTCCCAGCAAAAACATAACCAACCACAACAGCAGCAATCAAAGGAGATACATAGGCAGGAACATGTAGTATAGGCACTGAAACGAACATTATTGATAGGACAGCGTATGACAACCAGTAAATCACAAGCGCAGACGCTGTAGCTATAACCACATCACTAAACTTCAACCAATCGCCTCCAAAGTTAAGCCTTAAAAATCATAGTTGCTTGTTCTTAGCTTAAATCACTTGTGCTATTGTTTCATTCACAGTTGCTTTTTCTCTGATTCAGCTCAATCTTAACTTTCAATTTTGTGTGCCGTGTAGATTTAAGACTTACCAATTTATCAATTTAACTAAACTGCTAAATAGATACCGTGGCTATAAAAAAGCGATGAAAGAATTAAACGAAATAGACTTTACTTGTCCAAATTGCAGAAAAGAGTACCATATATCAACCCCAATTGAGGAACTATTTTGCGGAAAAGGTATTTGTTGTTCGTGTTGCAAGAAACAAGGCTTACAATCTGAAGAATGCAAGATGTTTCACTTAGAGCTTGAACGAGATGCTAATGGCACGGTTCTTAGCCGAGATGACATGAAAGGTCTCTTAATGGAGAAAGCGGTGAGCGATGCATTAACTGCTTTGAAAATACCTCACACTCACAATCCTTTTAACAATACTTACCCATGCTACCAGAATAAAAAACCTGATATAATAATTGAAAAACTTAGCCTTGCAATAGAATGCAAAAATATAAACCAAATTCAAATTGACCAAAGACTATCTAACACTTGGCTAAATGAAAATATAGTAAACAGACCCTACTTCAAGAACTACAGGCGGAAAATCGCATTTTTCAGCTACAAACCACGACAATCAGGCATTGCGTATCTAAATAAGTACGGTTGGCGGGTTTACAGTTTAGACAATCAGATACTTACTGTAAAACAAATGAAAAAATCAATAGGCAAAATGAGACAAAGATTTTATTGGCTGACAAAGAAAAAACAAATAGTGCCAACATCCACATAAATAAACTTCAACAAAAAAAAGCAATGCCCCACTTTTTCAGGGTTATGTTATCAATTATGTATGTTATTAACTAACTACAATGTCTAACTACTGGTATTATTGTTAATTACTAAACTAACTAACATATCATGGGGGTTTCTAACCAGCTTTCTTCTGAGATTCGGCTGGTAGTAGGGTCTCCGCGCACATATTATTATTGAGCAAACATGTCGGGTTTCATTGACCCTACCCCGAATACACCTGTTGACGCCATTAAGTTCTTAAGCTTTCTGGAACTTTCACCGGTCTCAGCTGTTCTGGAAGAGTTCTACTGTGAATCCTGGCGAAGCAGACACCCACCAGAAGCCATGATCAGGCTGCTTGCTCTCTACAAACTCAAACGATACAGATTTCTAACCGAACTTTGGCGACAACTCGACGACGAAACAGTCAAACTGCTGGGCTTCAAATGGAAACCAAGCTACAAGACCGTTTGGCACTGGCTCAACAAACGCGTAGGACCCGAAGGCTTAGAAGCCATACATGCCGCACTCATTGAAGCCATAAACCAAGCCCTAACCGCTCAAGGCATCCGCATGGGCGAACGGATCGCAGGAGATGCCACTCCAGTCCAAGCCAAACGAGCAGACAAAGAAGCCGCCTACAACGGATACTACAAGAAACGCTGCTACCTCGTGCACCGCGTAGTCAGCTACGAAACCAACCTGACGCTTGAGTGGCTTGTCACGCCAGGCAACGTCGACGAAGGCCAATTAATGATGCCGCTGCTCGCAAAAGCCCTATTTGATGGTATCAGACCAAAAGAAGCGGTCTTCGACAATGGCTACGCCAGCTACTGGAACTACGAAATCGCCAATCTACTGGGCATCAAACTGCTAATCGGGTTTCGCAGACGCGCAAAGCTAAACTGGAGGGGCAAACCAAAAACGCTCAAGCTCCGCTACAGAAAAATGGTCAAAGCCGGAAAACTGCCCATACAGAAACTTGGGGAGTTAGGCATGCATCCTGACCCGGAGAGGAATAGTCTGGAAGAGGTTCTTTGTGCTTTAGCTATTGCGGGTCAGCATGAGTATGTGGGCGCTTACTACCGAAACTTGAGTCTGTCAGAGTTTCGCAGTGACAGACGTGGTTGGCTTGGGCGTTATGTTCCGTTGCGCAGCGTAGTCGAGGGTTGTCATGGGCACCAGAAGGACTGGTTGGATCTGGACAATCTAAAGGTGAAGGGATTTAGAAAGGCGAGGTTGCATGTGGCTCTTTGCATGTTAAGTGAAGCCGCAGTTGCTTACGGCAGAGTACAGCACGGTGTGGTTAAGGCGTTGACGAGTCAGGCGTTCATCAGGTAGGCTAATTCGGAACAACGGCGAGAATAGCTGTTTTTTAGAGGACTCTTTGCCTTAAACTCCGAAAAGAGGTTTCGGAGAGGATTTGCAGATGACAAGAAGCGGCAGAAAACCCTAATTAGCCGCACAGTGACATTTCCTAAAAGGAACGCGAGCCCTCAAAAAGCTGATTAGAAACCCCCATCATATAAGCTAAAGATTATTGCGCTGAAAGCATGGAAAAACAAAGCAAAGATTAAACAAAAAATGTATAATAGGATGTTGAAGCCCATGATACCCTAATCTGAAAAAACCCAAAAAGCAACCAGCAAAGGCTTAAAGACGTTTTTTGGTGACAGAGCAGAGTAGCAAAAACTTAAAGGTATATAGTAGAGAATAGAGGTTTGAAGGAAAAAACGATTGACTGATTTCGTAACCCTTTTCGTAGGTGCGCTTGTAGGTTTTGTTTCAAGCGCGGTTCTATATTTGGCTAATTATTTCCTAAATATCAGAGAGCAAAAAATTTTAAGAGACTTCGGAGTTAGAGAAAAAGGCAGAGATTTTTTTCATCAAATATACGGAACAGTAGCAACTTTGAGTGATTTGGTTGTTCCATTCAAAGGTGAAGAGAATGATAATGAGGGAATTATTTTAACAGAAGAAGGCTACATTGCTTTGCCAAAAGAAGAAGTCATAAGACGATACAAAACAGCCTATGCTAAGTATGCCAAACTCTGGTACGAATCACGGGAAAAGGGTCTCGAAATTTTTCTACTAAAAGATTTTGTAGCGAATTTGCTTAATTTTTGGGCTTATGCTTCGTACTTCAACGAAGATGAAGAGAGTTGGAATAACAAAAAGGCAATATGCATTTTTGAAAAAATTCGCAATACAAATTGTAACGAGATGGACAAATTGATGGGTTTAACTGAGCCATATCACATAATACCGAAATGGTTAAACCCTAAAACGTGGAGTAGAACTATACGAGGCGAAAAAAATTGACTGACTCTAAGAAAGGGGCATGTGGTAAGCATCTTGAAGAAGGAGTTGTTTCAGCCGCAGAATTTGGTGCCTTACGCAAGGGAATTGTGAGCGGTTCAAACATGCAACAAGTAAAAGACCAAATACCCAAATCAAAAGACTCCAAATGAGCCGTATTTTTCTATTTTAAAAGAAGCATTATTTAACCCACCTGATTAGCCCCTAAGAACCAAAATCATTTCAAAATAGGTTTAAACAAGAATTCCCAGATTATAGTGAATAAAAATAGCCGATTTTGCAAAACTTCTTTTAAGAAGTTCAACTTAAAACGCTATTAGAGGCGAAAAAATGCCAATAGATAAAGATGAATTTGAATCTAAGCACATATTAAGTGACCTTGAAAAATCAGTAATTTCTTTTCTGAAAAAAACTCCAACTAAAGCATACACTATGCGTGAAATAATGGATGGAATAAACATTCAAACAAACTTTAAGGACATATGGAATGCCATATTATCTGGAGCCTTTCTGTTTGGATTCTCATCAATCCTCAATGACTTAGCCAATTGCGGAAAAATAAAGATGGAAATTATAAACGGTACATACTATTACATGGCTAAATAGAACTATTCTCATTTTTCTTTTTTAACCGATTTATGGCGATAGAAACAAATAAACAAAATATTTTAAGCTGTTTAACTTAATTGTTTTCTGGGTTTAGAAATGGCAAAATGTGGTTGGTGCGGAAAGGAAGTCGAAAAAGATAAATGTTTTACGCTTTATGCTGATGGCAAACTCGTTTTGGCATGGTGTAAAGAATGTGATGCAGACAACAAACTCACAGAACGAATTAGAATAATGCAAAAAGCCTGATTATTGTAATATTCTTTTTAAGCAAGTGCGTAATTATATCTATTTTAGAGTTTGAACTAAAAGTTAGATTGCCGCAATTAGGCTGGGCAAATTAAAATTTAATCCCACACACACACCAGTGACAACACGACACGACACCACAACACAACAAAACAACACAAAAAATGCAGTTAATGATTATCGCTTGCGTTTCTTGAAGTAAACCAACAAACCAGCAACCACCACAACAGTACAGTCGTAGGAAAAGGTCTACTTACTTGAAGTGGTCTTTCGATGCCTTCGATAAAGCAGACCCACGCTTATAGCAATAACTGATATGATTGAAATAATGGCTAATGCTGACAAGGTTTTGAAAAGTTCTGACTTTATCGATGGCGATGTTGGAATTGTGAAGCCAATTGTTTGAGATGACCCGGTGTTACCTGCGGGATTAGTTGCAAAGACAGTTAAATTATGAAACCCATAAGGCAGGTTTGTTAATGTTGTATTCCCTGCAATACTTACATTTTCTTGATTGTCCATGCTGTAAGTTATTTTTGTAACAGGCTCATCAACCGTAAAATTCAAACTCAATGATGTTCCGTTTATATCCAAAGGTTGAACCTGAACAGTTGGCTTAAGTGGAAACGTTTCAAAGTAAATAGTGTTTGACCAACCTGTGATTGGAACATATTGGGGAACAAAGAATGAAACAACGTAACCAGATGCATTTCCGTAAACTTGCAAAGTATTGAACCCATTATCTAACGTTAAGTTTACACAGTAATTGAAGGAAGACGACAAGTCACTACTAACTGGAAATGAACCGTAAGATTTTCCATTCAACACATATCCGAAACCAGTCAGCATTTGTTTTGTTACACCGCCATGAGTGTCAACGTACTGAATAAGCCATTGACCAGTTGGCTGAGTAATTGTGAAATTTAAAAGAACAGTATTGCCGTAGAATATTGTGTTATTGATTGGTGAATTCACGGTAATTATTGGCGGTGTTTTATAGACGATATCCCATGGCTGAATTGTTACGTCGGCACTTGCTAAGTTAGCAAACAAAAGCATAGACATTACTAAAAACAACGTCAACAACACGATTGGCTTGGCTCTTAACATGTTTTTTCCATTCACGTCAATGTAATAAAAGCCTTTTTATATAGGTTTCTTGCTAAGCGTCTATTTCTTAGTCAAGGTTTCTTGACAAACTCGAATTATCACAGTATGCTTATTTGCCTATTCTTGGATTCCAGTCTTTCTTTTCGTTTCTCAAACAAATAGAGAGAGTATACTCGTTTCCGACTATAATTTTTTGTGAGGGGTAACTTTTCTTGTCTTTTTTACCCCTCAAACTATTATTTGTTAATTTGTGAGGGGTAACTTTTCTATTGTTTTTTACCCCCTATACCGTTGATTAACTATTATTATTATTTTATCTACCTACCTAACATTATTTTACAAAGGTAAAATGGCTAAAGGTAGTCGTGGTCGTCGTCGTAGTCGTCGTGGTCGTAGTCGTAGTTGGTTGGTTGGATTAAATTTTAGTATCAAGCTTACTGTAATAGGTCGAGTTAGTCAAGAAATCTTGACTAAGAGCAGTCAAGAAACTTTTACGAGAAGCCTTTTATTGAAAATTAGTCCCAAGTGTAAGTATGGATAGTATAAGCAAGGGTTTTGCATTATTCTTTATTCTAACCATGGTTATCTCAAGTCTAAGTCTAATAATGGTTAAACCTGCATTGGCTCAGTCTGTTCCAGAATTCACTTTGAAGTTTGAAGCCTATCCTTATGATGTACCAACAACTTATGGAATAGACCCAAATACAGGGAAGAACGTAACAATCGAAGAAGGCTATCACGTAAGAAACGAATCCATAGTTTTCACCATTAAGAACCAACCTATCACCAATTTGTTCTATAATATTCGTTACAAGGGCCATTTCGGAGACGGTTGGACTGAACTTTACTCTTATTCGCAGTATTCTACAGAAAGCATTAACAATTCTCCAGGTAACCTTATTCCCCAGTCAAATTCTGGATACACAGTGATAACAATTCCAGCAGACTATCCTTTCGTTAATGGTGCAACAATAGATTTTCAGGTACAGGCATTGTCATGGGTTTATGTTGATGTTTGGGTCTTAGACCACCCTATGGCCCCGCCGCCGATTGGTGAAATTGGACATTATGAGCAGCATTTTACGCTGGATGAAACAAGTGGATGGAGCAACACACAAACCATGACTTTTCCTGCAATTCTCCCAAACGTAACGCTTTTGTCGCCTCAAGGAGGAAAATTCAACTCATCTAATGTTCCATTAAACTTTGCGGTTGATCAGACGGCTATCCTAGTCGAGTACAGTCTTGACGGCCAAGAAAATGTAACTGTTACTGGAAACACAACTCTAACGGGGTTAACAAACGGATACCACAATGTCACAGTCTACGCCACGGATGAAACCGGAAACACCGGAGCTTCAGAAACACTCTTCTTCAATGTCGAAGCGCCAGAACCCTTTCCTGTTGCGCCCGTCGCTGCTGTCGCCTTGGTCACCGTTGCTGCGGTTGCTGGCTTGTTGATTTACTTCAAGAAGCGCAAACGAAGGAAGTTTGATTAGCATGAGTAAAGGTCTCGCCTTAGTGTTTATTCTCATATTAACTGTGTCAAGCCTAATAATGGTGAACCCTGCATTTGCGTCAGCTCAGATAACCAGGCCGTCTGTCCCAGAGTTTACTGTAAATCTCGTTAATAATTCAATAGTGTTGACGATTAAGAATCAACCCTTTACCCCTGAGACGTTAAGTGGTGAGACCACAACTCTTTACTATAATGTTCAATCAAAACTCCATTCTTCACAAGATTGGACTTACTGGTTCCTTGCTTCTGATGGATATCCAACGCAGGATTCAGGGTCAAAGTATACAGTGCTATCATATGGTTGGGGCGGAGGCTTCATATTTACGTCATCGCATGGGATAGAAATTCCTTCTGGCAGTCAAGTAGATTTCCAAGTGCAAGCAATGAACGGATATTTAGGCAGAGAAATCGTGAATGCTTCGCTTGGAGCTTTTGGGGTTCCGTGGGTTTTTAAGGGTGAAACAAGCGATTGGAGCAACCAAACTCTTCTAATTCCACCACAAATTTCAGTTCTGTCTCCTCAAGCAGGAAATTACATTGTTTCCAATGTTCCTTTAAATTTCACAGCAGATAGCTCAGTTTCACAAATTGCATACAGCCTTGATGGTCAAAAGAATGTAACCATTGCTGGAAATACAACATTAACTGGTTTGTCTAATGGATTACATAACATCACGGTTTACGTTAACGACACATTTGGCAGCACTGGAAAATCCGAAACAATCAACTTCACAGTAGCCGTGCCTTTCCCAATAACCTTAATCATAGCGTCAATAGTATCAGTGGCTGTTATAGGTGTAGGTCTACTGGTTTACTTCAAGAAACGAAGGAGGAGCCAAAACCTATGAGGAAAAAAGCTTTCGCATTAACTTTCATCTTAACGGTCTTAATTTCAGCGATACCAGGAGCCTTTATAGTCAAGTTAGCACAGGCAAACCCCTACATGTATCATGAATTCGTATCTCCTCCAGCAGGTTCAACTCCACTAGTAATCTCTGTAGCAGCTCCAAAGAACATTGCCATATACAACGTGAATGATATCGCTCTTACCTTTAACATAAGCACACAGGGCACCAGTATGAACTACCTGTTGGGTGCATATTATAAGGCTGATTGGATGTCGGACAATGTAACTGTTTACAAGCAGAATACGTACAGCCCTGAATTTCCCGAATTTTGGGAGTACAGTGAAACTTTGCGGAATATTCCGGACGGTGGACACAGCATAGTCATCACTGCGTGGGGAGGAGGCTTCTATGCTGAAGGATTGACGGCTTACAATTTTGATATGACAACTATCTCGGTGATCAATTTCACTATTGATGCTACTCCTCCAAAGGTTTCGATTCTATCTCCGGAGAATAAAACGTACGATTTATCTGACGTTCCATTAGATTTCAATGTAAGCGAAAGTTCTTCTATCATTAGATACAGCATAGACGGACAAGATAATTCGACTTTAAATGGTAATACGACTTTGACTGGGTTGCCTATTGGAAGACACAGTCTCACAGTTTATGCTTGGGATTCCGCTGGTAACCTCGGAGTCTCTGAAACTGTCGTTTTCAATGTGGCTAAACCAGAACCAGAGCTTCTTCCAACTGCAACTGTTGCCCTAGCTTCTGCGGGAGTAGCAATGGTTGTGGCTGCTGGTTTGTTGGTTTACTTCAAGAAACGCAAGCGCGGTTTAGCCGCTGTTTAACTAGATAGCTAAATCGCCTAAAACAAAAAAACGCATTATTAGTCCAAACACGGTAGTAACTCAAAGCCAACGACAAGAAGTACGCCTTAGTCAAGAAACCTTGACGAAAAAGCCTTTTAACATGATGGAACCGTGTTAACATGATGCTGACATGACCAGAAACGCCTTTATCTTATTGACCTTACTAATATTGTTGGTAGCTGGGGCTCAATTTACAAATCTTTCATCTGCGAATTTTTTTCCAGACCCTGGTCCAGATCTCCCGCGAATCTACATAAGAAGCAACGGAAACGTTGAACCAGCGATGGCGCCCATCGAGAGAACAGGCAACATCTATAAACTGACAGACAACATAGTTCTTTACACAATTGAAATTCAACGCGATAACATTGTTCTCGATGGCGCAGGACACACAATTCAGGGAAATGGAAGCTGGTTGGGATACGACGCTGGAAACAATGGCGTAATCGTAGTAGGAAGAAACAATGTGACAATTACTCGCTTGAATATTGAGCAGTGCTACGCGGGCATTAGAATCTCCAGCTCTTCGCACATTAACATCGCTGGTAATACTTTCATCAATGGCACAACCATGGGCGTAGCAGTCCAAGACTCCACGCTTGTCCTAATTGAAGCCAACGACTTTACAGACATTTATGGTCCATCAGTCAGCTGCAATGGCTCAGCAAACACAATTAGAAACAACAGATTAACCGGAAGCGTCTACGGCATCAAAATCGAAGGCTCATCAAATGTAATATCAGACAACAGAATCGAACTGCTTCTCCCGATAATATTGGACAAAGCAGACTCGAACATAATCGCAAGAAACAACATCACTGGACCAGCGTCATCCCCTCACTTGCCGGACCAGAACTTCAAAGGTAACGAAGGTATAGCCCTCTTTGTCAACTGTTCGAATAACATGATCTTTGGAAACAACATAACAGGATTCGTCAACCAGGCTATTCGAATAGTTGACGGTTCAAACAACACCGTCTACGGCAACTACATGGCAGATAACCAGTTCGCCATAGCCCTCGGCGGCCTTGGGAATCCCGTGAACAACACGTTTTATGGCAACACCTTCACTGCAGATTCCTGCAACCTCTTAATTGATAATGCAAACGGCGCCTTCTGGGACAACGGGACTATAGGCAACTACTGGGGCGATTATAATGGGACAGACAGCAACGGGGACGGCATAGGCGATGCCCCATACATAGTAAATGGGTTTAAATGGGACAACGATATCGGTGGGCTTGTGAGCTTTGTTTTTGGCCAAGACAATTACCCGCTAATGAAGCCTTACGACATTGAACACGACACCGTCGTATTGCCGCAGACTGAGCCTTTTCTAGCTGTACTTGCCGCCGTTGCTGTCGCCGTTGTTGTGGGTGCTGGTTTGTTGATCTACATCAAGAAATACAAGCGCCAAGCGAAAACTTAACATGCTTCCGCTTATCGTTTTGATCAATGTTAAAATCAAATCGGATTCGAACCTAGCCTGGTTCAGATCTCTATGGGATTTGAACCCAAATCAGACTGTGTAAAAACTCCAAACGATTTTAGAAAAATGCTATCTTTATGTTCAAATTCTCAACATCGGTCCGCGTTATTTACATATGGTACGCAATTTCTTGACGGCGATTTGAGTTTTCACACAGCCTGAAATGGGGTCGAGTCCAAGAAATGAAAAATCGTCAAGCGACTCAGAAAACACTGGAAAAACAGTCCACAGCAAGCATTTCTGCGCCCAGAGTGAGTCGGACCGTCGCCACTTACCCTCATAAACGACAGTTTCCAAAGCATTTCGAATCGGATTTCTTTCCATCATTTCTCTTTGATAATACCCGAAATGATCCATTGCTGAACACAGGTAATCCACTACAACGTCGTCATCCAGCCCCAAATCAGCTATTTCGTATCGATTTGAAAAGTGAGGTGCATAATCCGACCCCTTCCAATCGAAAATTAGGACTTTGTATTCTGCCGTTCTGACAAAAGGAATTATTTCATATCTCGTCAAAAGGGACTTACCCGCACCCGTTGAAGCAAAAACTCCCATATGATAACAGATGAATTGCGGATTTATTGGCACTTTCCAGCCTGGATGATCCTTATAATATCCAATAGTGCTGGAAGTTGAACCGAGAATCCTCATGGGATTATCATGTTCTTCATAGATTTCAACTTCTGACGAAGGGGCGATGAGCATCTTATTCTCCTTCAATGTAGTGTCTGACACATCGCCAACGACGCTTAGGCTAAATACGTAAAATTCCTTGGCGTTTGAGGGGTGACGCCCGACACGTGCATAGGCAACACCAGGCGAATAGTTGCTGGTTCGCAAATTCTCGTTGCTTCCAAGTCCACCACGACAAACTGCCATTATTTTATTGCCGTTTCTATTCTT
>PKYH01000093.1 GCA_003133625.1 Candidatus Bathyarchaeota archaeon | reverse complement strand
AAGGTGCGGATGCACGTGGCCCTATGCTTCGCGTGCATATACGTCGTGGCAATCACAGCTCACAAAATAGGCAGGCCAGAACTTGCCAACAGCATCGCAACGTTCACATACTAAACGCCTGAAAAAGGCTCCATTTGCGAAATTAAGCCATAAAAGAATTAATGACCACTTATGCGCGCAGCGGCACCCAAGATAGCCCTTGTATGTTTTTATTGCCCATTTAGGGAAATTTGTTCTTGTATCCACCTATAAGTTTTGGTAAGTCCATCTTCAAGCGATACTCGTGGTTCCCAGTTCAGCACCTTTTTGACAAGAGTTAAATCAGCGTTTCTTCCACGCACTCCCTGCGGCGCCGAAAGGTTATACGTCCTCGTTATCTTCTTGCCAGATATCTTGATTACCATATCTGCTAGCCCATTTATGCTAACTATCCTATCTGAACCTATGTTTATGGGATTCTCATAATCCGATTCCATCAGCAGCATTGTCCCTTTAACAGCATCATCAACGTAACAATAGGATCGAGTTTGTTTCCCGTCGCCCCAAATATCGATTGTTCCCGGATTTGTAGCTTCAGAGACTTTCCGGCAGATAGCGGCAGGCGACTTTTCTCTTCCGCCTTTATATGTCCCTTCAGGTCCATAAATATTATGATAGCGGAGCATTCGTATGTTCATTCCATAGTCACGTTGATAAGCTTCGCATAATTTTTCTGTGTAAAGCTTTTCCCACCCATAGAAGTTGTCAGGATCGGCTGGATAAGCATCCTCTTCTTTTAGCCCAGGCAATTCAGGGTTTGTTTGACGATAAGTTGGGTAAACACAAGCTGATGATGTGTACAAGTATCTTTTTACCTTATTTATTCTAGCTGCTTCAAGCATGAACGTATTAATCAGAACGTTGTCGTGCATAACTTCGGCGCCAATTTCTGTGATGAACCCAATCCCACCCATGTTGGCCGCAAGATTGTATACTTTATCCATGCCTTCTGTGGCTTTGAGACAGTTTTCCCAAACTCTAAGGTCCAACGTCAGCTTCTCAGAGTAATACTTCTCTTTCAGGTAATTGTCGAATTTGATGTCGGCTATCTGCACAAAGTTTCCTTGCTGCTTAAGGGTTCTAGCTAAATGGCTTCCGATGAAGCCACCGCCACCTGTAACCAATATTCGATCCATTCCGCTCTTCATCCAAGTGACCTTCAAGTTAAACTATTATTTAAGCCATGTTTCCAGAATGCAAATAGTCCAAAGCGTGCGCTGAGAGTAAGCCTATAATTCTAGCCTACAAAGGAACGGCACGAAATTTTTTGATTCTTCCGATCGATCGCGCGCGGCTGCAAACGGCATCAGTTCATTCGCCTTCCATGCCAAATGCACTGTTTGTTTAATTATCTTGGAAAGAAATGCTCAACGAATGAAGCGCCTTGAAAAATCACCAAGGATATGGAAAAGCATATTGACAGTTTTGTTAGGTCTTCCTATTGTTGTGTGCGTGTNNATCCTAACTGATTGAATCCATCTTCTGCGCTTCGCGAGATAATTTCTCGATTGCATTAGGTCTGCATAACCTTTAATCTTTGATCCCGCTATTCCCTGAAATACGCAATAAGCTATGGTGCTGCATTCAGCCAAAATGAATAGGGGTAGAAGCAGAACTATCGTCCGGCGTTGATAGTTGGTCAGAATCATTATCAGCCTGTTTCTCTCTGCGAGATGTATTTTGGTAGCTATTTGTCCCTGATTGTAAGTGTGGCCCCACTTATGATATACAATGGCTGAGGGAACAAACTTGATGTTTTTTTTCATCAATAGTGCCCGCCAACCGAAATCGGTATCCTCATTGAAAGCAACAAATTGTTCATCGAATAGGCCAATCTCGTTCAGAACAGTTTTTGATGCAAGAAAGCAAGCGCCGTGGGGCGCACATATGTCAGTCGAGAAAGTATATTGAGCATCTCTTTCGCCACATCCTATCAATACGGGAAACCCGGCCAAGTGTATCGAAATCCCAGTAGAGTTTATTACACTGTGATTATCAGCCATCAGGATCTTAGGTTGGAGGATCTGACACTGTGAGTCCTTGCTTTCTTTTACCAACTCCTCAATGGCCTTTGGATGTAAAGTTGCATCATTATTCAATAGTAAAATATATTCTCCTTTAGCCTCCTTAAGCCCTTGATTATTGCCGCGTGCAAAACCGAGGTTTCTTTTGTTTCTAATTAGCGTGACGCTTAACCTTTGTAAAATCTCATCAGCGCTGCCGTCATTTGGAGAATTGTCTACAATTATTACTTCCAGCGGTGAGTATGATGAGTGAAAAACAGATTGCACACATTTTTCCAAGACGTCTTTTCCGTTGTAGTTGACAATTATGACGCTTACCATTTCCGGGGTCATCAGCAAATCATCCTGTTTTCCGGGGTCTATCTTAGGGAGCATTAGTAAGTAGGCAGTCTGTTAAATCCCCAAAAACAATTTTTGTTTGTTCTATGATCTTTTCATCGATATGGCATGGGCGTTTTCTCATGACTGACCCAATGCCCTTCGTTGAAGGGTCAAATCCCAGATTAACTTTGGACAAAGAAATACAAGATTGAATCATGGAGACGCGAAATCTTTTCAAGACTACAGCAAACCGCCACAGCCAGTCAAGAACGTCGAAGCATGTCTTGGGAGAGATTAGCACTGAGTTTAAGCGTGCTTTTACTCATCTTAAGTCTAGACCCTTAGGAAAACGGAGAACAACTTAACGAGACTCTTAATGCCGTCAAAGTATGTTATTTTTGAAATGCCGTGTCTTCGGTAAGAATATGAAATGGGAATTTCGATAAATCTTCTATGACCATTGAAACTCAAGCAGGTTATTTCTATCTCAACGGCAAAGCCATTTTCTTTTAACTTGACGGAATCAAGAACCGATCGCCTGAACGCTTTTTGCCCCGTCATAATGTCGGTGATTTGTGCGTTATACAGGAATCGCGCAACTAAGGATAACATGAAGTTTCCGACGAAGTGAGAAAAACTCATCCCTTCAGGCTTACCTTTAAACCTTGAACCGTAGACGATGTCCATTGAACCATCGGATATTGGCTTTACTAAAGATGGAATACAATCGGGCCGGTACTCTAAATCTGCATCCTGAATTACAAGAACCTTGCCACACGAGTTTTTGATACCGGTGCGTATTGCTGCGCCTTTACCCATGTTATGTTCATGTCGAATATACTTTACTAGGGGAAACGCGGCAACTTTTTCGCCGGTGCGGTCTGTTGAGCCATCGTCAACAACTATAATTTCCACGTTGCCCAGAGACCCGCTCACTTTGATTACTCTTTGCAAGACTTCGACAATGGTTTCTTCTTCACGGTAGGCAGGTATAATGACGCTTACGTCTGGGCTCGGTGATTGTTCCAGCAAAAAGGCTAAGACTCCATTAATGGAATAGATAGTGTTAAAAAATGGGAAAATAAAGAATTAAGATAACCCGTTTTGCCTTATTTTCTCACTGAAATATTCGTCAGCTCTTCGCCAGTGTTCCAAGTTTCCAACATCGTACCAATGGTTTTGTGTTGCGAAGGAGTAAACTCTTTCTTTTGCGCTCAATAACCTTGGTATAACATTGCTAGCAATGTCCTTTCCTGGTTCAAAGTATTTCATGACTTTGGGTTCAAATACTGCGACACCTATCCAAGAAGGTTTTTCTAGCGTGGGTTTTTCGATGAAACCTTGAACAGCTCCGTTTTTGCTTATTTTCAAAATTCCAACTGGAAGTTGGAGTCCCATTGTAAATGGAAGCGTGGCCACAGCTTTTTTTGCCTTGTGAAAACTAACCATATCATTGAAGGAAACGTCGGTGAGGTCGTCGCCATATCTCAAAATGAAAGTGTCAGTGATTAACCCTTGACCTTGCGCACATAAAAGCTCGTCCACGGTGCCAGTAGGTTCACAATTGACGCTAAACTTTACGTCAAGATCTCTGAATTCATACCTAAAATTTGACTCATCCTTTTTGTTAATACATAAAACAATATCGTTGAACCCCTGCTGGATGGCGTCTTCCACTATCCATCTTACACAAGGTTTCCCAGCTACCGGAATTAGGCACTTTGGAATCACGCTGGAAAATGGAAATAAACGCTCTCCTTTTCCACCAGCCAAAACAAAAACTCTAATTTTATCTTCCAAGATTCGCAACTCCTTGGCTAACAATATTCCTTTTGGGTAAGAGTAAACAAGGCGGGCGAAGAGCGTTAACTGCGACTTCTTCCATTTCCCTGTCGAAAACAGGCTTCGCCAACGAAATTTTCAACAAAGGAACTAGAAGCGTCCCTGCTGCCCCCTTCAAACTAGCGACACCGCCTGCAAACCAGAATGTATTTCAATATTCATTTCATTTCACCAATACTTAAACAAACATGGAATTAACGCAAACCAAATTCTAGAACAATCCCTGCAAAAAACCATGAAAACCCTGTAAACAACCAATTACGATGAGCTTGGAATGGCGGCTTCCGTCAAATTAAGGTGAAGATCAACAAAACGACTGTTAAATTGAACTGAATTTGATGTCGCATTGTACAGCCAAAGCTCAAAAACTATCTGATAAGTGAATGTTGTGCTGTTTGAATCCCACATGGCGGGTTTATCTACATTGAACGCAACACCGTTTAATTGTAAAGTGTTGATCTGTGAATTATTTCCTGAGATTGAAGCGTTAGAAACTGAAAAATTCAAGAGACTTTCCCAATTCACGCTATCTTGAATGCTAAACCTATATTCAATCAAGGGCTGAAGAGAACTCGGCGTCCCAAGGGTCGCATTCGGCATTTGATCAGTCTGATTACCAAACTTCACATACAAAACATAGTAAGCTGAAGACCCCAACTGGTTTCCTACATCCACATAAACCGAGTAGTTCTGGCCGACTGCAATGTTGAACGGGTAATTCGCAGCCATATGATCTGGACCTAAAAGATAAAGCTCAGAAAATTGCTCTCCGCCAGGAAGACGAATAGCACCGGCAAGTGCAGGAGTCGCAATGAGCAAAACGCCAATTAAGCCAACAGCAACAAAAACAAGTTTGTAACCTTCAAGCTTCATTAGCTATTCACCTCAGGTTTTGCTTCAGATAAACTATTAATATAGCCCCGCTTAAACCAGCCCAAACCTAAAACAAATCCAAAATGAACACAGTAGCATCAATTGCCGATAAATGCAATGAATTTGGGCAATAGAGTCTTTCAGCCAAAATTACTCGAAAATCAATTTTAAGAAGTCAAGTTTGCCCAAGTGTTTCTGGTCGTTGGAGTAAACTTCTGAGATGCCTAGTCGCATCATCAAAGCAAGGTTCACGCCATCATTGAAGTCTATGTTCTCCGCAGACATGTTGTTAGCGCCCATCAGCAAATCATCCCCACTGAAATCAATGACATCAAGAGTTTGGTAAGACATTATCTTCTCGAGTGTAGGCTTGATGTCTCCTTGACTGCCCATAGCTTCTAGCACCCAAGCCACCTCACACAACACCAATGTAGAAGTTATGGCTGCTTCACCTTCTTCAATACGCTCAAGAATATTCTTAGCTATTTTCCCAAAACGCGGGTGCGCTGTAACAGTGTAGATAAACACGTTAGTATCTACGAACCGCTTCACTGAAAATCCTCAACCAGCTTCTTTCGAATGTATTCTCGCGCTAACTGTTTTGGCTCATCGATAGGTTTCACCAGGTTCACGGAGCCGTATAACGCCTCGGTAGGCTTCTCATGGGTTTCCACGGGCACTAGACAGATACGCCCCATGTACTCTGTAATAATAAGTCTGATGCCTTCATGCATACCGTATTTTTGACGCAACCGCTTAGGCAAAACAATGCGTCCATACTTACCAACCTCAACAGACACGCCAAACCACCGACAAACCATCACATAAACGACAAATATAAATTTTTTGCCAAAAAAAACAATTTACGACAAAAACTGAAAACCAAAGTCGTCTGCAAACGCAGGAGCAAGTGTGAAAGCCATCACTTCTCACCATGATTGTAAACATTACAAGTTTCAAACTTTAAAAGTTTATTGGCGGAAAAAATACTCGTCTGCAATCTCTTCCAAAGCGAAAATGATGAGTCTATTTTTCTTTTAGAAGTTTGAGGAATTTTTCGCGACTTATTCCAGCTTCCCTAATTATGGCTCTGGTTAGTCCAGGTTTGAGGTCTTTTCCTGGATGCATAGGTATAACTATTCTAGTTTTCTCGTCATTTATCAGGATAACATGTGAGCCTTTTTGGCGGATAACTTTAAAACCTTGGCGTCCCAAAATTTTAATTAACTGATTGGAATCTACAAGCAGAATTTTAGGCAAGGACTTTCACTTTTTGTATACCCACGACTTTTTCCTTCAGTAACTCTTTCTTTTCCGCTATAGTTAAGGTTTCCAAGTAAAGATCTATTGCTTCTTTCGCGTTTTCCATAACCTCAGCCAATGTGTCACCTTGTGTATGACATCCAGGTAGAGCAGGCACTATAGCTACGTAACCGCCTGTTTCGTCTTCCAGAAGCACTACATCGAAGTCATGCATATAATTCGCCAACATGTTAATGTGATAATGGCAGATATAAAAATTCTGATAAAAACGAGAACAAATATCAGCACCAGTTAAATCTGGGGTGAGAAATCTTTCCGGAGATTAACTTTTCTCAAAACAAAATTATGGCTTATTTAAGGTAAGCATTGGTGAGATTAGGGTTTGGTTCAATTACGCATATACCACGTTTCTGCTTGAAGCACCAGATCACATTATTATCGCTCAATGTAATGTCTCCACAGCATAGTAACAAACGAATCAAGGTTACATACGACGTGGTCATGCGCATCTTTCTAAGACTGTTTTCACTTCTTCAGCGATTTCTCTGGAAATCGGCAGTATAGCGTTTTGAGAAGCTTTCCAAATTTCTATCCCCACAAAATTTTCGTCCATGTCAACATCAACATAGACATCTTCACATAGCATCCGTGTGTCAACAATTTTCGCGTCTTTCAGCTTAATGTAGAGTATGTCAGCATCGCGGTCGTATTCAACTTTCATTTAATCTTCACCCACACGTTGCTTTTGAGCTTGCCTTCAATAATGTCTTGAGCAGATGATGTTATAAAAGTTGTTATGACCCTAATGCTATGTCCACTGTGCAAAGAGTGTATCCTTTCTTTAAGAAGTTGGTGACCTCATTTCTAGCTTCTTTAGAATCAGACCCGTTCAGTAATAGTTTTGAGAGAATGTTGGAGTCGAGAATTAGTTTTAACGTTCTCGGTCCTCTCTGATGAGAATGGTTGAGTCTGCTTTCGTTTTTCTCCCTTCAGCTCTTGACTCTATCTGCTGTATCGTTTTCATGAGTTCAATTTGCTTAACTCTCTCTTCAAGGAAATTTCTGATTTCCCTGCTCCACTCCTCCGGGTTTTTCTCCATTTTCTCCTTAAGATCACGCGGTATACGTATGGTGTACGTTGAGGACATAAACTATCCGCCCAAACTATTATTATCCTAATATGTTTAGAAAAATAAAAACATTCTTGCCATACAAACTAGTGTACAAAACATGTGTTATTCGTATCTAATTCTTAGGGCTTTTTTAATTAGGCCACAACAACAAAAAGTTGGTAACCTTCAAGCTTCATTGGCTGTTCACCTCAGGTTTTGCTTGGGACAGATTGTTAATGTAAATTCGCTTAACCCAGCGCCAAACCAGAAACAAAACCAAAACGAACACGAAAGCACCAATTACTGTAAATGCAATGGTGAACCAGAAAGCGTTTTGGCCGGAAACCAAAGCAGTTTGTTTGGCATCCTGAGCGGAGGCCGTGACTTCTTGCGCAATTGGGAGTACACTGTCTGCTTGGGCTGCGGATGTGTTGGAATCTCCAGTTCTGTATGAGATTTCTGCTTGAGCCAAAATGCCTTCAGCAGTATTTAACTGAGCCAGTAGACCAGTGACGTTTGCGCCTGCTTTTTCAGCGTCCAAAACAGCGTTAAAAGCCTGGTTAACAGCGGTGTTGGCTGCCTGCAGCTTTGACGTGGTTTGGTCGGTTTGGGCAGCCGCCGGGTAGACGCTTAGAAGGCATAGGCTCAGCGTCAATATGGCCAGTAAAGTTATGCTTGACAGCTTGCAGCGGGCACTCATTTGTTTTGCTCCAGACGAAACATACTTTTACGCGACAACTTAATGCTCCAAGAACAAAAACCAGCTAACGAACCCACATCTATCAATTATTAGATTATTGCCTTATCGACACCGACAATCAATAAAGCTTATATATTAAGAGTTAAGCAACAAGAGTATAGAAGACACCGACATGACAAAACCAACCACCAGAAAAAAACGCAACAAACTCACAGCAGCCCTACTCGCACCCATACTCATCATAATCTTCATCGTCGGCTGGAGCCTCTATTGGATAGGACAGTCAGGGCAACTAAACACAAAGCAACCACAAAAACCAATTAACAAAACGCCCGCAAAGCAAGACAACATCGAGTTAATTATGATTCCTCCACAAGAGAAAGAAATACTGGCAAACTAACCCTCCAACTCTTATTCCCAAATCCAGCTAAACACAACAGCAGAACAATGAGAAGCTTCCCCTAAACTCTCTCTTATACATCTTCAAGTGAATTACCAGAGATGGTGAGCTCGCTGCATTATTTTGTTAACTCCAAAAATTCCTCTTTTGTCAACCCGGCTTCTGAAATAATTTCAATAAGTAATCCCCGTTTTATCTCTTTATGTTTTGGAACGGGCACTGCTATGTCGTCTTTTACAAGAACCAAAGGCGCAGTCGAAAATTCTGAAAGAATTAGAGCAAACCCTATCAAATCCCCCTCTGACGAGAGCAGAAAAGAAACATAGGCACCACTCATCCGTAAAGTTTACCCTTGCTCATCCCCAATACTACACCAGCTTATAGGGGTGCACTAATAAAACCTTAGTTAAAAAAGCTTAGTCTAATTTCCGCATTATCAGCTCTTCCCAAAAGAATTCCTGACAGCACCGTCCATTAGCGCTGAAAAAATTGCTTTACACTACTAAGAATCCGCGTTTAATACCTTGTTTCTAACATTATGCGCCTCAAAATTTCGGCGCCATGCCTAACTCCCAGTTTCTTCTCGCCCAATCTTTCTCGATATTTAATGGGAACCTCCACGATGGCAAAACCTTCCCGCTCCACATGATGATTAAGCTCTACCTCAACATCAAAGCCTTTAGATTTCACTTTCCAGTTTCTAAGAATCTCCGCCCGCACTACACGCAACCCTGTCAGCGGATCGACTAATGAAACTCCGTTTAGTAAGTTGTGAAGAAAAGCAATCACACGGTTTCCAAAGTAAAATACATCATACATTTTGTCGAGGTGGAGATTACTGTTAAACCTGTTTCCGCAGACCATGCCCACATCAGGGTTCCTCTCTAAAATCCGAATCATCCCAGGAACATGTTCAGCGGGGTACGTATAATCTGCGTCTGTAATGACAACGTAATCAACTGCTAAATCCGAGTGCTCAATCGCCTTCGCTAACGCATCACCCTTGCCTAATCCATCCTGCAAAACGACGTCGGCGCCCATGTTCTTAGCTA
>PKYH01000108.1 GCA_003133625.1 Candidatus Bathyarchaeota archaeon | reverse complement strand
GTTGGAAAGTTGACATGACAGTTATCAATTTCAATCATTATTTTCATGTTAAATCGGTTTTACGCTGGTTCATAAACATGCCGTTTTTAACTACTTTATCCATAAACTGCAAAGTTAAGCGACAGCCTAAATACCGCAAACCGCTAGATGGATTAAGGAAAGAAAAATGAAGCCGAAAGCTTACAAACGTGGGTATCCTGTTGCAATCCTCATAGGAATAGAAAATGATCATGCTGCTTTATGGCAAGTTTTCAGCCAAGTTGCTAAACACCAACAAACCATACCTTTAAGCGGTGACAGAAAAGACTCAAAAGCAGTATACAACTTTCACGAATCCATCATAAACGCGTTAAGACCAACATTGAAAGAAGGTGTAAGAAGCATAATAATAGCTGCCTCAGCAAAAACCAATTATGCACAAGACTTCCTCAATCACATCAGAGCACATCACACCTGGCTTCTTCAAGGACCAAACAAAGCAACATTCTCGCCGATAACAGGTTCAGCGAGCACGCCACCGCAAGTAGCTACCTTAACAAAAACAGCCCTGTTCAAACAATTAATCAACGAAACCACGGCTGAAGAAACGGAAAATCTACTCGAAATCCTAGAGAAACGACTCAACGAAACCGACAATCTTGTGCTTTTTTCGCTGGAAGAAGCAGAAAACCTCATCCTTTGCAAACAAGCACCAGGAAAACCAAAGCCGGAATACCTGTTACTCACGGATAATTATCTTTCAAGCAGCCGCCAAAAGAACAGAGTTCACAGGCTGTTGCAGATTGCCACAAATAAGAATGTTAAAACAAGAATAATAAACGCTGAATCAACCGCGGGCATACGCCTCACCCAGCTTGGCGGACTTGTTTGTTTAGCAAAACTCGAATAAAATTGGCTTAAAGCAACCTAGCCTGCTTCAGATCATTCATTGATATTTTTCCTGAATGCAAAGCAGTAGCCACCAACACGCCTGACACACCCAAATTCTGCAACTCAACTAAATCCTTAATGTCCCTTACTCCACCACCAACATAAACATCTATTGATATGTCTTCAAGCACTTTCTTCAAAAAATCAGCATTAACTCCTTCACCGCTACCAACACGCGTCAAATCCAAAACAATGACTCCTGAAACACCCATTTCCTTAAACTCACGCAGAAGACACATAGGACTCTTGCAACCAGCAAACCCCAATTTAACAAGGACTTTATCACCCTTCAAGTCCAAGCTAACAATGGCGCGGTCGCTTCCGAAAAGCCTGACCGCTTCACCCACAAAACTTTTACTATGCAACGTTTCAGTTCCAATAACAACTTTTGAAACTCCGCTATCTAGCAATTTCTTCGCCGTTTCAAGGTCAGCTACTCCAGCATCTACCATCAACTTAAGCCCAGTTTCGTCAACGATACGTTTGAGAACCTGAAAATTCACTGAGCCACGGGTGATTGCGTTTAAATCTGCAATGTAAAGCTCGTTGAATCCCAGCTTTTTGAATGCTTTAGCAACTTCTAATGGTTCAACCGACTTGCACAGGTTGCTTTGGAGCGGTTGATATTCTCGTCTTTTTCCCCTGACAGCATGAACCACTATGCCGTTTAAAACGTCAATTACCGGTATAACCCTCAAGTTCTCAGCCTATCCATGAATTGACTCTTAACGAATAGAAAAACCTAACCATCGCTACAGCAAAACTTTAAAGGCACCGTTAATCCGCATGAATATGATGTTAATTGAAGCTACTCATAAGTCCCATGAACGAAAAAGAAGCCTCTGAAGCCATCGCAGGAGGCGCAGACATAATAGACGTAAAAAACCCCCAAGAGGGAGCGTTAGGCGCCAATTTTCCATGGGTTATCAAGCGAATAAGAGAGATCGCGCCAAAAAACATCCAAGTAAGCTGCGCATTGGGAGAGGTTCCGAACCTTCCAGGCTCCATATCCTTGGCTGCATTAGGTGCAGCGTCGTTGGGCGTTGATTATATTAAAGTGGGGCTTCGCGGATTCAAAACGCCTCAAGAAGCGACCTATTTGCTACAAAACGTCAGCAAAGCAGCAAAAGAATGCAATCCTAACATCAAAGTGGTTGCCGCAGGCTACGCTGATGCAGAAAGAATAGGCGCAATAGACCCGCTGCTAACTCCCGAAATAGCATTTAAGGCTCAAGTGGACGTAGCAATGATTGACACAGCCGTTAAAGATGGCAAAAGCATCTTCACTTTCTTAACCGTTAAGCAACTTGAAAAATTCGTTGATTCCGCGCATAACCTTGGCTTGGAAGCGGCGTTGGCTGGTTCGTTAAGAAAACAAGACTTACCTGTAGTGTATGCTTTAGGCGCTGATATAGCAGGTTTACGCGGTGCAGCCTGCAAAAAAAACGACCGAGTCAGGGGACAAATTACCAGAAAACTAGTACATGAACTAGTTGAAACCGTCAAGCAAACGGAAACACAAGCTATGAAGAGGGCTTAACAATTGCATGCTAAGGGGCTAAGCAGCAAAACGGTGCTGGCGGAGCTCAAAAGAATCAGTGAAAAAGACAGGCGGTATGATGACGGAAAAATTTTGTGTTCAATGTGCACAAAACCCCATCTCTTAGCAGAAAAGGCTTATCGACTGTTTTTAAGCTCCAATCTGGGTGATCCAGGACTCTTTCCCGGAAGCGCTCAACTTGAAAAAGAAGTAATTAAAGAACTGGCAACGCTTCTTCATGGTGAAAATTGCGTTGGCTACCTTGTTTCAGGCGGAACAGAAGCAAACTTGATGGCGCTTTTAGCAGCACGAAACATGGCACGCGCCAGTCAATCGGAAGTGGTTTTGCCAGAATCAGCTCATTTTTCTTTCACTAAAATTTGCAACCTGTTAAATCTGAAACCGGTTTACGCAGGTTTAGATAGTTCTTTTAGAGTTGACTCTTCATCAGTTGAAAAATGCATCAGCAAAAACACAGTCGCTATAGTCGGCACGGCTGGAACAGCTGAATTAGGCGTTATTGACCCTATCGATGAGCTGTCTCATATTGCTTTGGAGCATAATGTTTGGTTGCATGTTGACGCAGCATTCGGCGGCTTAGTAATCCCCTTTCTAACCAATGCTAAGTACAACTTTGATTTCAATTTAGAAGCTGTGAAGTCCATCACCGTGGACCCACACAAGATGGGTATGGCGGCAATCCCTGCAGGAGGAATCATCTTTCGAGACAGCAAAACCTTGGATTTTATTAAAACTGAAACGCCTTACTTAACGGACGAGTTCCAGTACACCTTTGTTGGAACAAGAATAGGTGCATCCGCAGCCTCAGCATGGGCAGTTTTTAAATCTCTTGGCATGGGAGGATTCACAAAAATAGTTGGCAACTGCATGAAAACTACCCGACTTTTGACCGACGGGCTCAAAAATGCCAGCTTTAAACTTGTCGTAGAGCCAACTTTGAATATAGTAGCTTTCCGCAGTAGGCAGAGCACCAAGCATCTTGCAGAAAAACTTTGGGAACGTGGCTGGTTTGTCTCTTATGTTCCACGCTATGACTGCATCAGAATTGTTGTTATGCCGCACGTGAAGAAGCGGCATGCTTTGGCATTTCTGAAAGATTTAATTAAAATCGAAAAGCTTTAAGGTTACTTGATGTTCCCATCGATTCGTGAAAGGGATTTACTTTGAGGCTTATAGTTTACGAGCATATTTCAGGCGGCGGATACGCTGGGCAGCCTATTCCACTTGGCGTTTTATCTGAAGGGTTTGGAATGCTGCGCTCGATTGTTTCTGATTTTAAAGCTGCAGGACATGAGGTAACAGTTTTATTTGATGCGAGGATTTCAAAACTAAATCCTCCCATAGCTGTCGACTGCACAATCCCCGTTTTTTATCCTCAAGAACCCAAAAAATTCCTCGTTAATGTAGCTAAAATTAATGATGCTGCTTACGTTGTTGCGCCTGAAACAGGACAAATCCTGCAGTCACTCGTGGAACTTGTAGAGCAGACGGGCAAGGTTTCGCTTAACTGTGAATCCAGCGCTATTCAAAAAGTTGCAGATAAAACGGTTCTCTACGAGATTTTGAATAAAAATGGTTTGCCCACGCCTAAAACATTGGTGCTCAATGTTGCTTATGATTTAGCGGAAGTTAAGCGAGCCATCAAAAGTGAGTTAAGTTATCCTGTGGTGTTTAAGCCTACGGATGGTGTCAGCTGCGGCGGCTTAAGCGTCGTTAAAAAAGATGCCCAAGTGGAGAAAGCCGTTGCGAAAATAAAATCTGAATCGGTAGGGAAGCGTTTTATTATTCAAGAATTTGTTGAAGGCGAAGCTGCAAGCGTCAGCTTACTTTCCGCAAGAGGCAAAGCGTTGGCAATTAGCTTAAACAAGCAAAGCGTCAATGTTGCTACGCCAAAGGCAGTTTCAAGTTATGAAGGTGGCACTGTTCCCTTTGACCATCCGCTTAAGCAAGAGGTGTTTGCGATGGCACAGAAAGTTGTTGAGTCCTTTTCTGGCTTAAGAGGGTATGTGGGGGTTGACTTGGTTTTGACACAGGATAAACCGTTTGTGGTAGATGTTAATCCACGGTTAACAACGTCTTACGTTGGCTTGTGCAAAATTGCCAATTTTAACGTTGCTCAGGCATTAGTTAACGCTGTTTTGAAAAGTGAACTTCCAGCTAAACCCGAAAGCCACGGTTTCGCTTGTTTCTCAAAAGTAGAAACTCCCAAGCCAACAATTAGCGCTTTCCAAAAAGCGGCTCAAATAAGCGAAGTTATTTCGCCTCCTTTTCCATTAAACGATAACACCAAAGCATGCTCACTAATCGCTGGCCATGGTGACTCCTTGGAGAATGCAAGGTTACGGTTCGAAGAAGCTAAAAAGCGCTTATTCAACATTATCAGCAGAGGAAAATAGCTTGGTAGACGTGTTAGGTTATGATATTGGAGGCGCTAACACTAAAGCCGCCTTCATAAGCACACGAAGCGGGAAGCTGCAAGATGCCCGCGTGGCAGTGGAGTACTTCCCAGTTTGGAAAGAGCCTGAAAAACTCACCAGCGTC
>PKYH01000026.1 GCA_003133625.1 Candidatus Bathyarchaeota archaeon | reverse complement strand
TTTTCTGCCTGGTTTTAGGCACTAGAAGCAAAAAGCGTAGCTGGTTCCGCGGTTTGGTTTTGTGCCTACTACTCCCTCGGTGTGGAGTGAACCATAGTAGGTTTGGTCATGCCAGTCGCAGGCTAATTCCGCTTTCTTAAGTGTTATGCCCTTCTTTTTGAGCGCCTGAACGCAGTGGTCTATCTGGGTTTCTGTCGCTTCCAGAATTTCCTCCAAGCTTGCGGTTCTAAAGTAGTCTAGGCGCGTCTCCGACGTGGGTACGTGCTTTTTCTCGTGCAGTGTTTCCGCTAAGCATTCAGCGTAGCTGTTCATAAACACAATGTGAAGTGTAAGGTTAACGAGGTCGCTTTTTTGGTACCATGCCCCTTCTTCATCTCAAACCTGAACAGCAGCATACAAGTTCATCCACAAAGCCTCTAAACTTCAAGAATACAGAATCCAAGAATAACCCTTAATTTCTCAGGGCAAAGGACTATTCTGAAATTCGCATCTACTGTTCTTGAAAACTTTATATTGCCTTAAAAAGAAGAATCTACTGAATGGCCATGATTTTTAGCGAGGTCAAAAAGAGAGATGGCAGAATAGCTAATTTTGATCCGAACAGAATCAGGAACGCCGTTCACAAAGCCTTTCTTGCCGTTGAACTGGGAAACGGTGAAAAAGCCGAGAGCATAACAAGTGAAGTCATTAGACTATTAAAGGAAAAATTCAAAGAGAAAACCCCTTCAGTTGAAGACATACAGGACATAGTTGTTGAAGTTCTTAAGAAAAAGGGCTACGAAAAAGTTGCACAAGCATATCAGGATTACAGAAAGAAAAAAGAAGAGCTTAGAACTCTCAGGAAGAAGCTTGGAATGGAGCCTAAATTAACCGTGAACGCGCTTGAAGTTTTAAAGGCAAGATACCTTCTACGGGACGAAAAAGAAAACATCATAGAAACTCCAACGCTCCTTTTCGAAAGAGTCGCCAAAGCCATAGCCAAAGTTGACAAGACTTTTGGGGATAACCCAGAAGAAAGCGAAAAAATCTTTTACGAAATGATGACAAAACTTGAATTCATCCCCAACACACCAACGCTTTTCAACGCTGGAACAGACATAGGTCAACTGTCCGCCTGCTTTGTCTTGCCAGTTGAAGACTCGCTTGATGGCATCTTCACCACCGTGAAAAACATGGCCCTAATCGAGCAGACGGGCGGAGGAGTGGGCTTCAACTTTTCCAGATTAAGGCCGAGAGGCGACATTGTTAGGTCAACGAAGGGCATAGCCTCGGGTCCAGTGAGTTTCATGCGCATCTTTAACACCGCCACAGAAGTGATAAAGGCTGGCGGAAAACGGCGAGGCGCCATGATGGGAATCTTGAGAGTTGAACATCCTGACGTTCTAGATTTCATTACAGCCAAGCAAAATCCAACGTTTCTGTCAAACTTTAACGTTTCAGTTGCGGTTACAGACGAGTTTATGCAGGCTGTTGAATCAGATCGAAAATATTGGTTAATCAATCCTCGAAACAAAGAGAAAGTGAAACAGCTTAAAGCAAGAGAAGTCTGGAACCTTATGACGAGGTCTGCTTGGGCAAGCGGAGACCCAGGAGTTGTCTTCATTGATGAAATAAATAGGCATAATCCCACTCCAGAAGTTGGAAAAATAGAGTCAACCAATCCCTGCGGCGAACAACCGCTGCTGCCTTATGAATCCTGCAACTTAGGGGCGATAAACCTTTCACGGATGGTTGAAGAGGGGACAATAGGCTGGGATAAGCTGCACGAAACAGTGCGGAACGCAGTTCATTTCCTTGACAACGTTGTAGATGCGAACGTTTATCCTTTGAAGGAAATAGCCGAAATAACGAGGGCTAACAGGAAAATAGGCTTAGGTGTCATGGGCTTTGCAGACATGCTCATAATGCTTGGTGTTCCCTACGATTCCGAAGAAGCGCTAGAATTGGCCGAGCAAGTGATGAAGTTCATCAAAGAGGAAGCGCACAAGAAATCCAGAGAGATGGGCGAAGCGCGCGGTTCTTTTCCAAATTTCAACAAGAGCATCTGGAAAGAGAAGTACGGCGCCTTTAGAAACGCGACTGTGACCACGGTGGCGCCTACGGGAACCATAAGCATAATAGCAGGTTGCTCTTCAGGTATAGAACCGTTGTTTGCCGTGTCCTTTATGCGAAATGTTTTGGGCGGAGCGAGGCTTTTTGAGACTAATGCACTGTTTGAGGAGACCGCCAAGGCAAGGGGATTTTACAACGCCAAGCTTCTTGAAGAAATAGCCAGAACAGGCTCAGTTCAGAAAATCGGTGGCGTACCAGAAGATGTGAAGCGGTTGTTTGCCACAGCATTGGATATTGATCCTGTGTGGCACGTTAAGATACAGGCGGCTTTCCAGAAAAATACTGATAACGCCGTTTCAAAAACGGTTAACTTGCCGAATCAGGCAAAAGTTGAAGATGTAAGGGAGATTTACGATTTAGCGTGGAAGCTCAAATGCAAGGGCGTAACCGTCTTCAGGTACGGAAGCAAGCCCGAACAGGTTCTGTACATAGGCGAAATCAAGGCTAAGGAAGGGAAGTTTGTTTCAGCACAATCTGAGTATGCTGGTGGTTGCCCAACCATGAATTGTCCGTTTCCAAGGTGACGGAGAATGGGATACATATACTTGTACACCGGAACAGGCGGGGGCAAAACAGCAAACGCGTTGGGATTAGCCTTGCGCTCAGTGGGTCACGGCAAAAACGTGGTGATAATCCAGTTCTTCAAGTGGAGAAAGGACATCGGAGAATACCTGATTAAGGACAAGCTTGCGCCTTACTATGAGATTTACCAGTTCGGAAGACCAGCATGGCTTGGAAAAGAAGAGAAGACAGAGGAGTTTGCTGGAGAAAAATTCGCAGTAGAAAGCATAAAGGAACATGACAAAGAACTCGCGAAGCATGCTCTAAAATTCGCATCGCAAATTATGGAAGAAAAGAAGCCTCACCTGTTGATTTTGGACGAGATTAACTTAGCTGTACACTGGAAACTTTTGGAAGTTAACGAAGTCCTAGAATTGCTTGACAAGGTGCCTAAGGAAACTACGGTGGTTATGACTGGAAGATACACTCCACAAGAACTCATTGATAGGGCAGATTTCGTTAACATAGTGCAGGATGTTAAAATGCCGAAAGACTTCAAGCTAACCGAGGGAATCCAATACTAAAGCCTTCAATCGAATACTCAACGAAAAGAAAAAAGTTAGGCTTTGATTTTTGCGGCGATTTGCTGTCCAAACTCAAAGCACTTCTTCAGGTCTTCTTGATTTGAAACGTACTTCACTTCAACGGTGGGCTCATTAACTTCGAAACCAGCTTTCCGCGCGGCCACAAATTGCGGGCATACAAACGTGGAAAGTTAATGAACGTGCACGTAAAAATTTCACCTTTCAAAGAGATGAAACAGGTTTTCACCCACACGTGTAGAAACACTTGTGTTCACTCAAATTTCAACAGCACTTGGATGAGGAAGTGCTTAGCGCGTTTTATCTTTCTGTTCACCAAAGCAAGGAGGACCTTTCTGCATTTCCAACTGGAGAATGCGAATCCTTACTGTGTCCACAAGTTCTTTCCTGCAGCACTCTGCCGCCAAATGCCGCTCACACATTTTTATGTCATCTATTCCTTGGGATAGTTCATTGTCACCTATCACGTCCCTTATCCAATTCTGAAAATCTCCCCGCTCAAAATGAAAGCCCTAGGCATGCGGTACAACACGCAAAGGGCCTTTGATTTCGTTTACAGCTTTTGACCATGTACCTCACCAGCTAAGTTCTCAGCACATTACAACTTTGCAAATCACGATACTGCTGCGCTTCTCTCTGAGTACTAGAGCCTTCTTAACAATAGCAAAACAAGTGAAGCTTAGCATAACGCGTATGGGATTCGGATTCAGAGTGTTGTTTGCTTACTCAAGCTTGTTTCACTAGAGCGTGCAACAAGTCTGCTTTGGTTATGATGCCTATTACTCGTTGCGGGTTTTCTGGGTCCAAAACGAGTACCCGCCCTGTTTCCTGTGCACTCATCTTTTTAAACGCATCTAAAGCTGTTTCTCCAGGATAGACAACATCAAGGTTCGACCGGGCTATGGCGCCAACCAACGTTTCACTCCTCTTCTTCTTATCCACCCGCGACGCTTCTTCGATGGTTACTATGCCGACGAGTTCGAAGTACTCGTTTATGACGGGGTATCCAATATGATGCTCTGTCGACATCAGCTCTAGAAGTTGGCTGACAGTCATGCCGCTGGGCACCGTTCTGACGTTTATCGTCATGATGTCCTCGACCTTAACGCGGGACAGCAAATCTGTCTCCCTTAGTAATCGAGCTGGAATAAAACCGCGGGTTTCTTCAAGTTTACTTGCTGCTCGAAGGGCTTCTATTCGTTTCTTGATGGCTGGTCCAATCACGCGCTCAAACACTTTTGGCTCCTGTTCGACGGCGCGTACGTTGATAGCGCCATTTTTTACTGCATCGAAAAAGAAGTCTTCCCCTGTTTTGGTTCGTATGATTACCGCAGACCAGTCCGTGAGCGGGAAAGCACTTCCAACTGAGATATCCGCAAATTCAGAAGTGAAATCTGCGCATGTTCTGCAGCTGGGCAAAATCTTGCCCTGAACCTCTTCAAACGGAATGTTTATCGATTCCTTCTCGGTCTGGACAACTAACTCTTTTGAGAGGCGCATTTGCTTAATGTCTGAAGGCTTAATATTGTAGGTTTTTGCGATGTGCTCCAGCAGCGGCTTAAGTGAGAAAGTGCCGAAACAGAAGAGACCAATTAACATCTTCAAGTTTCCGCTGATCTTATGTTTCCATGCTTCCAACTTACGGAGGGCAAGCACGTGGCAGGGTACACCGACAAAGGCGATCTTTGTTTTTCCGTATCCCATTACAGCGGCTCCATAGGCTTTGGCGACTGCTGAGGGAAAGAACTTCGAACCGATTGCTGAAAGGATGTCATCCGGTACCACGGCTACTATGGGCTTAGTCTTTGTTGGGTCTCCAGACTCAGCTTGGGAAACTATGGCGCTGTCGAAAATTTTGTTTTCGACCCCGTAAGTCAAGAGGGCGGTGACAACCCCTGCGCCCCTGCATTGTTCCCTGAGCTTTGGGTCTGCCGCTTGAGCAAGCAGCATTTGTCTGTAATATCCTATTGCTTCATTCCTGATCGGCGCATCCGAAACTGCCCGTAGGCTTCTGAGCAAAAGGGCCTCGGAGTGAGGACAAACTTCATAACATATTGGGCAGAGATCCAAATCCGCTGAACAATCGTGTAAACGTTTAACTTTATCATCCTCAATCTGCAGTGCCGCAACAGGGCATGCTGCCTCACACGCTCCACAAGCCGTGCAAAAGCCTGAGTTTATGATTTTCTCCTTTAGAACATTGTAAGCTATGAGCGAGTTACTTTTCGAGTCCATAATATCCCTCATATGACTATGGGGTTTCGGATGTTTAAATAAGTAGGTGTTCGCGGTTTCATGTGAAAAACGCTCGCAAATACATGGATATTGATTAGAATGTTATTAGCGTAAGAAAGAATGGGAAGTTGAAGGTAGTCTCAATCGCCGCCTTTTAACGAGCTTTCTATATGCATTGAGCTGCCCTCAGGCTCGACTTGATTCTAAGAGAATCGAGGCATGACTGATGGAAACTAAGCCTTAATTAGGCATCGCGACTATTAGTAGGATGAGGTAATTTTATGGAGACACCTAAGAACTTGAAAAAGGAGTTTCCAAGCGTCCTCGACAGCGCATATGAACAGTACCTCCGCGACCTATCGAGTTACAAAGAAGTCAAGGACATCATGAGCCCAGACGTCGTCACCATCGCTCCTGAGGCGTCAATGGCCGAGGCGGCAGGAATCATGGGTGAGAAGCACATCGGAAGCTTAATCGTAACGAAATATGACACGCCGGTGGGCATAGTCACCGAGAGAGACCTTCTCAGCAAAGTTTTGGCTCTGGGAAAAGACCTTAGAGAGGAAAAAGTTGAGGCAGCGATGTCGTATCCATTAATTACGATAGGTCCAACGGCCAAGATAAAGGAAGCCGCTCAGATGATGATCCAAAAGAAAGGCAGGCTCGCGGTTTTTGACTGCGGAAGGCTCGTTGGAGTCGTAACTGCGTCGGACCTTATTAGGAGTTTACCGTCGGTTCCTGAAACCGAGGCCAAAGTCGATGATTTCATGACTAANNCGCCCGTAACCAGCATAGCCAAGATCATGGGCGAGAAACGCATTGGCAGCGTCATAGTCACCAGCAACGGAGAACCATTTGGGATTTTTACGGAGCGAGACTTGCTCACCACCTTCTTGGTTAAGGGCAAGCCGTTAATCGCAGAAGTGGGAAGAGAAGCCTCGTCACCGCTAATCACTGCCTCCATAGGAACGAGCGTTCATAGGGCTGCCTTCACCATGGCAAAGAAGCACATTAGGAGACTGCCTATCGCCAGCGGTGACAAACTGGTAGGCATTGTCACAGCACGTG
>PKYH01000062.1 GCA_003133625.1 Candidatus Bathyarchaeota archaeon | reverse complement strand
TTCAGTGGCAAACAGGAGAGCCTAAACCGCGTCATATGCCAAATTTTTGAATGGAAGAGTCCTCTCATCGCTTATGATGTTTGGCGCCAACTCAAAGCAATCAAAGGTTTCAAGCGCATCAACTCCAAGACGGCTTATAGACGTATGGAAGCATTAGAACAGCAGGGCTTGATCGGTCAGAAAGGAACAAGACTTGGAAAAAGAGGCGGAGACAAAATACTCTACGAGTTGACACTCAGAGGAAAAGCAGCTCTCAGGCTAGACGAAAAAAACATAGAAGAGTTCCTCCAAACAGCCACCGATGAGCAACTGTTCAAATTCATCGACTTATTCTCATAGGTAAGCATGCTGAAACCTAAATTTTAATCCCAAACCCAAACTGAGGATAATGCATGGCAACCGCTCAAGCATTGAAACACTAATCGGCGAATAATGCTAATTGCTTGCAAGCTACTTGTCTATATGTACGTTTTTAGATACTTGTCTTTGCGAGCCTCACAAAGCCAAGTTGGCTTTTCAGCGATAGATGGTTTTTATGCTTAGCCTGCAAGACCTTCAAGGTGACAACAACTTGGTAAATATTATTGAGGATTGGGATGTCCTCGAAGAATATGCTGGGGAAAAGCTTGGTTTCTACCAGCTGCTAGCAAGTGATGGAATGTTTGAAATCCGTGTACAAACTGGAAGGGTGGGCTTCAAAAAAGAGTATGCGTCAGGCGACGATCCAGAGCTAAACAAAATCCTCGATTTCTGCAGAAGACATTGCTATATCAGAGTCAGCCGCAAACTCCGAGACGAAGAATTCTTCAGGTAAACAAGAGGCAAAATACAATGGCCAAAGCTGTATCCCGCGATTTAAATCTTCAAAACAAAAGCGAACAGGAAGCCTCTGAGGCTGATGCTTGGAGGGGTATATGCAGTGCTGGCTGCTACAAGGCGAAATCTGACAAGAAAAAATGCAAATGCAAATGCCAGGGCAAACTCCACGGCAAAGCATACGCTAAACAGCGTGAAGACATGCTGCAGGCAGAGCACGCCACGCTAAAGCTTTAGCGCTAAGAGGTGGGAGGGAATGGCTGAACTTACNNACATCAAAGGAATCTCTCCCAGATTGCATATTTGGCAAAGCCGGTTCCAAATCTTGTAAGTCGGAGTCTGCAGACGGCTCCGCCGGTATCAGCCCTCTATGCCCACAATGTGGCTCCAAAAAGCTCTGGCGAGACGGAAACAGATACTCCTTGTTCGACGACAAAATCCAGCGGTGGCTTTGCAGGGATTGTGGATTCCGTTTTAGTGAAAGACCGTTACAAAATAGTTCTAAGAGGTCATTAAATACGTCCAGTGCCTTATCGAGTAAGCGCCAAATATGCGCTTTAGGAGCGAAAAATTTGACCTCTGCAACAGAAATTAAGACTGTTGCGGGAGACAAAGTGCGGAAGCTGCAGAAACATATTGACTTGTTGCCTGAGGATGTTCGCGGCTTGCTAACGAAGTTCATGGCGTACTTGGAGCGAGAGGGCAGATGTGAAGAAATAAAGTATCCTGATATTCTGACGCATCTTGTTCGGGATGGCGCTGACCTGCTTGACTCAGAGAGTGTGAAGGCTGTTATTGCGAAGCAGAAAAAGAAGAATTGTGAATCCTGGAGTGATAGCATGAAGATGTTGGCAGTATGTGCTTACGACGCTTTCTGTCTGATGCAAGGGATTACTTGGCGTCGTCCTGGCTACCGTCAGAATGAAGCTACTGTAATGGTGCCTGATGAGAAGGACCTTGACCTGTTGATCAGTGCAGCCAGCAAACGCATGGCAACTTTTCTGTTATGCCTTAAAGAAACCTATGCGGATCCGTCGGAGATTCTTCATGCGGACTGGATTGATTTTAACGGCAATGTTTTCAGCATTAATCATCCAGTGAAGTTCCATTACCCTGGCAAGTATGAGCTATCGATGAGGCTGACGAGCATGTTGAACGCTTTACCTAGGAAGAGTAAGCGGATATTTCCAATGCGTTATCAGACGGCATACGCGTGTCTTGCTGCGCTTAGACGTAAGGCTGCCGAGAAATTCCAGAACCCTGCGTTGTTGCAAATCAGTTTCAAGAGTTTTCGGCATTGGGGCGGTTCTATGGTAGCGTATTACTCGAATGGGAACGCAATTGTCATTGCTAGAGTCTTGCGGCATAAGTCTTGGAAGAGCACGCAGAAATATGTACATACAATCGAGTTCAAAGAGGAAGACTATGAAGTAACTACTGCGACGACTGCTGAGGAAATCAATGCGTTGGGCAAGGCTGGTTGGACGAAGTACGATGAGGCGACATTTAACGGCGTTCAGATGCATTTCTACAGGAAGCCTAAACGCTTCGGAAGCTTCAAAAATATGGATAATAAGTCCCAAACTATAGGGATAAGTAATTATAATTCATAAAACGTATTTTTGAATAAACCTAGTTCAGTTGTGGTTCCAAATGCCAGCGAAAANNAGGCAAAAAAGAAGCGCAGGCAAGAACTTTTGGAGCCAACTGGCGTAAAAGAACTATTCAAGGAAGGAAGCATCAAAATAAACAAGCACACGTGCCTTGGTGTGCAATGCAAGTTATGCGTTAAAGTTTGTCCAACTAACGCTTTGTACTGGAAATCTGGCGAAGTAGGAATCACCGAGGACTTGTGCGTTTACTGCGGCGCTTGCGTGTTAATTTGCATGGTTGATGACTGCATGAAAATCGAGCGAAAACGCGAGGACGACAAAGTTGAACGGTTCAGCAAGCCAAAAGACGTTATCATGCTTGAAGAGAAAATTAACGGGCAGAAGCGTTTTGACCGTGTGAAAGCAGTTTTCCCAACCGTTGAAGAGTACTGCGAAAAATACACTGGTAAGCCGAAAGCATAACGAAACTTCATTTTTAGGAAAAAGTCAACAGGAATACTGATAAGCAAAAACACTATTTACAAAACCAGAAACAAGAAGGCAACCAAAATGACTAAAACTTACAAAATAGCCGTGCTTAAAGGCGACGGCATCGGACCAGAAGTAACAGAAGCAACCGTAAAAGTCCTACAAGCTATCCAAGTGAAATCTGATTTCAAACTTAATTTTCTTTACGGCGAAGCAGGATACCACTGCATAGCCCAATACGGCACCAACCTGCCCAAAGAAACACTAGAGCTGATAAAGCAAACCAGCGCTTGCCTGAAAGGACCAATGACTACGCCTGAAGAGCCAGGTGCACCAGTAAGCGTAGCCGTAACGCTCCGCAAAATTTTCAATCTCTATGCAAACGTGCGCCCTTGCCGAAGCTTTCCAAGCGTTGAAGCATTAAAACCAAACATAGACTTGGTCGTTGTCCGTGAAAATACAGAAGGCTTGTACTCTGGCGCAGAATCTCTCCTTGCTCCAGGCGTCGGCATAGCCTTAAGAATAATCACCAAAGAAGCATCGTTGAAAATAGCCGAATTCGCGTTTAAACTTGCTTCTCAGCGCAGAAAACACTTAACCTACGTACACAAGGGCAATATTCTAAGAATAACTGATGGCATCTTCAAAGACGCCGTTAAAGAAGTCTCTCAAAAATACCCCGACGTGACCGTTGACGACTTGCACATTGACGCGGCAACAATGCAGCTAATCAAAAAACCAGAAGCCTATGACGTGATTGTTACAACAAACCTTTTCGGCGACATACTCTCTGACGAAGCAGCTCAGGTAACTGGAAGTTTAGGCTTAGCAGCAGGAGCAAACATCGGCGAAACATACGGCATGTTTGAGCCAGTGCACGGTTCAGCGCCAAAATACACTGGACAAAACAGAGTTAATCCCATCGCCACCATTATGGCTGGTTCTATGATGCTGGATTATCTTGGAGAAAAAGAAGCCGCAGCCAAAATTGAAAACGCGGTAATAAACGTGCTCAATGAGGGCAAGGTAAGAACAGCTGATTTAGGCGGTTCCGCAACTACAAGTGAAATGGCAAATGCCATAGCTGCACAAGTCAATCCTTAACGACTGAGGCAACCGTTGCAGCTTGGGTGGTTAATTCTATTTTATCCCAAAAACCCTTCTTCACATAGGCATTTTCAAAGAGCAATTTGTCGCCAATTTTTATTCCATTAAGGGCTTCCGCATGTTGCCGCCAAGCCGAAACCCGAACAACGCCACTGTCATCCTTTAACTCGAAAACCGTTAGCTTCACGGTTTCGCCTTTCGATGTGGTTACTTCTTTTCTTTCAGGAACCGTTGAAACTACACCTTCAACGTTAACACTTTGGTTCTCAGTTAAATTGACTATTTTCGTCAACCGTAACGCAGCGGCTTGAAAATTAACATAAGTATTTGAGTCGACGTGAACTTCTAAGCCGCCGTTTTGGGTTTCTTTCACTTTAGCGTTAACCAACTGCAAACACGCGTTCACTTTGAGGGTTTTTTCTAGCTCTTGCGCCTTTTCATTCCAAGCAACCACTGTTACTTCTCCAGAATCATCCGCGAGAGCGAATCGCATGACTGTTCCATCGCTTGAGTCGCTTCGGGTAAAGCTGGTTACGCCTAAAACCGTTTTTACTGTGCCTGAAAGATGCACATTGCCAGATGTTTTGCTTAAAGAGCCTATTTTCGTAGTAAACTTGTCGATGGTTGGGTATTCGCTGGCTTTTTCTTTTGGCTCAATTTCAATTTGGCTTTTGACGCCAAGATGCAACTCTACTCTGCCATAACGATCTTCCCGCGTGTAACCGTGAAGCAACCTAACTGCTTGCTCAGCTTTCAATTCCCCTTTCTCAACTAAATCAGCCTTATCATTCCACAACACCACCCTGAGAACGCCGCCGTTATCAGCAACCATTAAAGTGGCAAATTTGCCAGATTTTTCTCCTTCAAAAGTTCGCACAGGATAAACCGCGATCAAGCGACCTGCCACTGTAACATCGTTTAAGCCAGCAAACAAACGGCTTGTCGATAAGTTTCCATTATTGTGAACTGTGTTTTGTTGCACTTCAACGCCGTACTTAGCGGCGATTAACCTCAGAAGAGTTTCGTCACCAAGCAGACCACCAGTTCTGGATTTTTCAGCCTTTAATTTTTCAAGAATTTGCTCTTGGCTGATTTCTGGGTTTTTTGCGAGAATTTTTTCGATTATGTCTTGTGTGGTCATTTTGCGCCGACACGATAAAGATATTCTGGCGCTTTTAATTTTTTGCATTTCTGTCTAAGTGTTGCTATGTTTATTAAAAACGCTGTTTCATTTTTAGTTTGGAGCGCTGGAGGAAAAACGAGTGAATCCTGCAGTTCTTTACGCGCTTGGCGCAGCGTTAGTTGCCATTGGAATTATCATTATTATCATAGCGATTATCCTAGTCGCAATGAGTGGCGCTGGAAAGGGAAAGGTGAAAGGTGCAGGCGTAATCATGATTGGTCCTATTCCGATAATTTTCGGGACAGATAAGAAATCGGTTAAGGCTGTTTTGGCTCTTGCTTTAGCGCTCACAATAGTTCTTGTGATTGCCATGGTAGTATATTACTGGTTGTTGAGGTAAAATGGCATGTTAAGAAGCGCGCAGGAAACTGAGAACGAAGGCATCACTGTGTCCAACAGACTTTTTGGTTTTTTGATTTTAGGAATTGCTTTGGTTTTGATTGGCATAGTAATTTTGGTGGTTGCTTCTTTGGTTATTGGCAGTTCAGGAAGTGTTGGGGTTGTTATTTTTATTGGTCCAATTCCAATTGTTTTTGGTTCAGGACCGAATGCCAGTTGGCTTATCTTGATTGGAATAATTCTTGCCGTTTCGAGTATAGTGCTCTTTTTGGTATTGAACAGAAGATTAGGAAGGTTTAGAAATTAAAGGTGGGTTTTACTGGTTTATTTGCTCTTCATCCTTACCGTAATAAGCGTAGAGGAAGATTAGGATTATAGAAATAAACACTGAGCCCATAAGGACATATTGTAGACTTACGAAGTATGCGCCTAAATCCATTGAGGTTCTCCTTGCGTTTTACTTATTCTTGTAGCGTCTTAATATTTAAGGAGTAGCTTTTTTCCACTCATTCATCAACATTTCATAGCCGTCGTCGTTTTCCTCTATGGTTTCAAACCAGCTTAGATTTTGCGCGATTTTCTGCGTCAACAGGTGATAGCACATGTGGACTTTTTTGTCTAAAACGCGAAAGTAAAAATCGTCACAAGTGCAAAATTCAGCTTCAGGCATTATAAGGTAATCTCGCTCTCTTCCAACAACTATCCAAACGGTTCTTCCGCTTGGCTTGAAAGTGTACTTTTTCACCCGGTTTTCTTTTAGTGCATCGAGGGCTTTTGTGAATCTTGATCCGAAAAGCTCGTAGAGTTCGGTTAGGTTGTTGCCTGACAGTTTGCCTGATGTTTTTGCTTCTCGACAAATAGCGTTTAACGTGTCTAGTTCTGAGTTATCGTTCATTTATACACTCGCTACTGGAAAGATTAGGGGACTGTGAATTTTAGCTTTTAGCCTATGTCGATTTGTTCTCCCTTAGGCTTGTTTTCTGACTCAGCCTTGGGAAGAACCACTTCTAAGACGCCGTTTTTGTAGCTTGAGCTTGCTTCTTTAACCTTCACTTTTACTGGCAGGGCAACTTCCTTGTAGTACTTGGATTGAGGAGTATCAACCGAAATCGTCAGCGAGTCTTCTGTGCCGTGAAGTTTTATGTCGCCTTTTTCTACGCCTGGAAGCTCCACGACCACATGGATTTCACTGTTTGTTTCAACAATGTCAACGAGTGGCTCACGTTCTTCTTTAACTTGCGGTGTACCTTTGAGGCCTTTTTTGATGTTTCCAAACTCTTGGATTTCAGGTTTACCGTCAGGACCAATTTTCATACTGTAACCATAAACGAAGGGTCCAAGCTCCTTAACTGTGCTGCCATCAGGCAGTTTGCGCTCTTTAATGTATTCTTTGGGCACTTTTTGCGTGAAATTTTTTAGTTCTTCATCCATCATTTTTTCCATTTCACGGAACATGTCATCTATGTCACCGAAAAACGGGTCTTTAGCTCGTCTCTTCTTGAACCATTCGGGGTAATCCTCATCTGAAGACATTAACACTCACCACGCTAATGCTTGCGTTTTCCACTCCAATAAATTTTATGTTATAAACCCTGTTTATTTAATGTTGACGCTAAGCAGTTTTGAACACAATAATGCTCTCGGCAACCTACTTTCCTCCCAACAAGCTTAACTCAACATGCAATGCTATGTTGAATGCGCCACAAGCAAATCTTAATCATACCTTTTAAAAGTTTAAATCAAGGAAAACAAACTAACATGACATCAGCCATGAAAAAAGTGGCAATTTGCCGGGGTAGCCCAGCCTGGCTAGGGCGCCAGACTCATAATCTGGAGAACAAACGGTGGCCAAACGCCCATGTCCAGAAGTCGCGGGCTCGAATCCCGCCCCCGGCACCACTTTTTAAATAGCTTATTCGTATACTTGGCAGATGGAAGTCACGTTTCATGGTTAATGAGAGCAAGCCTTGGTTCAATGCGTGGTCTGCTGATGTGCCAAAAAACATGAAGTATCCTGCTGTTCCGCTTCACGGGATTCTGCAGAAGATTGCTGAAAATTACCCAGTGAAGGTTGCCATAGCTTGCAATGGAAAAGAAATTACTTATGCGCAGTTGGATTTGCTTTCAAACCAGTTTGCCCATGCTCTCATCAAGTTAGGCGTGAAAAAAGGCGATAAAATTGCAATTTTCCTGCCAAACATTCCACAGTTCATAATCGCTTATTTCGGAATCCTCAAGGCAGGTGCAGTCGTAACAGCCATAAGTCCCTTGCATCGGGAGCGTGAAGTTGAGTATCAACTACGCGATTCAGAAGCCGGAACCATAATTGCTTTAGATTCCCTTTACGCCATCGTAGATAATGTTTGGACTAAAACTAAGCTAAAGAACATGATAGTTACAAGTTTAGACGAACCAGCATCCGAAAAAGCCAGTTCCTCAATCAAACCAAACGTGTGGACTTTTCAGCAGCTAATAAAAGAAGCCCCAGAAACACCTCTTAAGATCGAAATTAATCCGCATGAGGATTTAGCCGTCTTGCAGTACACGGGCGGCACAACTGGAACAGCAAAAGGCGCAATGCTAACCCACACCAACCTGGTTTCAAACGCCATCATGTTTGCCGCTTGGATAAAAGGCGAAATAGCCAAAGAAACCTTCCTAACCGCTCTGCCCTTATTCCACATTTACGGCATGACCACAAGCATGACAGTGCCCATTAGTTTAGCCGCAAAAATGGTTCTACTGCCGCGGTTCGACCCTGCAAAAGCCTTAGAAGCCATCCGGAAGCATAGGGTTACGGTTTTTTGCGGCGTTCCAACCATGTACTCGGCACTGCTAGCTAACCCAGAACTGGGCAAGTACGACTTAACTTCGATTCGCGTGTGCATTTCTGGTGCTTCACCATTGCCACCACAAGTCCAAAAAAGATTCATGGAAGTTACAGGCGGATTTTTAGCCGAAGGCTACGGTTTAACTGAAGCCTCACCAGTTACACATTGCACTCCCGTGGACAGGACTATGAAAACGGTAAAGGTTGGCTCAATCGGTTTACCACTGCCCGACACCGAAGCACGAATCGTTGATTTAGTTACAGGCGAAAAAACGCTGGAGCAAGGGGAAACGGGCGAGCTGGCGGTGAAAGGGCCACAAGTAATGAAGGGTTACTGGAAAAACCCAAAAGAAACCGCTTTGGTCCTGCGTGATGGGTGGCTTCTCACAGGTGACATTGCACGAATGGATGAGGATGGCTACTTTTACATAACCGACCGCAAAAAAGACCTCATAAAATACAAGGACTACAGCGTTTACCCACGCGAAATCGAAGACGTACTCTATGAGCATCCAGCCGTGAAGCTGTGCGCAGTCGTCGGCAAACCAGACCCTGTGGCAGGCGAGGTTCCGAAGGCTTTCATAGCGCTCAAAGAAGGCACGGCTGCATCGGCAGAGGAAATCATGGCTTTCGTTAACGGTAAAGTTGCCCCTTACAAGGCAATCCGTGAAGTTGAGTTCAGAAAAGAATTGCCTATTAGTTCAGCGGGCAAAGTTTTAAGGCGATTGCTTTACGTAGAAGAGAAAACAAAGGCAGGTCACACTTGACTTGTCAATTTAGGCTTACTTCTAGCATGGCTACTGGTATGGCAGGTTACTTTCTGCTCAGCCATAATTTTGCATAAGCAAGAAGCTTCCAATAATGTAAGGGATAACCTTTCAGAAGCCGCTAAACTAAATAGGGCAGAAATAAATAAATTGGGCAATTTTTAATTCAAGGCTTTACTATACCATTAGAGATTATCATGTCAATAGTAGAAATCGACGAGAGAGGCAGAATGACTATTCCAAAAAAGATAGGCCTCAAAAAATCAAGAGCGATAGTCATCTCTGCAGGCTCCTTTTTCATTACCATACCTATTCCAAAAACTCCACAAAAAGAAGCAGAAAACTGGTTACCAACTAACAAAGCACACCAAGAACTAAAAGTTGAAGCTGAAAAACTTGCCAGAGAAGATGCTGTAAATAGGGCAAAAAGGCGACCACTAATTTAAAGATGGGCTTAATCTTGAGAGTTAAATTAAACATCACAGGCATTGTTCAGGGCGTCGGTTTCCGTCCATTCATCTACCGCATAGCCACAAAACACGGCTTGGCAGGGTACGTTCGCAACAGAGGCGATGCGGGAGTAGAAATCCTCCTTGAAGGCAGCGCGCAAAGCATCAAGAATTTTATGCTTGACCTGACTGAGAAAAAGCCGCCTTTAGCCCAAATAGACGCAGTTAAATCCACTGAGCTTTCAGGCAAAAACCAATACGATAAATTCGCGATTTACAAAAGTTCCGAAGAAGCGGAGCTTTCAGGCTCAATCATACCGCCAGACATCGCCATATGCAACGAGTGCCTCGCTGAACTGCGAGACACAAAAAACCTACGTTATGAATATTTCTTTATCACCTGCACCAATTGCGGCCCACGCTTCACAATCATCGAGCGATTGCCGTACGACCGCGAAAACACAACCATGCGCGAGTTCCCCTTATGCGGTTTTTGCCAAAAAGAATACAATGACCCAGCAAACAGGCGGTTTCACGCGCAAACCGTCGCTTGTCCAGAATGCGGTCCAAAAGCCTATTTAACAACAAGAAACGGCGAACCGATCCAAGCTAAAGACCCAGTGCGTGAAGCGGGAAAGTTGCTCTCTGAAGGCAACGTGCTTGCCATAAAAGGGTATGGTGGTTTCCACATTGCAGCATCCACCTTGAAGGAGAAGCCTTTGGCTGCGCTTCGACGAACGAAGCATAGGCGCGAAAAACCCTTCGCCATCATGTCAAAAAGCCTTGATTCCGCGAAAAGTTTCGCCGAAGTAAGTTCGAAGGAGCAAGAACTGCTATCTTCCCCTGCACGCCCAATCGTACTGCTAAATAAAAGCGAAAGCTACAACCTTTCACCGTTAGTTGCGCCGAACCTGCATAACGTCGGCGTCATGCTGCCTTACACTGGTTTGCATTACATGCTTTTCGACCAAGTTGATGATTCAGCGTTTGTGATGACAAGCGCCAACCCGCCAAACCAACCTATTGTGAAAGACAACGATGAAGCGCTAAAGACTCTGGGCAGCACAGTGGATTATTTCCTGTTTCACAACCGCAAAATCGCCCACCGATGCGACGACTCAGTGATGCGCACCCATGGAAACCGCCAAGTGTTCCTTAGGCGAAGCAGAGGTTACGCTCCAGCACCCATAAGGCTCAAAGCCAAATCGAAACGGTGCGTCGTCGGTTTAGGCGGCGAATTAAACAATACAGCCTGCGTTTTGCTTGAGGATAAAGCCTTCATCAGCCAACACATCGGCGACGTGGAAAACGTGGAAACGCGCACGTTTCTTCAAGAAGCCACAAATCACCTTTACCACTTAACCAACTGCCACGCTGAAACTGTGGTTTGCGATTTGCACCCAAAATTCACCACAACCGCACTAGCCAAAGAGATGGCGGAAGCAGACGGTTCACCGCTGATTCAGGTTCAGCATCACCATGCGCACGCCGCCGCTTTAATGGCAGAGCATAACTTAGAAGAAGCTGTCAGCATCGTTTGCGACGGGTACGGCTACGGCACCGATGGCGAAGCGTGGGGCGGCGAAATCCTGTTTTGCACACGTGAGTCGGCAAAGTTTAAGCGGCTGGGACATCTGGAACCACAGCCATTGCTGGGCGGGGATGTGGCTAGCCGTTTCCCCTTGCGTGTAGCCGTTGGAATACTTGCTAAAGCCGGCGTAGAGGTTGAACCTTGGCTGATGCAGAACAGTGCGCATTTGCCTTTCGGCGAAACTGAAGCCAACCTAATTCTCAACCAACTTGAAAAAGGCTTAGGAACGGTTGAAACTACAAGTTGCGGCAGAGTTTTAGACGCGGTCGCTGCCGTTTTAGGCGTATGTTTTGAGCGGAGTTATGAGGGGGAACCAACCATGAAACTGGAATCAGCCGCGGTAACTGGGAAAAATGTTTTGAACTTAAAGCCCATTTTGCATGGAGACACAGTGGATACTACGTGCATGCTAAGGTCAATCTTTGAAAACAAAGAAAAATTATCCACCGCTAACTTAGCTTATTCTGCTCATGCTTACTTGGCAAAAGGGATAGCTTCTTTAGCAGTAGAAAAAGCCTTGACGCTTGGCGTTAAAGCCGTTGGGTTTTCTGGTGGCGCAGCATGTAACCAGATACTGGCTAAAGTCACGCGAGAGACCGTTGAGCTTGCTGGACTGCGTTTTCTGGTTCATGAGGCTGTTCCAGCTGGTGACGGCGGAGTTTCGTTTGGTCAGGCAGTTGTAGGTGGATTTTCACGATTTTAGACCAATCTCTTTTTATCACCCTTTAATGCGTCTTTAATAACTGATAAAGTATGTGTTTAGCAATTCCTGCTTGCATAATGAGCGTTGAAGGCACAAAAGCCAATGTGGATTTCGGTCAAGGCGTCGTACGAGACGTTAACATAACGCTTGTTGAAGCTAAAGTTGGAGATTACGTTTTAGTTCACGCTGGATACGCGATTCAGGTTATTGAAGAAAAAGAAGCCTTAGAAACCATAAGTTTATGGAATGATATTCTCGAAGCTGGACAAAAATAAAGGCAAATGTGAGTCGAAAGGCATGGCTGAGAAACTCAGGTTCAGAGACCCAGAATTTGCTAAGGGCATCGCCTCAAAAATCAAAAGCTTAGCGCCTAAGGCTGGTAAAGTGAAAATTTGTCACATCTGCGGAACCCATGAGTGGACTATAACGCATTATGGCTTGCGTAGCCTTTTGCCTGAGAACGTTGAGGTTATTGCCGGTCCCGGCTGCCCAGTTTGCATTGTGCCAGCTGCAGAGATTGATGAGGCAGTTCAGTTGGCTAAGAAGGGTGTTGTAGTAACATGTTTTGGCGATGTTCTGCGTGTGCCGGGCAGTCAATCCTCGCTTTTAGAGGCTAAAGCCGCTGGCGCTGACGTGCGAATTGTATATGCGGTTTCTGACGCGGTTGAAATGGCTAAGCGTGAGCCTGATAAACAGTTTGCGTTTTTCGCCATTGGTTTTGAAACTACCGCTCCATCGACGGCGGTTGAGGCGCTTGGGAATCCGCCTTTGAACTTTAGTTTTTTGGTTTCTCACCGTTTGATTCCTCCCGCCATGGAATTGTTGCTTGGTATTGGTGATTTGCAGATTGACGGTTTTATTGCTCCGGGGCATGTGAGCGCGATTATTGGGATGAAGCCTTATGAATTGTTTCCGCGGGTTTATCGGATGCCCACGGTGGTGGCTGGTTTTGAACCTATTGACGTGTTAATGGCTGTTTACATGATTGTTAAACAGGTTAGTGAAGGAGCGGCTAGGTTGGAGAATGAGTATCCTCGTGTGGTGAAGTGGGAGGGAAACACTAAAGCGCTGGACTTAATGAACCGAGCTTTCATGGTTACGAGTGGGAATTGGCGCGGTATTGGAAGGCTTCCCGACTCTGCTTTGCAATTGCGGGAATCGCTAAAGGATCTTGACGCTCGAGCAAAGTTTGATGTTAAGGTGGAGCAGGGTCGGGATATTCTGCTTGGTTGTGAATGTCATTTGGTGATTATTGGGAAAATTAAGCCTAACGAGTGTCCAATGTTTATGAAAGCTTGTACGCCCGCTAAGCCGATTGGTGCTTGCATGGTTAGTAGCGAGGGTACCTGCAGGGTTTGGGCGAAAACTACTTCTGAATAAAATTATGACTACGTAAATTGCTGTTTTTACAGCAATTTTCAATTTTGCGCGGTTGCTGCTTCCATGTGTGAAGTATAACTAAATTTATCGGTCTTCGCTGTTACGGCGGATTTGGTTAGTTTTGTTCTTGTTTCGGGTTTTTTCCGGGGTTTTTAAAAAAATTTTGTATTCGTTTTTTGACTTAATCGCTATTAGTTAGCGGTGATTGTATCAACCGTTGGATGCCAGCAAACCGACATATACCCGCTGCCGAACGATTACGTAGGGATCTTTTTATGAAATTTAGTCTTTTGCGTAAGCTGTCACCACGCTTGATCCTAGTTATTGCGGCAATTGTGGTTTTGTTGTCTTTAACAACGGCTGGGTTGCTTACTATTACTCAAACAATCTCCTCTTCAGGCACGATAACGGCACTTAACGTTGGAGTATACTCGAATAGTGCATGCACGCAATCGTTAACGTCCATAAGTTGGGGTCAAATAGCACCGGGCGATTCTGCTTCAACAACAATTTACATTAAAAACACAGGCAACGCCCCTATAACGTTGAGCATGTCAACAGACAGTTGGAGTCCTTCAGGGGCTAACGGACCCATAACTATTACTTGGGACAAGTCGGGTGCATCGTTGAACGCTGGGCAATCAACTTCTGCAGTACTATCATTAGCAGTGTCATCCAGTATAAGCGGANNGTTGTCTGCATAGCCACGCCCTTAAATTCCTTAGTTACTTCGCCGATGATTTGAGCGTTTTTACCCTCATCCGTGCTTCTTAGAAACTGGCGGGCTTCTTCTGCTTTGGCTGGTACGATGCCGATGATGATTTTTCCTTCGTTTCCCACTTCCAAAGGGTCTAAGCCGAGCATTTCGCATGCGGCTTGCACGTCATCTCTGATTGGCACTTTGTCTTCGTGAATTAGGATGCCTGCTTTGGATTTTTCCGTGAACTCGTTGAGAGCATCTGCTAATCCTCCACGCGTTGGATCTTTCATGGCGACTACTCCGCCGACTTCGCCAAGTAAACGCTGTATCATGCGGTTGAGTGGTTTCACATCTGATTTTATGCCGCTTCCAAACGTTAATCCCTGCTGCGCCGATAGCACCGCTAAGCCATGGTCGCCTATGGTTCCTGACAGGATTATTTTATCGCCCTCCGCAAGGTTAGAATCCAATGTCCAGCGTGCCGCGAGACTTCGGTGTTGCCTTGCAACTTTGAGGTTGCTTTCAAGAGCGGCGGTTCTTCTGCCTATGCCTGAAACGTTCATAACGCAGCCTCCTAAACTGCCCTTCTCCACCACCTTCGTGTCGCCTGTGACGATGCCGACCCCTGCTTCAACGCAGGTTTCTCGCATGCTTGCCAAGATTTTCTCAAAATCGCTCATCGCTAAGCCCTCTTCCAAAATAAAACCGCAAGCCAACGCATAAGGCTCAGCGCCCAACGCTGAAATATCATTAACCGTGCCTGAAATCGCCAAGCGCCCGATGTCACCGCCGGGGAAAAATATGGGTTTAACAGCGTGAGAATCACTCTTAAACACCACATCACCGATGACTGCGGCGTCATCCATGGCTTCAAGCGGAACTTCGGCAGCGTTGCCTAAGCCGCCAAAATATTTTACAATGTAATTTTTGACTAGGTCATGCATGACAGTGCCGCCAGCACCATGCAACATGGTAATCTTTTCGTTTTTGCTTGACATTCCGGTTGCTTCCTGCCCTATTCAAATGCAATAGCAAATACTCTAAAAAAGGTAAAACATAAACAAATCGCAGCTACAAAAAGAATTTCAATTTTAAAAAATCATTTAGCGGCACCATTTAAAAAGACTAATAGCAGTGACTGCGACAAGCGCAGCGAACATCACCCCACAGCGACCAAAAAGACCTAAATTACAAAAGGTAACAGGCTTTTTTGGAAAAACTATAAAAGCCTAAACGCAATCCCAAAATTGTACACCTCACGAATCGAAATTCATCCCTCAAGCAGGGAACTTGTCTAGTCAGTTTAGACTAAAAACTTAGTTATGATACGGAAAGCCATATAAATTGCTTTTACGTGTTTGTTTGCGCATCGGAGATATAAGAATGCCAAAATGGGGATACTCAATCATCGAAGAAATGCTTAACCCAGAAAAAACAGCGAAAGCCAGCGGCAGAGAACTCAAAATATCCCATAAAGCAGCAAGAGAAGTCTGCAAAGCAATCAAAGGCATGATGCTAAACGATGCAAAACAGTATTTACGGGATGTCGCAGCCAAAAAGAAGGCCATTCCCTACACAAGGTATAACAAAAAACTGCCCCATCGTCATGGACTCATAAAAACTTTTGCTGGAAGGTACCCCATTAAAGCGTCCCAACAAATTCTAGATGTCTTGGAATCAGCGCAATCAAACGCTGAAAACAAAGGTTTAGATGTAGACCGCTTACGTATAATGCACGCAGCAGCCTACCAAGGCATCAAACTCAAACGTTACACGCCAAGAGCACACGGAAGAGCCTCACCAAAATACAACACCACAACGCACGTTGAAATAGTCCTCGACGAGAAACCCACCCAAGGAGAACAATAAATGAGCATAGTCAAACGTTTTATAACAGAATCAATCAAAAGAACAGAAATAGACGAATTTTTACAAAAAAAACTTGACAGAGCCGGATACGGCGGAGTAAACATTTCCAAAACCCCGCTTGGAACTCATGTTGTAATTTACGCCATGCGTCCAGGCTTAGTCATCGGCAGAGGCGGAGAAACAATAAAAGAACTCGCCTCAGCCCTAGAACAAAACTTTAAAGTTTCTAACCCTCAAATTTCAGTTTCAGAAATTGAAGTTCCAGAATTTAACGCTTTTGTTGTCGCATCCCGAGTTGCCTCAGCGCTTCAGCGAGGCGTTCACTTTAGGCGCGCTGGTTTTTGGGCACTAAACCAAGTTATGGAAGCAGGCGCACTTGGCGCTGAAATAGTCATAAGCGGAAAACTTACCACAGAACGAGCACGCTTCGAAAAGTTCCGAGCTGGCTACTTCCCGCGATGCGGAGAACCAGCCCTAAGGGCTACGAAAAAAGCTGAAGCTCATGTCCTACTAAAACCAGGCATTATAGGCGTAAGAGTAAAAATCATACCTCCAGACGCATATTTCCCTGACAAAATCCAAATCGTCGCTGCATTGCCCGCAGAAGAAAAAATAACTGTTCCAGAGCAAACAGAAGCCAAGCCGCCAGAGCAAGCACCACCTCAAGCGGAAGAAGCATCACAGCCAGAGCCAGAAGCCGAAGTACAAGCAACAGAAGTCGCAGACGAACCAAAAGAGGAGGCAAAAGAGTAAATGGTAATAATTCGACTTAAAGAAATCACCGAAATGTCCTCTGAGGACAGAGCACAAAAACTTGTTACTTTACGTACAGAACTAGTCCGCATCAAAACCATGGTTAAGGCAGGCGGCGCCGTTGATAACCCAACAAGAATAAGGGAATTGCGCAAAACAATCGCTCAAATACTAACCGTGGAAAACGAGTATAAATTGGGCATCAGGAAAGCAGCCGAGGAACCAGAGAAAAAACAAAAGAAAAAAGCCGAAAAGCCAGCAAAGGAGCCTAAGGCTAAAAAAGAAACTGAGGAGACAACTTCCCAATGAAAGTAACCCCAGAAATTATTCGTTATGAGTTTATTGGCACTGAAGGCAAAGTCGCTAGAAGCCCTCATGAAGGCTATGTTGGTTTAGGCGGCAAAGTCGTAAGCGAAACAAAAAACACCTTCACATTTCTTTTGAAAGGCAAAGAGAAGAGCGTAATTAAAGAATCAGCCGTTTTCAACTTTAAGTTTGAAGATGGCACAGTTGTAGAGATTGACGGTAAACTTTTAGTCGGCAGACCTGAGGACCGGGTTAAAAAAAGCATTAAGAGGTTATGGTGATGTCTCTAACTTTCAAGCAACCTAAAAAAACATGTGTCGATCGAAGCTGTCCATTCCACGGAACTCTTGCTGTAAGAGGACGTGTTTTTGACGGTATAGTTCACACGGCCAAAATGGATAAAACCGTCATTGTTGACAGAGAATTCTTACAGTTCTCATCAAAATTTCAAAGGTACGAACGAAGACACGGTCACATTGCATCCCACAACCCACCATGCATCGATGTTAAAGAAGGCGACCGCGTAAAAATCGCCGAGTGCAGACCAATCAGCAAAACAGTATCATTTGTTGTAGTAGCGAAATTAGGAGAGAAGAAGTAGAATGGCAGCAAAGGCAAAACACAGAGCACTTGTAGCAAAAGGAATGCTTTCACACGGACAAAAAATTAGCCGTGGCCTTTTAGCAGGCTCAGAATTAAAATGCGCCGATAACTCGGGTGCACGAGTACTGCGCTTGATCCAAGCTATGGGTTATAAAGGTCGACTGCGACGTTGCCCATCTGCCACTGTAGGCGATAAAGTAACCGTTTCTGTTAGGCAAGGATTACCTGACATGAGGAAAAAGATTTTCCA
>PKYH01000077.1:17574-22160 GCA_003133625.1 Candidatus Bathyarchaeota archaeon | reverse complement strand
GAGCCCGCCACAGAAATCAAAGTAACCGATGCGAAGCCATAGTGCCCCTAAGGTGACGAATCGGCTTGTACCCTTCAACAATTAACGAGGAACAAATGAAAGAAAGTGGAATAATTAAAAAGGAAAGGATAAAATAACAAGACTTCACATAGGCGCACTGAGGCGTCCGACGAGTAGCAGAGAAAGAGATTTGCACTCCACTGCGAGTAGTGAAACGAAGAATTGATAGGGTAGAAATAAGAAATAACAATGCAAGTGGAAGGCTCATGAAAATAAAATTCTTAGGCGCAACGCATCAAGTGACAGGATCAAGCTACTTCCTGGAAGCTGCTGGAGTGAAGATCCTCGTCGATTGCGGACTGTTTCAGGAACGAGACTATTCCTACAGAAACTGGGAGGCCTTCCCTGTTCCTCCAGACCAGATCCAATATCTCCTCCTCACCCATGTTCACCAAGACCACTCCGGACTTATTCCTAAGCTTGTCAAGGAAGGTTTTGCCGGAGAAATCCTGCTGACCCCTGCATCTAAGGAGTTGTTCCCGATAGTGATTTTGGATTCTGCTCGAATTCAGGAAGAAGATGCGGCCTTCAAGAAAAAACGCCATGATAAGGAAGGCCGAAAGGGACCCTACCCGGAAATCCCTTTATATACAGTCCAAGATGCAGAAAAGTGTTTTCCCCTCCTAAAGGCTGTTCCCTATGAAGAGTTTTTGCCGCTGAATGACCAAGTCAAGGTTTGTTTCCACGATGCTGGTCACATCCTTGGCTCGGCCATGATTGAGATCGTTTTCCAAGATGAGAACGGGTCGCGGAACATCATCTTCTCTGGCGATATCGGTCAGTGGGACAAGCCGCTTCTCAACAATCCCTCTGTCTTTGATCGAGCAGATTACGTGGTCATGGAGTCCACGTACGGAGATCGTGACCATGACAGTCCGCAAGATATTGATGATAAACTCAGCCAGGTCGTCAATGACGCGGTAAAGGCTGGTGGGAATGTAATTATCCCCACCTTTGCTATTGAGCGTGCCCAAGAGCTCTTATACCATTTTAGCTTCTTGGCGCGTGCAAAAAGGATTCCTTATATTGTTACCTTTCTCGATAGCCCCATGGCTGTCGAAATCACGAAGGTCTTTGAACAAAGCAAGAAGTATTTTGACAAAGAAACACTGGAGCTCTTCAAGGATGGTCAATCCCCCTTTGACTTTCCAGGGTTGAAGCTCGTCGAATCCATTGAAGGGCCCAAGGCGATTAACCTGATCAAAGGGTCAACAATCATCATGGCTGGTTCGGGGATGATTACAGGAGGGCGAATCAAGCATCATCTGGTCAGAGAGATAACTCGTCCAGAATCCACGCTTCTTTTTGTTGGATACCAGGCGGTCGGGACGCTGGGGCGGCAGATCTTGGACGGCGTTTCTCCCGTCCGAATTCTCGGACAATCCTATCCGGTGCGGATAAGGATCGAGAATTTCGAAGGTTTATCTGCCCATGCTGGCATGAGTGATTTGCACCGCTGGCTCAACAACTTCAAATTCCCACCGAAACATGTTTTCCTGACTCACGGCGAAGAAGGATCGATCTTGAGCTTAGAGAACTATCTGCATTCAAAAGGCGGATGGGAAGTGACCGCTCCAGCATACTTGGAAGAATATGACCTCTGACTCCTCCCAGAGAGGTCAGGCGTGTGCTGATTAGGGTTGCGCGCTGGCTTGTCCCTTTATTATGTGTTGAAGTAGGTTGGTGAGACGGTTTTGTCTGGTCTTTCAAGGTTTTCTGCTGCTTCTCTGTTCAGAACCAAGCACAGCATACTGTACAACGCGTAGCATGCAACGTTTCCTAAGCCTCTGACTTTGTTCGTGGTCATGCTGTACTGTGTCTTTAGGAAGCTGTAGACCGCTTCTATACGCGGCCTCTTATGATACTTTCTTTTCGGGTCTTCTGGCCCGTAGGTTCGAAACTTCTTATCCACCCTCAGCAAGCCTTCAACGTCTCGCTTCTGGTTTGCTCGATTCGGAATCACCGTCTCGCCAACAGCGTTTCTGAGTTTGCCGTCGCTGTATTGGCTGTCAGCTATCACGCTTCTCAATCTGGCTGCAGACTGTTTGAGAACCCGCTTCGTCTTCTCAAGCATGTTCAGTGAGTGTTTCTGCTCGTTCTGGTTGGCAGAAGCAAAAATAATCGAGCTCCAAAAAGACCTTGGTTCAAGGCTGAGAAAAATGCAGAAGATGATGGAACGAGATTAAGTTCAAAACCGAGGATGTAACAGTACTATCATCTTCCTTTTTTGTGCGGTTTGGTGTGTTATGTGTTTTGTTTGTTGTGTAACTGATTGACAGACTGAGACAGACTGACAGACAGGGAGACAATGACTGACATTATTCACGCATGCGGGTGCGGTGTGTGGTGTGTTGTGCGGAGGGGTGGGTGGGTGTGAGAGAGAAGGGGGGTAGTGGTTAGGTTAGAGTTTGAGTTTAGTCGTAGTCGTCAGTAGTCGTCAGTAACAGAGAGAGAGAAAGACTAAAATTTAGTCCAACCAACCACCTTTACTCACTACTCTTGGCTCTTCAGAAAAGACTACTGGGAGTCAGTACACAGGATTCGCACAAGACAGGTCAGATATTCAGGTAGGACTAGGAGATCAATTCAGGTCATATAGGGTATAGGTATAGTCGGAAACGAGTATGCGGGGATTGATTTGCCGAGCATGCACTCTTGAAACTAGCATGACGGTCGGGCGCGCTAGTTTGCCCCTAAATTGAAAAGCCTATTTTGAGAAGCGGGGTCTCGTATCAAAGAGTTACGTCCAAGTTCTCTGGAGTAGAGTTTAATGTGGTTCTCAGTGGCTCGCATTCATTCGACATAGCAGATTCTGTGGGGTTTGAACCTAGTGGTTATTACTCGTGTCCTTTTGTTTCATGGTGCGTTGTATCTCTGTGTCTCTCCATCTCCGAGTTGGTCTTGAAGGTTTTGCCGCAGTCTGGACAAGGAATATGGCTTGGTGATATTCCACTCACTGGTGTCTCTTGAGATGACGGCGCTCCCAACGTGTGAGGCTGATGAGGCTCTTTTTTGCTCATGACTTACACCTAAACACTCTATAAGCGGGTTCAAGCTTTCTTAAATATATGTGACTGCAGCGAGACAATAACAAAGTCATTTTTGTTTCAAGACTCGAGTGGTTGTTAAACGCAAGACTAATGGTTTGCAGTTGCCAAAGGGATTTTCCACTTGCTTTGGAGTCTCTTGTCGGGTAAGAACCACCCTTAGAGTCCGGCAATTGGTCTAAAATGGTCATAACTCTTCTCTGAATGGTTAACACCGTGGGTTCAAACGTGGGTTCTAACCTAAGCGGCCTTACTTATGCTCAAATTTTGCTCATTTCTTGCATTCTTAATGTCTTTTTAGCTCGATGCAAAGCATTGGGCGGCTCAAGTTGGGTGGTGCTGCATTTTTGGCAAATTCCATATACGTCTATGCGCTGTCCATTCGGCTTGAATTTTGTGGCGGCGGCAACTCTGTTTGCTATTTCTCTTGTTGTTAGATCGTCTAAGTCTGTTATGTTACCGCATTGAATGCAAATCAGGTTTATGTGAGGTTTCATGTAGGAGTCAAATCTTGCCTGCCCTATAGGGAAATTCAGTTCTTGGACCAAATCTAAATCTCTGAGTACCTGAAGGGTCTTGTACACTGTCGCAAGGCTCACCGTTGGATGCACTTTCTTGACTTCATCGTAGATGCTCAGGGCGGAGGGATGCTCTCGACTGTGAAGCGCAATTCGGCAAATCGCTATCCTCTGCGGGGTTGCCTTATATCCCTTAATGCGCAAAGCCTCGATTGTTGCAGCGTCGGACTTCTGAGAGGCATTCATACAGATTATTAGATAATAACAATTCTTAAATAAACCTTTGGACAAGAACACTATACGCAGGAAAAGGAGATTTTTGAGTTATGAAAGAAAAACACTTAACTACAAATCAAGGAGTCCCAGTCTCCGACAACCAGAATTCCCTCACCGTTGGCGAACGCGGACCCGTATTACTACAAGATGTACACCTGATCGAAAAACTCGCTCACTTCGACCGCGAACGCATCCCCGAGCGCGTCGTTCACGCCAAAGGTGCGGGGGCTCATGGTTACTTCCAAGTTTTCAAGAGCATGGCAAAGTATACTTGCGCGAAATTCCTTCAAGACCCCAAGAAGAAGACGCCTGTTTTTGTGCGTTTCTCTACTGTTGTCGGTGCAAGAGGATCTGCCGACACAGCCCGCGATCCCAGAGGGTTTGCAGTAAAATTCTACACCGAAGACGGGAACTATGATCTGGTCGGAAACAATCTGCCAGTCTTCTTCATCCGTGACGCCATCAAATTCCCAGATATGGTACATGCCTTTAAGCCGGCCCCCGACACGAACATTCCCACAAGCTCGTCGGCAAACAGTCGTTTTTGGGATTTCATCTCACTATCCCCCGAATCGACCCACATGATCACTTGGCTCTTTTCGGACAGAGGAACCGTCAGAAGTTTTAGAAAAATGGAAGGATTTGGCGTAAACACTTACGAGTGGGTGAACGCGGAAGGCAAGAC
>PKYH01000077.1:0-17558 GCA_003133625.1 Candidatus Bathyarchaeota archaeon | reverse complement strand
AAGACTGTGGAATTTGAATTGCATGTTCAGATTATGGAGATGGCTGATGAGTTAAAGCAGACCTTTGACCCGCTTGATGCTGCGAAGACTTGGCCTGAGGATAAGTTCCCGTTGATGCCAGTGGGCATGATGGTGCTAGACCGCAATCCTGAGAACTACTTTGCTGAAGTGGAGCAAGCTGCCTTCTGTCCCGCCGCTATTGTTCCTGGAATCGATTTTTCAGCCGATAAGCTGTTGCAGGGCAGGATCTTCTCTTATGCGGATACCCAGCGGCACCGACTGGGCGCCAATTATTTGCATCTTCCAGTTAATCAGCCGCAGATACCTGTTAGCAACAATCAGCGAGATGGGGCAATGCAGTATGCGCCATATGGTGGAGGAACCGTTAACTATGAACCCAGCACTCTGGCCGGCGGAATGCCGAGAGAAGCACAGGCCATAGTCGCGGCTAAAGGGCACATGGAAGGGGATATGACGCGTCGGAGGATAAGTCTAACTAACGATTTTGAGCAGGCGGGTGAACGTTATCGTTCTCTGAGCAAAGTGGACCAGGACCATTTGGTTGATAACATTGTTGATTCTCTGGGCAAGGCGGACAAGCCGATTCAGCAGCGCATGGTGGCAAACCTTACAAAAGCTGACCAAGAGTTTGGCAAGCGCGTAGCAACCGGACTCAAACTCTGACTCGCGCCAAGCCTCCCTTTTTCCCGCTGCGCCGATTTTCTAAGATTCAACTTTAACCGCAAAAGGTAATTGTACCGTTTGGTTTTTTTTTGGGGTTCTTTGAAGCCGCAATGCGAACGCTCAGCAGAATAATGAAGATGAACTTGAAACTTGAACTCAGAAGCCAAGCTGAAGAAGTTAAAGCAAAATTGGGAAAAGAATTACTGGAGAATTTCGCTAGTGTAAAGGTTCTCGGAGGAGCAGATGACGGACGCATATTCGAGCTTAGAAAAAACCAGATCAAGATAGGTCGGGTTGACCCTGAAAACCAAGACGAATATGACCCACAAAACGACATCGTTTTCTCTAACTCTTATAGCGTGGTGACTAGAGTCTCAAAGCCTCACGCCAGATTGTTTCTAGAAGACGGACAATGGTACGTTGAGCATTGTGAGGGAGTGAATGGGACATATTTGTGGGAAAGAAAGCTAGCGAAATTGGCAAGATACTGATATTCGAAAGAGAAACACTGCCAGATCGGAGAATAACTCTAATCTTCGTGAATGAAAAATTAGGTTTCTAATTCGTTTTCGGGTAGATTGTGCATAAGTCAAAGTCTTGAACTGTGGCTAGCGTCAAGTAATCACACAAGTTTAAGTGCAGGCAGAAATTTATTCAAATCAGGCATGAAAATGAAGAAAGCAGGCCTCACAAAACAGCAAAGTGTTGAACTACTTGACAACATTGGAAAAATGCTCACAACCGAACTCGAAGCTGAACCTATAAAAAACAAAATTAGAAACATAGTCTCCGACTACGTTAAGAAGAATAAGATAGACGAAGATCCGAAAGACTTGGCCAATAAGGTTAAACTGTCCGCAAAAGTATCTTTGGCCCCATAAAGTCTCACTTTTCAACACAATATCGATAGTTCAATGTCCCGCATTTAAACAAGGCGAGCGTGAACAGTTGTTAAGTAAAGTAGCTGTGGCACTAGAAAAGCTTGATGAGTTAAGATGGAGAATACCTACATCTTACAAGCCCCTGGAATGCGCGTCCCTGGAATGATTTTCGCAGACGAATATCTAATGAAAAAAATGAAAACTGACAGAACCCTGAAGCAGTGTGCTAATGTTGCTCATCTTCCAGGAATCTACAAATACTCATTAACTCTCCCCGACGGACATGAAGGCTACACGCGCGCAGCGCGCAAAATCAACACTGACCCGCCAAGTGTAGCTCGCTCATGCAAAAACGCGCAGAGGAAACTTTTGGATGCGGTAACAAAGTTTACCCTCGAATTTCCCATTCCTCGATGAACACATCTGCATAAACCTATCTAAGGGTATACCTTTTTTTAATGCAAAATCGGAAAAAATAGTGAGCTATGTTTGCTGCGGCAAAAATCAGGAAGAGCAGAGTGTCGCGAACCATTTTTCCCGAATAAAAGAATGTTGTTTGGTATTTTGGGCCCGTACCCTTTTGGGTTCAAATCCCATCGGACCCACTTCTCTCTGAGAAAGATGAATGAATCTAAGAAAAAATGACTGCTTTGTGAATTGAAATTTCGGCGCTTCATATTGGGTGATGAAGGGTTATAATCTGCTCTTTGGTTGCTGTTGTGAAATGCAATGAATTGCCCCAAACCCACATATCAAGTCGACACAGTTTACGCCGATGACTTTTCTTTTTGGGAATAGTTTTTGCAGAATAGATAATGCTAACTTGTCGTTCTCGTGTTCAAAGGTTGGAACCAAAACCGTATTGTTACCTATGTAGAAATTTGCGTAACTTGCGGGGAGTCTTTTTTTGTTGGACCCGACGTTTCCTGGCATGGGCAACTTTACAATGTTTAGTTTCTTGCCATCTTGGTCGGTGGATTTGAGCAGTATTTCGTAATTCTTTCTTAAGGCGTCGCTATTTTCATCATCCTTATCTTCTTCATAAGCGCATACAATTGTCGTTGGGTTTACGAACCGCGCAATATCGTCAATGTGACCGTCTGTGTCATCTCCAGCGATGCCATTTCTTAACCAAATAATATGATTCACGCCCAAATAATCTCGTAAGAATTTCTCGATTTTTTCTTTGCCAAGCTGAGGATTCCTGTTCTTGTTTAGTAGACACTGTTCAGTCGTGAGCAAGGTTCCTTTTCCATTAACATCTATTGACCCGCCTTCTAGAACGATACCTGGCTCAAAACAGTTCAAGCGCATCTCATGGTTTATCACATGAGGGATTTGCGCGTCTTTTAAGAGTTCTTCGTATTTTTCTCCCCAAGAGTTAAAAATCCAGCATACCATTGCTAACTCTTGATTTCTGTTCCTCACAAATATCGGACCGTAGTCTCGAAACCACACATCAGCATAGTCAAATTGAAAAAAACGTATTCTCTTTAAATCAATCTTTCTTTTCTCAAACAAATCTGTTGTCTTTTTCTTCATGCCCTCATCTTTGACAAAAAGATTAACGTATTCGTCTTTATGGATTAACTTCACAATTTGGACGTAAATTTCCTCGACTTTCTCGACGCCGGATGTAAAGGTTTCGGGATCTTGTGGCCATGCTAACCAGATCGCTTCATGCTTACACCATTCTGCGGGCATGCGATATCCTAGTTCGCGGGGTGTCTTGTTTGAAAATGTATTTTCCATCTTCATTTGTGATGCCTCAGGTATCATCTTTCGATGAGTGAATTGTACGTGTCTGGTCGCCGATTTTTAAGGAAGCCCCATCCTTCTTGGATTTTTTTGTTTTTACTAAGATCTACTTTGACAACTAGTGCTTCCTCATTTGTATCGCTTGCTTCTTTGAGCACTTTTCCAAAGGAGTCACATACGAATGAACCGCCCCAAAACTTTAGTTGCCCTTCCTCGCCTACTCTATTCACAGCAGCAACATGGACTCCATTCGCTATAGCGTGGGCACGTTGCACTGTTTTCCAAGCGTCATGCCAGTCTCCTTCGGATGAACTATGGCCTTTAATCCAGCCAATTGCTGTTGGATAGAATATGATTTCTGCGCCCTTTAGCGCGTTGATTCTTGCGGGTTCAGGGAACCATTGGTCATAGCAGATGAGTACCCCTACACGAGCGTACTGGGTTTTGTGCACACAGTAACCTTGGTCGCCTGCTTCAAAATAGTTTTTTTCATAGAAAAACTGGTCATTTGGTATGTGCACCTTGCGGTAGGAGCCTAAGATTTCTCCGTTTGCATCAATTATGGCAGCTGAGTTGTAGTATTTTCCGTTTGAACTTTTTTCAAATAATGGTGCAATTATAACTATCTTTTTCTTTTTCGCCAGCTCTGAGAAAGCTCTTGTGGATTCTCCGGGAATCGTTTCAGCTAATTTGCTGACGTCCTGTTTTTTCTCTTGTGGAAAATACTTGGTTCTATACAGTTCTTGGAGACAGACAATTTGAGCCCCCTTTCTTGAAGCTTCTTCGATTCTTTCTATGGTCTTTTTCATATTGGCGGCTATATCATCTGAAACAGTCGTCTGAATAAGTCCAATACTAACGATTTTTCTTTTTTCGTCTGTTCCAAAAGTGTTTGGGTTTGTAATTTCAGTAGCTGTCATTGTCGTTCCTTAATCGCAACTATGTGAGACTCTGGTCGTAATAACTTTTCTGAGCCAACACACGGAAAAAACCCTGACTGCAGGGCTAAAGCACAAAAAGAGCCTGATCCAAAACAACTTACAACCCACTAAGCATTCAATTTGGTAGATCAAATTGCCGAGTTTTGTAAGCCAGTCTTCATAATACGCGGCGGTGATCCTTTCCAGAGAAAAGAGGCATCTTCGAAATAACCTCATCTGTCGATTTAATGCACGTGCTTAATTTTGGTTTACTTTTTTGGTTTGTTTGAGTGCATAGTCAAAGAACTTTTCAGTTGTATCTTCAGAGGTCCATTCTGAGCGAATTCTAGTTTTCTTTTCAGCCTTACGCAATTCAGAAAGTAACATGCGATTTAAATTTCTGGCGCTTTCGTCTTTGAATTCAGCATTGACTTCAAATCCGTCACTGGTTGGTTTGATGGATCCGTCGGTGCCAATTATTCGTTCCAACACAGGTTTTATGGCTGATGGATTGGCGCTGCTTATCCGTGCAGAGAGTTTGAACTTCTTCTCGGACACTTATTGTCAGTCCTTTGCTTAGTTGGGGTTTAGCGGTTTGCGTGTCTTTCTGAATGCAGTTGTCCGCCTGTTGCCCAGTTGCTCTTTGGTGCTTCATAAATGATGATGGTGATTGCTTCCTTGGGGATTCCTAAATCTTCAAATACTTTCGTTATTCCTTCGACTGTTTTCTTCTTGTTTTCTGGGCTCATGCCTTCCCAAACAGAAACCTGAACTACGGGCATTTCGTTTTTACCTCAATGACTCTTTTGTGTGTCCGTTTTTATTATATCTTACCTAATGGAACTTGAAGCTATGAACCTGTTACTGTAAAGCAACAATCACATATCATTAAATCAGCGACCAATTGACTTCTAAATCGCAATCAGCGAACGACTTTTTCGTGAGCGTGAACGAAATGAAAGCCCAATTATGCACTCGAATCGACAAAATAGAAAACCACCCCCTCACCTACATAACTGTCGAAGACCCAAAACCCGAACCGAACGAGGTACTCATCAAAATCAAAGCCTGCGGCGTATGCTACAGCAACCTAAGCATGATAGAGGGCGAATTCAAAGAGTTGTTCGGCATACCCAGCAAACTACCTTCCCGGACACGAAATCACAGGCATCGTTGAAGAAGTAGGCAGCTCTGCGAAGGGATTTCACCGAGGCGACAGGGTAGGCGTTCAAGTGCTCTGGAAAACAGACGGAACATGCGAGTTCTGTCTCACTGGAAGAGAAAACCTATGCCTAAACCGGCAAACGACAGGAGAAACACGAGACGGCGGATACGCAGAGTACATAACCGCGCCCTGCAATTTTATTTACCGCTTACCTGAAAACTTAGGTTTCGAAGAGAGCGCTCCTCTATTCTGTCCAGGCGTTACCGCTTACCGTGCAGTGAAACGGGCAAACGTAAGGTTTGAGCAAAAAGTAGCCATAATCGGAATAGGCGGCGTTGGACACATGTCAGTTCAGTTTGCGAAGCTGGCAGGAGCCGAAACAATCGCAGTTGACCGTGACGAAACTAAGCTGAAACTAGCGGAAGATATAGGTGCCGACCATGCCCTCGCCGCAGACAAAGTGGAAGAATACATAGCAAAAACCGGAAAGCCTGACGCAGTTCTGGTTCATGCGCCATCCCAGAAAGCCGTAGAGCAAGCATTAAGAATCGTGAAGCGCGGCGGAACAGTACTTATGGGTGTCTTGGGTGATACGCGTATAATTTTCCCTGAAGAGTATTCTGTTGTGGGAAGCGTTATCGGTACAAGGCAGGACATGAATGAAACTTTGAAAATCGCATCTATGGGCAAAATAAAGGTTGACTGGACACCTTATAAACTCAGTGAAGCCGAGGATGTGCTGATTAAGTTGAAGCAGGGAAAAATAGTTGGAAGAGCCGTTTTGGTGCCCTAATGCTAAGCTCAACCACTTTTTAAGTTGATGCATGCGTTAAACTTTTGCCGCCATCCGCCGTAATTTGAATGGTGTCCTCAATTTTTACGCCGCCAACATCTTTCACTGGCAAAATTGAGTGCCCAATAGCTAACGTCCAGTTTTCTTTTACCTCTAACTGCACATGGCTAAAGTAGTGACTTGGGTGAGGCCACTCCTCAAATTCTAAACCTACACCATGCACAGGTCCTGGAATCCAAACGTCACCATAACCTTTAGCGGTGAAAGCTTCTGTGAACTCTTTAGTAACTTGGCCAACCATCCAGCCTGGTTTTACGTTGGCAAGATGCTTTTCTGTACGTCCTTGTATGTTTGTATGAGTTCGTTTTGCTTTTGTGACGCTTGCCCACAGACAATCGTTCTAGCACAGTCTGAAGAGTACATGTCAACAACCGGATGTACATCAATTACGACGAGGTCGCCATTCTCAATTTTGCGCCTTGATGTTCCACCATGCAAGTAAATAGAATGCGGTCCACTGTCTACAAAAGTGCTTGATCCATAACGCATTGCACCAGCCCGCCTCATGACATATTCGGCTTCAGCTGCAACCTCAATCTCCGTTACGCCTGGCTTGACAGCGGCAATGGCTGCGGTTACACCTTTGCCTGCTACTTCAGCAGCTTTTTTCATAGCTTCAATTTCTTCTGAATCCTTAGCATAGCGTAACGGCATCAAAATTTCTTCATTTTCGATTACTTTCATTTTAGGGTTTGACTTCAGGAACTTGTAAACTAAAAAGCCTGGATTCGAGTGAGTGCAAAAGCCCACTTTCTTTTCCGTAATGTTATGTTGCTTGACTAGTTGAAAGAAGTTTTGCATAAGCTGTGCAGGCGTACGCCAGCCTCGGACATCATTGATTCCTGAAGCTTTAGCTGCAGCTTCCACTTCCTCATCAAAAACAATTATTGTGGGTTCGCCTTCTTGCGGAAGAAACAGCCTAGCAACGTTCCTCATGTCACCTGTTAGGTAAAAGTAGTTTTCTCTACTTGTAACTTGCAATGCTGCAACTTCCTGCTGAACCATTAACTCTTGTGCTTTTTTACGGCGGATCTCGAAACGATTCATAACCTCAACCTCGTTAGTTCATTATTTTTCTTGTTTGCTGGCTCTTATCAATCTAGTGCAATTTAGGAAAACTTAAATTAACGCTTGCTTAAGTGGATTTAAGGAGAAAGATTACTTTTGCAGCAATCAAATACACAACAATTTTTATCCAAGCCTAAAAGAGCAACGTTAGGCTTTGCATTTTCCTTGGCAGGAGCATTAGTGATTTTAGCTCAGGGTTTAGTAAGAATCGTACGCGGCGAAATTACGTTTCTAGGGTCGGATGAAATTAGGCGGAGAATTCTAGCAGGATTAGCATTAGGGACAGTCGGTGTAATTGCTGTTGTTTTCGCTGTTTTAATTATAATTGGTGCATACTTCATTTTTAACCCGGGTACAGAAGTTGTGGGAGGCATAATCGTCATAATCTTTTCAGCGTTCAGCATCATAGCTGGCGGTGGCTGGTTAATCGGCTTGATCCTTGGCATAATAGGCGGAATCCTCGCTCTACTGAAAAAATAAAAACACGAAGTAATAATGCATGTTTAGAAGAAGAGAAAAAATCCGCAAACAACTCAGCGAATCAATAGCAAAATTCAGGGAAAAAGGCGCTACCAGCCCAGAAAAAGCCATGACTCCAGAAGAGTTAGGGCTTCCGCCACGATTCAAAGAAGCAATGCAGAGGCGTTTAGGCAGAACAGGAATTTTCGTGGAAGTTAACGGTAAATACTATCTTTCAGAACAACGGCTCAAAGAGGTTCAAGAAAGAATTTCCTCCAGAAGTTTTTAACAACTAATTTTGTTGTACATCAAACATTAGAGAAGCATTAAAGAAGAAAAACGCTACAGAAGCGGCGCAACATTAAAGTTAATAATAGTGAAGCATGTTTTGGTGTTGATTGGAGCCCGGTGGTGTAGCGGTCAAGCATAGGGGCCTCTGGAGCCCTCGACGAGAGTTCGAATCTCTCCCGGGCTACTTCTCGCCGAGCAGGAGTTTATACTTTTTTCGGGTTGATTTTCGCGGATTTCTTTAAGCATTTGCTGCTTTAACTCTGAAGTTAGTTGGTTTAGTTGGTGGTTTTCTATTTCTGAGCGGTCGATTACGGTTCGGTGTGGTTCTCTCATTGCGTCGCGCGTTAAGATTTCCTCTGGGTTGAGTCCCCATGCCCGGATTATTTCTTTTAGAGCGTCGAGTTTGTTTACTCTGGTTTTTGGTTTTATGCTCAGTCCGGATGCCATGTATATGCCTCTTAGGTATTCGATGCCTTTCATTTTTATGTCGTGGTAAGTACTGATTGTGTGGCCCATCATGTATTCGATGTAGTCTCGGTCTACGCCTAGTGACGCCATTTGTGTGCGGTAGAATTTGCGTATGCTGTGGGCGCGTAGATCGTAGCGTCTTCCGAGGGGATTGCTGGTCAATAATCCTGCTTCTATGTAGAGGTTATGGATTATGCTGTGGAGGCGTCCAGTTGTTATGGGTCTTGAGTGTCTGCAGTGGCTGTCTCGGATAAGTAGTGAATCATCTCGGATGTTTTCTGGCGGTGTTCTGCCTCTGGGGCTGCCTTTTCTTCGGCTTTCCAAGTAAGCTCTGAGATAGTCAGCGGCTTCCTGGTTTAGGAAGGTGTCGTAGTCGTGGTATTTTCCTTTGGTTATTTCTGCTTCGACATGAACATGGATAGGTACTGTTCCTTTTTCTAGGTCGCGTTTAACGTGTCGGTATTGGAGTTTGGCTAGTGTGCCTATGCGGAATCCGCCTAATGCGAGCAGGGTGATTATGACTCTTTCGCGTAGGTCGCCAAGGTTTAGTAGGGATTGTAGTTCTTCGGGTGTGGGTGCGCGGTCTTCGTAGACGACTCTTTTGCTTAGGCTGTAGGGTAGTTCAAGTTTTAGTCCGTTGCAGCGGAATAGGGCTTTTACTGCTTTTACGTGGTTGCTGATTGAGCCGGGTGCGAGACCTTCGGCTTGCATGTTTGCTACGAAGTCGTCTAGCATGCGGCTGGTTTGTGCGAGGGGTTTGGGTTTGGGGTCGCCGTCTTGGTCTTGGCATTCTTTGATAAGTTGGTCCGGCTGGGTGTTAAGCCAGATGCTGAAGCGATGGACGCCGTAGATGTACTGGTAGAGCGTTTGTTGGCTTCCTGTTCTATGGCGTAAGAGATGTTTTGCTAATCCCATAGTTGAAGCGTTTTCGAATGTGAATGGTACTAGTCGTGGCATTCTTGTTAAAAGAGCATCTATGATGTATTGGTGTAGTTTTTGGTCGGCTATGTTTTGCGGTTCAGGCATGGTTAAGGTCAATGGTTTTTGGAGTTTGGTGCCTCGGGAGCTCTCCGTTATGGTTACGGTTTTCATTTGTTTGCTCCCGTCCTGTTTCTTTTTGGAGTTTTTCGCTTCTTTGGCTGAAGCGCATACTCTGCTTTATCTGTAGTTTCTTGAGAATTTAAGTGCCATTCTGAACTTTCTTGTAATGGTAGCTTGCGCATTTCTAGGATGCAGCTCTTTAGAATGATTAATCCGTTGCTTTGACCGCTGCCTAATTCAACATTTGGCATTGTTCGGTCGTGCTCGACGAGAATTATTTCGCTGTTTTCTTTTGATAGCCAGCCGACGGTTTCCCTCTCCATTGCTTCTTCCATGGGTTGAATGATGTTTTTGAAGAGAACGTGGTCTTTGTAGCGGATGTAAACGGGTGAACCCAAGGAAAAAGCTGGATAAGTCACTTTGTTGCCTCGTGTTCTTGGTTAAGTTTGGGTTTTTACTGGGGCTCTTCCGATGAACTGTTTTTCTGCGCCGCTGAATCTTATGTCGAAATTGTAAGCGCCTATTTGGACAACAGCTTCTTTGCCTTGTTTTTTAATTAAATCGGATAGAGCTTCTGCCCCGGGCGTGTTTGTGAAGATCCAGCCTGCCTCGTTAGGCTTGCAGTCTTCTTTTGAATTGTAGGTTTTCCATGGCAGCTTTTCAATCTCTTGCGAAGATAGTTGCGTCTTTTTCGGTGTTTCTCTTGTGGCTGGTTTATGCGGGGAAAGCCATCCATCGATAAGCCCGCTGAGGTTAGCCCTTGTGGCTTCAAGTTCAGATGAATTCTCGATAGAGGCTTCGAGTTCATAGTACTCTTTTGACCATTCATCCGCGTCGCAGGGCCTCGATGTTTTTCCTTTGCCAACGATTAACCGTTTCAGTTGCACTCTTTTAGGTGCCTCCTATCGCTTTTTGTTGTTCCAAGAAAAGTTTTTGAAGCGCTGGAGGTTGCTGCATAAGCGTGGTCAATTCTTTTTCGGTTTTATTTTGCTGTAGACGTCCATAAATGCGGTTATGGCGCCTTCCCAGAAAGAGTCTGTCGCACCGGTAGGGTAAACGAGGTTGTTTTCTCTGCAAAAACGGTTCGACATGAGGTCCATTGCTTTTGCGGCTTCGTGTTCTGCAACTTCTGGAGATAGCCGGGGTGAATCACCAAACCAGCCGGGTTCACGTTCTTCCAGAATCTTGGTGCTTATGTCTGGGTACCATTTTTCGAAGTCTTTCAGAGACATTTTTGGCGCTATTTGATAGAAGAATATTTGTCCTTGTTTGTATGCCTCGTTGCGTTCTGCCTTGAGCTTTTCTAGGATAGGACCTATGTCCATGTGGCTGCGTGTATCCACGTAGTCAACTACTGCTGTTCTGCAGATTTCTGACCAATTAACTTCCGGATACTTCTCCATTTTTCCCGCGATTTCGTCGGGAAGATAAATAGTTACGTTTTTAGGCGTTTCAATTCCTCCTGTTTGTGTTGGTGGAATTATCTGCGCTCTTGTTATATAAAGTATTCTGTGTATTCTGTGGATTGAGCAGAAGGTCCCTCAAAAAAGATGAAGTACGAAGAGTCTTCTGCTCTTTTTTCTAAGAATCAATTACACCCAAGTTGTTGTTGTTGTTCGCTCTGATAATTTGACCTGAACAACAACTACAAGCGTGCGCCATTACATGTTTATGTTTTGGAAGTTTCGCAGCCCGCGTTGATGAGCAGGCCCAACTTGTCTAGGTCAGCTTCGACTTTTCTCTCATCGATCCCGTTGGCATTGGCCTTCATGATTTGTACGATGCAGCCGGCGACAAGAAGCCACCGTTTTCTCTGAGGCAAAGTGACCTTTTCCCTTTTTCCCGCTGCATACGTGAATTGGATGTTGCCCCTCGCAAACGCCGAGGCAAACCTGAAAAGCTCCTCAAGCTGCCCATTTGTTTTAGTTCGCGCCTTCTGAATATCAGCTTTGAAGGTTTTTCGCAGCTGCAGGTAACGACGGGATACCTGTGTTTTGCGAGCTACACGACCGCCCAAACCGCACCTACCCCCTCCTTCTGTCTACGCTGAACTTGAAACAATGGTTGATTCGTTGATTGACCAACTAAACCCAACGGACTCCAGCTACGGAAGAGCATACCGAACCACGGTGTTAAATCTCTATGTAGGTTTCGAGGGTTATTTTGAAAGGCTCCTCTACTACGAAATCGAAGGACTCACATTGATGGCCGAAGGGCACAATGCCAGAAACGAAACTGCTGCGGTCTTAACTTACATAAGCGGTACTTGGCAACCAATGATAAGAAACCAAGTCAACCTCTTCATAACCCAAGTTGAAAGATTTGTCATAAACGCCGAAGTTAAAGCTGAGATGGAGTTCCCAAACATGGGACCAATACCCTCTTCAGATTATGACGTACTTAATCGATGGTGGCAAGACCACTACGGGAATCCTGTGCCCAGCATTACAGAAATACTGCCTCGAGCTGACCATTTCGCAGACGTCAAACTCAATGGCACAGGAAGATTCACCGCCAGAGTCCTAGTTTTTCCACAAGTTACTGCTACAGGCACTACTACAAAAACCACGACGGACCCAAAGCCAGTGTTCAATAATACGCAATCTGGAACGTTAATAAAACCTGATGGTGTACAAAAAACAGTCTACATAAGGAAAAACGGAGCGCAAACAAGCCTCTTTTGCTACCTCTTCGATTACGATCTTGGCACGCAACCGGTTGGACAATACCTATTGGTATCGCCAACAGCGGTTAACACGGTCTCACCGTATACAGGCTGGTTTAACGTGGACGCCAATTTACGGTATGAATGGTGGTCCTACCACGAAGGCGTAAAGTTGTCATGCGGCTCCTATGCTACCCTCACCCACATAACAGTAAGCAGTGACATATATGGCAACCCGTATGGTTACTGGGGCGGTTTATGGATTGATCAGAATCTGAGTTAACTGCAACATGTTGAGAAAAGACTCCCTGAACAAATTAATGAAATTAAAGTCCATTCCTATTTTCACCTTTTTTTGGCTCATTAAAGTCCTATAGCACAACGGCATCATACTGTATTTTGCCTGTTTTGTCAGCCATTTAGTCTTCACTCTCCGAAAATTTGATTTCAGCCAAGTTCGTCCTAAGCCCACTCTCCCCACAACAGTGAGCACAAACGTCATCGCCTAACCAAATATACACTCTGTCATTGTATGACTGCACGAATCGCTTTTACTGTGGCTACCTCTGGATCTTAGAATTGACCAAATGCAGCATCAATCAAATAGCAAAGGATATTCACGGACTAAATATCTTTTCTCGAAAAACAGCAAAAGCTTTGCAAAGAGTTGTTTCATCGATTGTTTCAAGCAATTATTATATCACTTTAAGCCTTTTGTCTTCGCTATTTGAATCCAGTAGCAAGGAAATTGCGATTCCAAAAGTAGGTTTCCTACTGCAGTCATAGCAAAGAAATAGATCGTCTGAGCGCATAGCGAATCGTGCCTTCATCAACCACATCTCAAAATCGGCTTAAGAACATTCATCGCTAATGAGAAGCAAACAAAAAGGAAAGAATATGCCAGACTCATTCCTGTTTGGAGTAAGTCTGTCCGACCCGTCTCTGTCCCTATGCGCCTGTTCGTTTTATTTGGGTTTGTTAAGCTCGTAATTTCTAATTCAGGGCACCGTTTTCAGCAAAGGATTCGCTTAACATTTTAGGCAAATCCCAGCGAACTCGCCAATGCTTCATTTCTTGCTCATTTTTTGCAAGAAGAAAAATAAGAATCTGCAGCTTGATGTGTTTGCTAAGGCGTTCTCTCGCCATTTATCTCTTTGTTAGGCCAACAATTTGTTTGCCAACACGGTAGCCGCAGGCAACTACGCCGGTGTATCCTTCGCCGGGAAAAGTCCAAGCTGAACTCAGGTATAGGTTTTTGACTGGAATCTTCACAGTTCTACCTGAAATGGAGAGAATCTTGTCTATCGGTAAGAATTGCTTGACTGTGTTTGCCCAGCCGTAACATGCTCCGTTATCATTGCCTGTGTATCGTTTCAGTGTTAAAGGCGTCGCAATCTCGATGACCTCCACATGCTTTGATAAGTCCGGAATTATTTTTTCTGCTCGTTTGATCAATGCACTTGCCAATCGGTCCTTCTCTTTGTTGTATTCTTCTTTTTTGCCAGCGTCATAGGCTTCTTGGTACTTTGTCCAGTAGTTGTAGGGGTGAAGCTGGGTTAGCATAGCCACAAACTTATTGCCTTTTGCAAGTGAAGCGTCAATATTCGAAAACAAAGTCATGGTGTAACAGGCTTTTTCAAACTCATAGTTAAGTGTCCACTGATAATCTTGCTCTAAGTCATATGTCTGGGAAACAATAATTTCGAAGTCATCAATATTTTTCAATGTTGACCTAAAAGTTTCATCCAGCCCGAGGTAAACGATAAATGCCGAAGTTGAAGGCTCCATTTTATCAAGCTTAGCAGGGATTTTGTTATCTCCCAAGAGATTATGAAGAGTGTGCATGGCACTATCGTTTGACACAATGTTTTTCGCAAAAAACCTGTCCCCACTCCGCGTTTGCACACCGACTGCTTTACCTTTGTCTACGATAATTGAAATAACCTCCGAATTAAGCTTAACCAATCCATTATTGCCTTCAATGATGCCCACAAACGCCTCAGAAACTGTTTGGGATCCACCTTTCGGGTAATAGGAGCCATCTGACCAGTAGCCAGTATTCGCCATCAACGGGTAAATATCAACTTTGCTTGGGGGCAAACCAAAATAGCCATAGTTGCCAAAAAGCATACCTTTCAACTTCTCGTTTTTAAGGTGCTTCCCAAGAACTTGCTTGAGCGTTTTTGTCATTGCCCCAAATAGGGAGCGGTAATGAAACGGAATCCCTGGTAATTGCTGCCACATTGGTGCAGTCTTGGGAAGAAATTTTGAAAGGTCGCTGTATATGTTGGTCATTTCTTTGAAGAGGCTGCGGATGCCCTCTTTCTCATCTGGAAAGTTAGCCTCCAAAGTGTTGATGACTTCTTGAAGGTTTCCGCTTGACAGTAGAATATCATGCTCTGGAAAAATCATTCTAAAAGAATACTTTAGTTTGATAAACTCTATGCTGTCACCGACACCGCATAAATCAAAAAAGTTATGCCAGAACTGCCCCTTGCCTACACCATCCAGCATATGCAAAGTCGAACCAAAAACGTAAGCCCCTCTTCTAAAACTAGTCGCATAGCCGCCTGGAACGCTATGTTTCTCTAGAACCAGAACTTTTTGCCCATTCTTGGCAAGATATGCCCCGCAAGACAAGCCACCGAGTCCTGACCCAATGATTATTGCATCATAAGTTGAAGATTCCAAACTCCTTCACCACAGATTTACATAAGATTGAGAAGGTGATAAGATGTTCTAAACAGAAAATATGAAATATTATAATCAACTATTAATTGTAGTAAATAAGGAGACGAAGTGAGGCGATGTTTCAACATTGGAAGGTGTTCTGACAAGTGCAAGGTTTCTGTGAGCTCTTATTTGAGCTTTCAAACGAAGATCGTCTCAGCATACTTCGCGAGCTTAGGAAAAATCCCATGAAACTCTCTCACTTGTCTGAGAGATTTGGCTTCACCGTGCCAGAAACCGCACGAAACATTTCAAGACTCAGCGAAGCGAGCCTGATCATCAGAGATGCAGATGGTTCTTATCGCCTGACTCCCTTCGGGGAGGAAGCCCTGCAGCTCCTTCCGGGTTTCGAGTTTCTTTCCAAGAACAAAAGCTACTTCACAACTCACACTCTTTCCGCATTGCCTCGTGAGTTTGTGGTAAGTTTGGGGGCTCTTGAGAAATACAAACCAATTAGCGAGCTGACAACAATATTGCACAACGTTGAAAAAGCAATGAGCGAAGCCGAAGAGTACTTCTGGTTCATGTCTGATCAGCTTCTCGCGAGCGGATTGCCGATAGCCGTAGAAGCGGTCAAACGTGGAGTAGCTTTCAAAAAACTATTGCCCCGAAACGTGAATATTCCCGATGATGTTCTTGCAATGGCCAACAACCCTGTTTTCGAAATCGCTGCACGGGAAAAGAAGTTCGAAAGCAGATACCTGGACAGAGTTGATGTCGCCATTTTTCTTTCTGAAAAGGAAGTTGCGGCAATCTGTTTTCCAGAAACCCAAGGAAGATTAGACTACTTGGGATTTACGACCAAAGATGAACTAGCTCACAAGTGGTCAAAATCTCTGTTCTCATACTACTGGGATAAAGCAAAAAGATAGACTTGTGATTCTCTATCGGCGACAAATACCACGACTGTTAGTCCCTTAGGGTTTGGCTTATCAAATGAGCAGCATTTTCGGCACCATTAATTGGTATAGAAGGATAATTGACTTTCCTGCTAATGTTAAGCAGTGCCTCTTTTGCCAGGGATTGAGGCGTAGTTTTTTCAAAGTCCATTTTGACGCCTGCTCTGTGTCGTTCGCACCTTGGTGCAACTGCCATTTCCTGTTCGAAATGTTGTTTGAGCGGGAAATACAAGAACGGTTTTTGGAGTGCCGTTAGCTCTAAGGTTATGGTTCCGCCTCCAGCTACAATGCCCAAGTCGGCTGCTGCCAAATGCTTAAACAGCTCTGGAACATACCCCTTAGCCTCTATACCTTCCACGGTTTGAATTGAGTCTGGCGAGAGATGCGGTCCACAAACCAAAATCATCCGCAAATCAGGAAGTTCATTTTTCATTAGTGGATACGCCTTTACGCATAGGTCAAGAAGGTTTTTCCCCGCGGAGGTTCCACCGATGGAGCAGATAATCAATGGGTCTTCGTTATAGCCGAGCAGTCTTCGAACTTTGTCTTTGTCTTTGTATTCGGTTGGATCAAACGTGAGTATATAGCCTACAAAGTCTAAACTTTTGATAGCAAGCTCTCTTCGATTTGGAAGCATAAAGCCGAATTTTCGGTCTGGAATATCCTCAACTTCACCTATGAATAGGCTTTTGTCGGCGATCGATGTTCCAGCTTGCATACCTTTAGCCCATATTTTGTTAACCAGGTACGTGGCAATTGCGTCAACAGGGTTACGTGTAACGGAGTCTACACCGATAAAGTCATAAATCATTACCAAAGGAAACTTCTTAAAATCGGGGTTGTTAACTGCTTCTATTACTATTTCATATGTTTCATCCCCAACAACCAAATCAAAGCCTTCTTTTTCAACGACTTTAGCAACCAATTTAGCTTTGTCTGACCAATCTTTTCTTGAATTCATCGTCGCTTTTATCAAATTAGCATTATAACCTTGAACTGAATCCTCCAATTTCGCGTTGCTAGATGCAACAAGTTTTGCTTCTGGAATAAGTTTCTCTCCTGCCTGCTCAAGAACCATACTTGCAGGGTCCTCAGCTAGCCACCATATATCGAAATCAGGTTCTTTCTTACGTAAAGCTTTTGCAATCTCAATATCTCTGCCAACATGTCCAAGCCCTAGGGAGCCACTTATGAAGAGTACCTTCTTTCTGCTCATCCTAACCCTCACCTTTGAGAATTGTTTAGAGGTCTTCGTTATTGTTGACAGTCTAATTTGCATTTATGATTTGTCCAATCTAATCCCTCTTATCCCTACAATTCACGCCCCTAAGAATTGAGAAAAATAGGGATTGTGCGGAGATATCTCCACTTGTCCTAGGGTTCAAATCCCAGCGGCCCCANNGCGAATCCCAGCGGGCCCGTCTTAACATTTTTCCAAGGAAAATTTAGGATTCGCCTAATTTATTAAGCGAATCCGATAGAACTAGAAAAGTGCGCTGAAAAACGTAGGTAAGGTGCTGCATTTATAATGAGGCAATTTGCCTCATACCGTTGATGTGCGATATTGAGGGTTTTGAACCTGTTGGGTTTTCAGGGACGGGTAGACAATAAATATACCTACCCGAGGCTTCAAATCCCTCCCTGCCCGCCACGGTCTTATTTCTGCAAATAAAGCT
>PKYH01000148.1 GCA_003133625.1 Candidatus Bathyarchaeota archaeon | reverse complement strand
AGGGCTGAGAAGGCTCTGGTTGAGTTTACGCGGCAAAGTACGAAATTTGTATTAAGTTCTTTTCTCGTTGATAGTGTTCCAGAGCCTCAGCAAACCCTAAATTCTGAGAAGTCACAAATCCATAATTGTTTTTTTTAGCGGAAATATTCACTTTTTCTTTTTTAATTTANNAAGTCAAAGTGTTTGTCGTCACCAGTATCTTTGCATAAGTATTATAAACAAAATCGCTAAATTAAGCTGGCTATTGAGCGAGAGCACTTATGCTTCTTGCTCAATACAAAATAAAATTAAAGGAAGAAGAAGAAATGCAAAAACTAAAAAGTAAAACTTTGACTATTTTGATTGCTTTGTTTCTAACACTTTCTATGAGTGCTTCAATGATACTCACACCAACTGCTAGCGCGCATACTCCTCCGTTTACCATTGTAACCTACGCTTACATTGCTGTTGCACCTAATCTGATAGGCGTTGGACAAACATGTCGCATTTTAATATGGCTTGACCAGACCTTTAGCAGCGGAGCCATAGGAAACGACTATAGATTCCGTAATTACGAGCTTACCATTACAGCGCCTGACGGTACAAACACAACACAGACCTTTGCTTATATCTCGGACCCAACATCATCACAAGGTTACGACTACACTCCTAACCAAGTTGGCACATACACCCTCACGTTCGAATTTCCAGGACAAGCCTATAATACATATGATCATGACCCCACTTCAGCATATGTAAATGATACTTACAAAGCAAGCTCTGCGTCAACAACGCTTACCGTGCAGCAAACACCAATACCTTATGCACCGAGCGTTCCGCTTCCCATGTCTTACTGGACACGCCCAATATACGGTGAAAACATTGCTTGGTACACGATTTCATCAAACTGGCTTGGCACCGGTTCTCCCCAGCTTCCCCCCGAATCGACAGGGACAGAAAAATATGTTCCTGACGCCGTCGGACCCCTAACAAGTCATATCATGTGGACAAAGCCGATTGAATCCGGTGGAGTTGTAGGAGGAAACGATACCATTATACAGGGAGATACTTACTTTGACGGAACTTCACGCAATACAAGATATGCAAACCCGATAATCCTTGACGGAAAAATATTCTACACAGAACCAGTATCAATGATGGGTAATAGTGGACCAACCGACTGCGTTGATTTGCGTACAGGGCAACTTATTTGGTCTCGATCTGATGTACCTCCGCTTTCATTTGGCTACATATACGACGTCCAAACCACAAACAACCACGGAGTTATTCAACCAATTTTGTACACAGCCAACTTTGCGCGCGCGTTTGATGCAGATACCGGAGATCCGCTGTACAACGTCACTAATGTTCCGTCTGGCACGGCAGCAATGGGTCCCAACGGAGAAGTATTGCGATATGTCTTTGCGAATGCAGGCAACAACACGAATCCGCAATGGTATTTAGCTCAGTGGAACTCATCTAAACTGTGGAATTTCATCGCCCAATCGATCACGTACGATAACATGACTGGTTCAACTGTCTCAATGACAGGTGGAATACTTCCTGGAAACGTAATAATTGATGCAAGCGTCGCAAACCCAAGCAGCGCTCAATACCGCTACGACTGGAACGTTTCAATACCATGGCTCAACGTCATGGGCAACCAAACTTTGGTAACTCTTGGCAATCTGACAATCATTAAGGGCTGGACTACTACTGGTCTTCCACCCACGGGCAATCCTGACGCTTCGAATCCTGTATCTGTAGTGTGCGTTTTCAATAACGATGTGATGATTTGCAGAAATGGCTCTCTACCAACAACAGGCCTTGCGCTCTCCGGCATAAGCACCACTCCCCACACATACTTTGCTGTCAACCTCAATTCTTCAAAAGGCGCGATCGGTTCGATACTATGGATGCAGACATATGACCTGCCACCAAACAATATAAACGTCTTCCAAGGCGGATTTAACCAAGCGAGCCGCATCTTCGTTGAGTATTACAAACAAACAGCGCAATGGGTAGCGTACAGTATGGACACAGGCCAAAGACTCTGGACAACTACATCTCAAACAGCCTATAACGGGCTTGAGTACTATGGAAACATACGCAGTGGCGCTGCGGTCGCTCAATTCGCTTACGGCAAACTCTACACAAGCGGATTTGGCGGAGTATGTTTCTGCTATGATTTGAGTACTGGCAACCTATTATGGACTTATGGCAATGGCGGACCAGGCAACAGCACCAACGCTGGATTCGCCACAGGTGGGGAAACTTATTATCCGACCTTCATAGATGCCATCGCTAACGGGGTAATCTATCTGAGCTCCAGTGAACACACTATCCAGACACCGATTTACCAAGGCGCATTAAAACGGGCTATAAACGCTACCGACGGCACAGAGATATGGACACTTTCAGGCTGGACTACAGGAGGCGGCGGATTCCCCGCATATGCACTCGCAGACGGCTTTGAAACTTGGTTCAACGGCTACGACGATCAAATCTACGTTGTAGGCAGAGGACCAAGCGCTACAACAGTACAAACACCACTGGCCAGCATCCCACTAGGATCGAGCTTAGTTATACAAGGCACCGTGACGGATATTTCTGCGGGCACGCAACAATCAGAGCAGAAAGCTGACTTTCCAAGCGGCGTTCCAGTAGCATCGGATGCGAGCATGACTCAATGGATGGGCCACGTCTACCAGCAAAAGCCACTTCCAACAAACTTTACAGGCGTATCAGTGACAGTTGATGTCTTGGACTCTAACGGCAACTATAGAAACATCGGCACTGCCGTGACAGATGCAACAGGCACGTACAGCTTGCAGTGGAAACCTGACATCACAGGCAAGTATACTGTCATCGCAACCTTCCATGGCAACAACGGTTACTGGCCATCATATTCAGAAACTAGCTTTGCAGTTGACCCAGCAGCGCCAACAGCATCTCCGTATCCAGTAGTTAATTTGCCACCGACAGAAATGTACTTCGCTGCTAGTACAGCTGCCATAATCATAGCAATCGCCATAGTCGGCGCTGTCATAGTGCTAATGCTCAGAAAACGACCATAAACATCAAAGAACACAGACACTTCACTTTCCCCTTTTTTGATGGGTTATCAACAATCCTGATCATTAGCAATGGAGAATAAGAAGAGGGCTGAGAAGGCTCTGGTTAAATTAACGATGGCGTAGGTAGTCATCATCATTAGCATTGGCATTCTTTTCTCCTAAAGAGTG
>PKYH01000089.1 GCA_003133625.1 Candidatus Bathyarchaeota archaeon | reverse complement strand
TATTAGAAGGAACAGAAATTATCTATAATTTAAGCTTTCTACCAGCAAACTAGCGTTATCCAACTACTTTTTAGGGCTCAGCCGAATTTACCGCAAATAATAAATCGTTAGTCAAACAAGTTCCTCCATCATCAGCCTCGCTGCAACCATATGGAGAAAGCCATGAAGCTACTGCTATCCAAAAAAAGGGCAATCATCTTAGTTATCCTTCTAGCAGTACTGCTGAACTTCAGTATTTTTTGTTATGCATATCCTCAAACCTTTACGCCACAATCAGCCACACTTGCGAGAGATTTTTCAGCGTACTACACTGGGGAATGGCGATTGTTCCATAATCCAACCAAAATCTATTCCGATGGCATTCAGCCGGGCGATTATCAGATTCTTGGACAGCCGCAACCTTTCAAGTATACTCCTTCCTTTCTGATACTTTTCGCGCCATTTCTAACATTAAGCTACCAGAACGCGCTTAACGCTTTTGACATAATACAATTTCTTTCAATTCTAGCTTTGGCTTTCTTTGTCTACAAGCTTATTGAAGACAAAAACCTCTTTCTCGGCGTTATAGTTGCAGTAATTGTTTTGCTTGATCCGCTGCTTATTTCACCTTCAATAAGTTACGATGGCGCTAACTTTCTCCATTACCGTATGATAAGCTTGCATGTCCAGACTTTCTCGCCAAGTTACTACTGTGGATATCTCTTAGCAAATGCCCACATCCTCCAAACAGTCCTTCTAGTAGGCGCTTTGTATTTTGGGTTCGCCAAAAAACCATGGCTGTCAGCGTTGTTTTTCACGTTCGGAATATTCGACCCACGGAGCGCACTTTTTGCATTGCCACTGCTACTGTGGTACAATAGACACTCGATATGGAAATTCATTGCGGGATCCGCTGCTTTTCTTGCGGCTACAAATCTCCCATTCTTCTTCTATTACGGTGTAGGCTTTGCATTCTTGAAGACAGAAACTAATAGCTCAATAGTCTCACAGATGTACTTGTATGATTGGATTCCGCTTTATTCAATCGCCGCACTAACCATACTTGAAATAATAACGGCCCTGTACAATCGAAAGATTCACTTTAATTTTCCGCTAAGCTTGAAAACTGAGAATTAGAAAACCAGAAAACCAATCCACTTCAGATTGCCCCCATGACAAATAAGTTAGCAGTATCTCAGGCTAGCACATCGCTGAATAAGATGGAAGTTTATAGATTTTTCACATGACCCCATATCCGACAGAGATTCACAGAACCAAAATCTACCTATAATTAAGGTGGTTATAGTAAAAGAAAGATCATTAGAGTTCAAAGGCTTTTGTAATGCTTTTTCTTTATTTTTAAGGTTGAAAGTTTAGGTGTGAGGGTAAAAGCATATATCTGTTGGCTTGTCCTCATTATTTTTCACTTTAAGGCAGACTAGGCGGAAATATGGCGTTAGCGGATAAAATCCTAAAGCTCAAGAAAGAAAAGAAAGCTGTCATATTAGCTCATAATTACCAAAGGCCAGAAATCCAAGACATAGCTGACTACGTCGGCGACAGCATTGAACTGAGCCGCAAGGCTGCAGAGGAAAAAGACGCTGAAATGATTGTTTTCTCAGCTGTAGATTTCATGGCTGAATCAGCCGCAATATTAAACCCAGACAAGAAAGTTCTTTTGCCCTGTTTAGGCGCAAGATGTCCCATGGCGCAGATGCTTACGGTTGATGAGATAAAACGCGCTAAAACCCAATACCCAGACGCTCCAGTGGTGCTGTACGTGAACACTTTGGCTTTATGCAAAGCTAACTGCGATGTTTGCTGCACCAGCGCCAACGCTGTGGAAGTCATAAAGTCGCTCGATGCAGAAACGATACTGTTTGGTCCAGACCGCAACCTAGCCGAATACGTTTCCGAGAAGACTGGGAAGACGCTTATTCCGATTCCTGAATGCGGATTTTGCCCAACGCACCTGCTTTTCCAGCCTGAAGACGTGAAAGTCCTAAAGATGCAGCATCCAGATGCTAGTGTTATGGTTCATCCTGAATGCAGTTCTGAAATGCGGGAAGTAGCCGATTACGTTGGTAGCACCTCAAAAATGTGCCGTTACGCCAAAGAATCCAACGCTAAAAACTTCATTGTCGGCACTGAAGAAGGCATCCTGCATCGCTTGCGCAAAGAGAACCCGGAGAAAAACTTTTACTTAGCTTATGAAGGTGCAATATGCCCAAACATGAAGCTAACAACACTTGATCGGCTTTACACTGCGTTGAAAGAGGAGAAGCATGTGGTTAAGGTTCCTGAAGCAGTTGCAAAGAAAGCTCGCGCTTCGCTTGAGAGAATGTTTCAGGTTTAAACGGTTACTATCATTGTTTTGAGGATTTTTACTCCTCTTCTTGTAGTTAATTCATCGCTTAACTCGTGTATTTCTGAAGCTTTACCTTTAACAGCTATGGCTTCTAGGCAGTCTCGTTCGCCAAGGTGAATGTGCATGGTTGACGAGATCAGTGAAGAGTGATGGTGTTGTGTTTCGGTTAGTTCGCTTTCAAGTCCTTTCACTTCATGGTCGTAAACCATGAGTAAAATGCCTGTTTGGGTGGTGTTTTCTTCTTTGAGCCATTTTCGCTCGGAAACGTATAGTCTTACTGCGTCTTGTATTGCTTTGCTGCGGCTTTCGTAGCCCATTTTGCTGATGACTTCGTCGAAGTCTTTGAGGAGTTCAGGTGGGAATGTTACGCCTATGCGGGTGACTTTTGACATGGACATCGCTGATGAATGTGAGTGTTTTTATACCTAAAAGCTTTTATATGTTGAGTAACACGAATTTTGGAGAAAGTGTTACTGGAAGGCTAAGGATTGACGGAAAAACTTTCTGCACTCAATCTCTCACGCAACGAGAAAATCAAGATAGCCATAATTTTCTCAATACTATTAACCGTCACCGCACTTGGTTTTTCAGCGGCATTCGTCATTGGAAAAATCGCCGCGGTTCTCGCAGGTCTTGGAATAGTAACTTACGTCTTCGGTTTGCGCCATGGAGTTGACGCTGATCACATAGCAGCCATCGATAACACGACAAGAAAGCTGATGCAGGAAGGAAAGCGTCCATGTACGGTTGGAATGTGGTTTTCCCTTGGGCATTCCACAGTAGTCGTTGCCCTTATCATTGGCTTAATTGTGGCAACACGGGCTGTCGCGACTAACATTCCTGCTCTCCAAAGTGCAGGTGCAGTAATCGGGACCCTAGTCTCAGGAAGCTTTCTTTGGATTATCGGCTTCATTAATGCCGTCATCGTGATTGGCATTTACAAGATTTTCCAGACGCTGAAGCAAGGTAAACTAAATCAGGCTGAACTCGACAATTTGCTCGAAAATCGTGGATTCATGAACCGCTTCTTCCGTCCACTCTTCAAAATCATAAGCAAACCTTGGCACATCTACCCAGTTGGCGTACTCTTCGGTTTAGGATTCGATACCGCAAGCGAAGTTGCCCTCATTGCCATAAGCGTGGGAATCGGCGTTTCCACAAACATTCCTCTATACTATATCCTGATTCTTCCGTTGATGTTCACCTGTGGCATGGTCACTATAGACACTGCAGACGGCGTTGCAATGAGAGTCGCTTACGGTTGGGCTTTCCTCAACCCTATACGAAAGATATACTATAACTTGACAGTCACAGTCATATCAGTGCTTGTTGCATGGGCAATAGGCACCGTGGAGCTTTTACAGGTGCTTTCAAGTGAATTAAATCTTAACGGATTGTTCTGGAACTGGCTTAACACGCTGAATTTTGAAATGATAGGTTTCGGAATAGTCCTCATCTTCGTTGTGTCTTGGCTGGTTTCTTTCGGCTACTGGCAATACAAGCAATTTGATAAGGTAGTTCCGTTCAACCAGATACAGCAATCTTCAATAAACGCCAACATTAGCTAAGAGGCAAAGAAATGCCAGAACCAAATGAACTCACAGCACTCATCGAATTCGCACGCAAACTACACGGGCACGTAGGACCANNGACGGCATACAGGTTTCCACAACCTGCACAATCGGCAACCAAAGACTCCAAGTCAAAAACTCAAAGACCATTGAGGCAACGTTTACAAGGCGAAAAGATGCGAAAAAAGTGAAAATAACACTTACTCAAAATTTAAGCGAGCAATTAGAGCAAAAGCAAAAACAAAACCAATTAACCGAAGAATTAGCAATAGAAATTGCCGATATGCCAGAAAACCAACTCTTCAACATTACCCTTGAGTAGCCCAATAAAGCAGTTAACTTGTTAAAATAAGCCCTATAATCTAACTGGATCAAAACCAATAGTGTTTTTAGCAGCCCAGCGTTGAAATTAATGAAGAATCATGCAAGACCTCGAAATAGCCAAAAACCAACTCTATGATAAGCAGCTAACGCTTGTCATAGTGAAAAACGCTCAAGTGCTGTTCCAAACAGATTCACATAGAATCTCTGGTTTTATAGGTGCAATAGACAAATTGGGCACCCAGCTAAACGGTGCTTCAGTGGCTGATCGAGTGGCTGGCAAAGCATTAGCGCTCCTATGCGTTTACGCTGGAATACGTGAAGTTTACGCTGAAGTTTTAAGCAAAAAAGCTAAAGCAGTTTTTGAAGAGAACAAGGTGCCCTGCGAATGGAAGCAGTTGGTGGACAATGTTCTTGATTTAAACAAGACTGGAGCATGTCCCTTTGAGAAGGCTGCCGCCGGCATTTCTGACCCTAAGGATTCTTATGCCACGTTCAAGGCTTTGCTGGAAAAAATGAAGCCCTGCAAATGATTTTTCTAAAACGCCCACCAACCTAGCGCGAAGAAAATTGTGAAGTAGCATAGTACCGCTCCTGATGCAAGTACGATTGCTATGTTGATGGCTTTTCTGTTTGTGAGTAAGCCAAAGAGCATGAACATGGGAAACATTGACATTACATATCGGGGGACGCTGATCCACCATGACGTTGAAACTGCAAGCCCCCAAGAAAGAAACATGTAAACTATGTAAACTGGGCGCAGACGCCGCCAAATACTAACTATGACCATCAGTAGCCCAAAGGCGGCGAAGACTAACGGTGCAAGGCCAATAGTGATGTTATCTGGGTAAGAGGCATTCCTTGCCCAGCTGTAAGCCGATGTTAACCCGCTCCATGGGTCAAGCCTGTTATACCAGTGCATAGCCTCCACCGTCATAAACGTAAACGGGCTCCCAGTAACCTGATTATTTAAGCCAAGATAAATCAGGAAACCTGCTAACGCCAAAAAAATCCATAGAAAGCTTGCGTCTATTTTTCTTGGTTTCCAACCCTTCTGATGAAAATACTCAACCAAAAGCACAGGCAAGAGCAGAAGCCCAGCAATTCGCGTTAAAGCTGCAAATAAACTAATTAAACCTGCAAACTGCCATTTGCCCAGCCGCGCATAGTAGATGCTGACGATAACGAGGGCAAAGAAGAGCCCCTCAGTATAGGGTGCCGAGAGAAAGTACGCAGTGGGAAAGATACTTAGGAAAAGCACGGCTTTTACGGCTACACTATCGTTGAATTCGAGTTTTGCTAGCTTGTATAGGTAAAAGAAAGCGATTAGGCTGCAAACGTTTGAGACTATCAGCGCTGTGAGGTTAATATAGTTAAAATCAAAGGTGAACAGGCGAATCAGGATAGGGTACAGCGGAAAAAAGACAATAAAGTTCGCCGCATCGCCCACGTTGACATACCAGTTATTTGCAATGTCAACGTAATGTGGAGCATCCCAGTGGTTAAACATGCTCATCACGATTATCAACGGTTGGGCGGGTCCACTGTTTAGGTATGTTACAACGTAACCAATTGCTAAAACCAGAATTTTAGCTGCTATTACAATTAGGATAGCTAGTTTTACTGGGTGAGGAATCTTTTGGATTAGAGCTTTAATGTTAGTATTCACTGCTTGCTTTTCCTCAGTGCTTTTTTCAAATTATGCGTATACTAAAAGACCTAGTAATACCTGATACTTTATCCCTTTTTTGGTTGCATATCAAACTCTTTAAACTCTAAAGAGAAAGAACTTGACTGCACCAAGCCAACTCTATTAGAAATAATGAAAACATTTTTAATGTATCCAGCAAGAGAACAGTGCAGTAAGAGCGGTGATAGATGTGAATGGTCGCACTAAATGGTTAATTATTGCCATTGTAGCCGTCAGTTTATTTCTAGCTCCAGTAATTGCGCTTGCAGTATTAACCAATCAGCCCAATCCACCCAATAATAGCATCTATAGCAGCGGCCACGGCGAAACCTTCCAGACAAGCGCAACTGTTGATGAAGCGTTAAGCCGCTATGTTAACATAACAGCAAGCGGAGGATCAGGCGCAAGTGGACCTGGCTACAGCTGGAACACAGTCAGCGGCAACGTTACTTGGATAGACTCGCCTGAGGACTCAGTGAAGTCCTTGCAAAACATTCACTTAGTCGTATACACACGGGTAGACGAGAACTCATCAATGAGCGCCAAAACATACATGCTCTTCATAGGAATCCACGTTGTAGCTAACCAAACCGAGCCCACCATACCAGCAGACGCCCTTGACCACCAAGAAATCGTCATTCCAACGCTCAGCTTAGACACACCACAATACCCGTTCAGGTTTAACTGCTCAACCTATGTTAATAGTTAGATCTAAACGCTAACTTTCTAATCGCTTGGTTGATGTTAGCTATAGGTTAAAAGTACCTAAAGGCTTCACGAACGGTTTATATCAATCAAATCTCAAAATAGTAAATTAGAAAAAGGAGAAAGAACAAATGAGCGCTGAACCTTTTCATGTAACAGATGCCAATTTTGAAGAGACAATCAAGAAAAACAAGCTAGTTTTAATTGATTTCTGGGCTAACTGGTGTGGACCATGCAGAGCCTTAGCCCCAACAATCCAAGAACTAGCAAAAGAATACGCTGGAAAAGCCTTAGTAGGCAAACTTGATGTTGACGAGAACCCAGCGACGGCTGAGCGCTTCCAAGTTTTCAGCATACCGACAATGATAATTTTCAAAAACGGTTCCGAAACCGAAAGGCTAGTGGGTTTATGCCCAAAAAGCAGAATTGCTGACACGCTAAAGAAACATTCAGAGTAGCTCTAGGAACTTTTTATTTTTTCATACATTTTCTCAAAAGTCCAGCGAATGCTCGACTTAAGCTCCTTCAACCGCTCCTCATCAACGTTTCTAATTATTATTTCCCTTATCAAATCGCCTTCGCGCACAATGTTATAGGAAAACATCTTATCCGCAGTTAACTGCCCCAGCCTGACGAGTTCGCTGTCTTTTTCCTGCATTTTAGCGAAGACTCTTTCAACAAGAAAATTGCCGAAAGGCGGCGTGTTAACACTGAAATTTTTGCTTTCATCAGGCAACACATGCATAGCCTGCTTATCAAAATAAATCAGCGCCAAAGGTTCATCGGTCATAGTTTTCAACGGTATAACGCTTTCCGGTTCAGGCATGTGTTGAGCAGCAGGCTTTGGCGCTTCAGGCTCTTGTTTCGGCAAAATAACCTCTATAGGTACAGGAGCTTCAGGCACTTCTTTGATGTCCCCACGCTTGAAGCCTTTATCAAGCAAAATAGAATTAACCGTATCCAAGGATGCCTCAACCTCTTTGATTTCGGCCGTTAATTTTTCAAGTTGATCTTCAAGCCGCTTCTTGAATGCGATGAGTGATTTCATTTTTTCTATGTCTTGAGCCAACGCAGTACACGCACATGCAGTATTTTAGCGGTTGGTGCTTATCAGTTTTAGCTTTTCTGTATCAGTTCGGACTTGATGTGTTCGGATGCTTCGCCGCTCTCTAATCGAATCAAACAGGTCGGGCATAATTATCTGTACGATTATTTTTTCTTTCTCACATTACCTACCCGGTAGGTCAAAAAATATAGGTTTGTCAGTACATTTGTAATACATGTGTTGAGCATTTGCTTAAAGCGTTAAGCTCTTTGGCTGCTTTTGGGGTCTAGACACAATTTGTTTTCAGTGCTTGCGTTTCTTGAAGTAAACAAACAAACCAACAACCACAACAACCGCTAATGCACCTGAAACAGCGGCTACAGTTGCGGTTGGAAAAGGCTCGGCTATTGTGAAAGTGACTGTCTGTGAAGCGCCAATATTTCCAAACGTATCGTTGGCGTAGACTGTAATGTTATGTAAACCGCTGGAAAGCCCAGTTATGGTTGTGTTTACAGTTATGGTTACGTTTTGTTTCCCATCAAGGCTATAGCTTGTCCAATTAGCTGGCTTGTTGACTGTAAAGTTCAAGGAAACCTCACTCGAAGAATAATTACTATTCTCCGGAGAGGCAACAGAAATCACAGGCGGAACAGTTCCATAACCGAAAGGTGTGTACTGCTCAACTGTTGCATAGTAAGTGGTTACACCGTTTGAGCCAAAAGGTTGCGTATAAGAGAGAGTAGTGGGGAAAGTAGTGCTCTCACCACCGATAACGTATATTAGATCATCTACAACTGCAACGGCAAAACCTGCGCGCTGTGTGGGTATAGCAGCTCCAGACGCCCAACTATCAGTCTCAGGGTCATAAACTTGGTTAGCATAAGGACAAAAAGCATAGATTCTCTTTGGAGCCAAAATGCCACTCGTAACGGCTGCTGACCCCTCAGCGAAAAAAGTGGGGGGAGGCGTACCCAAACTCCAGGTGTTTTTGTCAGGATCATATATTTGAGTAATAGGAACTTCAGGATTTTCGAGGTCATGGTTAAAATAACCCCCAAGGAAATAGATCTTGTTATTAAAAACTGCTGAACATCCATCTTCCCATTGAGGCATTGGCGACATTAAGCTCCAAGTATTAGTTGAGGGATCATAAACTTCGTTAAGCGTTCCATTGTTGGTTCCAGTGTTGGGAAGCCCACCCATGACATAAATTTTTCCGTTCACAACATTAGCCTGCGGTGACCCAAGAGCCGTAGGCATGGCTGCCTTTGTTTCCCAAATACCCGTTGCTAGATCATAAACCTCATTTACTCCAGTTAGCACTTCATCCCAAGGGTCAGTAGAATCACCTATAGATCCACCTATGCAATAGATCTTGTTTTGGTAGACTGCTATAGCAAAATCCATTCTTGGAGTCGGCATTGGCGTATTCAAAACCCAAGTGTTCGTTGCTGGATCATATTTTTCATTGGTAACGACTTCTCCATTTTCAGAGATACCTCCGATGGCATAGATTTTTCCGTTCACTACAGCGACGCCTAAGTCGCTTCTTGCTACATGCATCGGCGCCTTCTTCACCCAAGAGTTATCGACCACCGTTGAATCTCCAGAAACAGGCTTAGCCATGATTATGCATGATGCTGTTAGGAAGACGAGAATAAGTACTAAGGCGAACCTTTTGTACATACTCATCCAGCTTTATCTAAGAAGTGGTTAGCGCTAAAAAGGTTTTTCCAAGTTTCCTTGACACCCGCGGTCATGTCCCTTTAGTTAAGAGTATCGCTTTTTTGTGCCTGTGGAGGTTCGCTGATTTTCTTTAGTTGACCACGATACATTTCCACAATCTCCTTTGAAGTTGTTGCGTCTTCAGGGCTCTTGTCAGTGCGGTATTTACCGGTGAAACGTGGAAAACGAATCGCCAAGCCACTTCCTTTGCGTATTGAATCCATAGCGCACGTGTGAATGGGACTTAAAGTGATTTCAGCACCTAAAATCTCAAGCACTAAGTTGGGTTCAAACCAGACATCCGCCTCTAACGTTGACTGGACACGGGAGTTCTTGCGGGGAATTACATGCTTCTGAAGCGTTTCATGGAGCGTTTTAAGGTCTTTGTCTGTGAAGCCCGTGCCGCATTTGGTGACGGTTTCAAAAGTGTCCGCTTCATCGTTATAGGTAGCCAGAAGCAAAGCACCGTACGTTCCCACCCGTTTTCCTCTGCCGTGAAAAGCGCCAACAACCACAAGGTCTACGGTGTCGGTCATTTCGCTTTTGTAGTCGCGCTTGTATTTTATCCAGAGCCAACCGCGGCTTCCCGCTTGGTAAACTGAGTCTTTCCCGACGGATTTGCACATTAATCCTTCGCAGCCTTTCTCTATGGCTTCCTCGAAGAAATCCTCAAGCTCCTTTGGGTTCTTGACTAGTTTTTGAATGGCGGGTTTTATGCGGTCGCTTTCTTTCACGATTTTTTCCAGTGCTTTGCGCCTTTGAGGGAAAGGTTCAAGGGTTAAGTCTTTGCCGTCAACGTAAAGCGCTTCAAACGTGAATAGTGAAATAGGATATTGTTCCATAGCTGCTTCAACACCGTACTTGCGTCTTCGATGCATTAACTCTTGAAATGGGCGCATATCACCTGTTTCTAAATCAATCGCGACACATTCAGCTTCTAAAATGGCTTCTTTTGCAGCTATTTTTTCTTTGATTAACTCAACCGCGTCTGGATACTGGTCAGAAATGTTCTCTAAACGCCTAGAAAACAACACCACTTTGCCGTCTTTCTTGTGCGCTTGCACCCGCTCGCCATCATACTTGTATTCAGCTACACATTTGCCGCCCAGTTTCTCCAAAATCTCTTCAGGCGAAGCCAACCGCTCTGCCAGCATGGGTCTTATGGGTTCAAAAACCATAACTTGAAACTTTTTGATTCCATCCAAACCTTTCTCGGCAACTTCGCTTGCAACTCTGCCAAGGTCAGAAGAAATGTTATACGCTCGCTCAATGAGTTCGCGAGCTTCCTTTCCGCCGCCGTAGGCTATTGCCAACGCATCAAGCATCGTCATGTCCGCTATGCCTAAGCGAAGGTTACCAGTTACCGTTCGGATTATCCATTTTGCCTCTTTCGGCGAGGCATCAGATAAAAGTCCAGCTAAAAGCGCCATTTTCGACTCAACCGCGCCTGAACCTGAAGTTTTAGCCATTTTATCAAGCGTCTCGTAAACATGCTCCACCGTAAGCTTTTTTGTAAAGAAAGTTGACTGTTTGCGTTTTGCTAAAAATTTCCCTGAGGTTTCGCCGATGTCTCCGCTCTTCTGCAGGTCTGATTGAATTTCACTTTCTCTCTGTCCTGAAGCACGGGCTAAGGCTTTTATGGCAAGTTTTTCTGCAATGCCCATCTCTACGCCCATGAAGTCTGGGTATAGTTTGCCTTGCGTTAAGTAAACAACCTTTGAAATCACGTTTACAGACGTATTTTTTAATAAACCAACTAGCAGGTCGGTCATTTCTAACCGTTTAGTGGTGGCTTCAATTTTTTCGTACTCATCAGCGATAATGACATAATCCATAATTTTCGCTCACAAGAAATACTAAACTTGTAAGATATTAATTTCTAGCGCAAGTTTCATCGCAGTGACGAACGCAATTGTTTAAAGTTCCTTTTTTTTACTGATTAAATAATCTTTAATCATCTTGTCGTGTTCAAACGCCAGTGGGTCTGGCAGTTCTTTTAGGCTGAAAAGTTGGATTTCTTGGATTTCGCTTTCTTGCTTTTTGGTTTCTCCGCCGACGGTTTTAACAAGGAAACATGTAGGGTAATACTCGTATTCCACTTCGTCCTTCACTCCTTTCTCGATGTATTCGCCTATTTTGCGAACCACTGTTACGTCAAGACCTGTTTCCTCTTTAACTTCTCTGACAATGGTTTGTTCAACGGTTTCGCCCGGATCCATTCTGCCGCCAGGCAAAGCCCAGTAACCCTTGAAGGGCACAGTGTTTCTTTTAACAAGCAAAATCTTATCCGGTGGAAACGGTATTATTGCAGTCGAGGTTTTACCCGTGTAATTCTTCATGTTTCAGCGCCAACTAAACTGTTAACTTCATTCTCCAGTTTACTACAACTGTTACTGCAAAAATGATTATTCCTGCAAAAACAACCAAGGGACCGGGGAAAGGGAAACTAGAAAAACTCCATAACAGCACTCCTGAAAACCCAGCTATGACGCCGAAAACTGCGCTAAGCAAGGAATACCTGCGGATGTTAGAACTCAAATTTTTCGCCGCTATTGCTGGCACAATTACAAGAAAGCCGACAAGCAAGGTTCCAACAATCTGAATACCAATGGCGACAACGATTGAAACTAAGAAAAGATATAGAAGATTTATTCGGGCAACGTTGATGCCTTTTGAGATTGCTAAGTCTTCAGAAATCATCGCTAGCACTAACTTGCTGTAAATGACCTTTGTTAGGAAAATTGCTATGACGCAGACTGCTGACGCTACTATTGCATCAATCATTGTTACTTGTGAGATGTCGCCGAAAAGGGCTGCTTCAAGCGCGTCTAAGTTAGGAAACAGTATTATACCAATTGCCAAAGCAAGAGTGAACATTGCACCCACTAATGCTTCAAAAGAAATTTTAGTAACTCTTTGCAGATGCCAGATTAAAGCCGCAGATATAAACAAAAATGCGAATGCACCAATAAATGGATTAAATTTAAATGCAACACCGATAGCTAAACCTGGCAGAGCCACATGAGACAATGCGTCGCCTACAAGTGCCATTTTCTCTAAAACCATCAATGAACCTAAGTAGCCTGCGGAAACCCCGACAAAGATTGAAAGAAACAAGCTAAAGATGACTACGTCAAGCATAATTTTTATGCTTCTCCTTTTAGCGTTTCAACACAGACTGGTTCGCCATAAATAATTCTCTGGGCAGACGGTTTAGCGATTTCTTCTGATCGTCCATAGAATGTAACGCACTTGTTTAATGCAAGCAAATTGTCCGCGTATTCTTGGACGAGATGAATATTATGGGTTATGAGGAATGTAGTTATTTTTTGGGTTTTCTTGATGTCGTTAAGCATGAGGTATATTGGCTCTTCACTATCCATATCAACGCCGGTTGTGGGTTCATCTAAAAGCAGCACGTTGGGTTTGTCGTTCAATGCCCAAGCGATCAAAATTCTTCTTAATTGGCCTCCAGACAGGACACCTAACCGCTTGTTTAATACGCTCTTGTCATTTAATCTTACCATGCTAAGCGCTCTCTCAAAGTCTACTTTGTCTCCCATTGAAAGAAACTCCTTCACTGACATTGGAACATCAGAAATGGCGACGTTTTGGGGAACATAGCCGATTTTTACTTTTTCAGTCCACTCAATTGTACCTGTGTGCGGAATAAGATTGAGTAGTGTTCTGAACAGGACTGATTTGCCAGCGCCGTTTGGTCCAAGTATGGCTAATGTTGTTCCTTTTTTAACATTAAAGCTAATGTTATCCAGTATAACTTGATTTTGTAGTTTTACGGTTAAATTTGAAACTTTTAATATGTAATCGTTACTTTCAGCCATTATTTATCACTGTTTTTCGTCGTGCACTAAACCGCGCAGCTAACTTATTAGTATCAGACGTGAGGAACGCAATAAGTTTTTTGAATCAACCAAAAAGCAAATTTACACTAAGCATATGTCAAGTTATTGCTTAAAACCTGATATTCTTTATCTGAAAGCCAGCCTTCGTGTTTTAGGTAAACTAAGCCTTTAGCTATATTGTCACGAGCCAAACCCGTGTTCAAGAGATTGTTTTTTTCACCCAAATCTCTAATTTGATTATCCAAAAAGGTGTTTTGTTTATCAAGCACTTGGACTTTGTCCATTAAGGCTGTTATTGCTTTGAACCGTGGAATAAACAGTTCTTTAATTTTTGACATGCCTAATGCACCCTTAAGTTTGGCGGCGAAACCGATGGCGCTTATCATCGATGGAGCAAGAAAAATGTAACGTTTCGCGTATCCTGCTTGATAGCAAGTCACGTAGAAGGGTATATAAAACAACGCTGGACTCTTCAACTGTTGGTCACTAATGCCTAGCATTTCAAACTTGGCGTTGATTGTTTCTCGCAGTTTAATGGTTCCATTAAGTCCATCGATTAAGGGTTTTTCATGTTTAATCAGCTTCTCAGTTTCCTGCCTAAAGGCAAGCATTTTAGCGTCACGGACAGCTTCAAGTTCAAGCAAGGGCTGGCGAGCTAACTTAATTTCAGCTCCAAGTTTAGACTGTAACTTGTATGTTTCCGCGGTCTTTTGCTTTTTTAGATTTTTAATGCTTTTTTCTATACGTTTTAGTTCTTTTTTTAGTCCATCGAGTTCTTTTTTAGTTTGATTGCTTTTTTCTTTCCATCTTTTTTCATAGATTAAATGCTTCTTTAAGGCTTGAGCTTTCGCTTCCCTCTGGTAAAGCCTGATTTTTTCTTCATCGTTTTCCATGAATTTTTTCGTTTTTAATTTTAGTTTTTTGAGACTTTCGAGTTCTTCGTCGAAGCTTCTGGTTAAATCAGCTATTCGCTGTTTATATTCACTGTTTAACTTGGCGACTTGGGGGTTTACAAGTTCTTCTTGAGCTCTGATTTTAGCGTTTGCCTCGTCCCTTACGGCTCGTGCGGCATAATCCAGTTCCGTTATGTATTGGCTGGTAGCCTTGTTTACAAGTCTTAGGCATTCTGGAAGCTTCTCAGCGTCTTCCTTGAGATTTGATTGTAACTTATCCATTTCAGCTAACATAGACGAAATAGTTGCCTCTTCCAATGTTGGAGGCAGCAGGGCCAAATTTGCAAGCTGACCGGTCACTTCCATGGCTTCTTTGCGGTAAACGCTGAACTCTTTTTTAAAATCTAAATCAGCGATTAAGCCCCCCAGTGAGACTTCTCTCTCTTTCTTAGGCTGTTGAAAATAGCTGTTATGATCAGATAGGAAAGCCATGTAATCTTCTCGTGTCTTCGATTTTTTCTCAAGGCTCTCAATGAATGCTTTTGCAGTGGGCAATTCAACGTAGGGCACGGTATAGCTGGAATTGTTTAAGCCGTCGAAGATGTACGTGGTTTCGCTCTTGGGAAACAGCCACACTGGATAACCAAGTTTGGCTATGAATAGGAATTTTTCTTCAGGCTGCTTTACGATTAAGCCGCCGCCTTTTGTTCTTTCAAGCTCTGCAAGCGCATAAACAGCGGCTGCCTCCACTTCGGAGCTGAACGGTTCTCTGCGTTTCTCTGGTGAAAAGGGCAAAATGAACCGTTTAACTGCAGAGTTTAACATTGAGCATCAGGTCAGAGTATAAGGGGTTGCTTTTTTAAAATTTGCCGTCAAACTTAAGCAGTGAAGAAATCTGTTATCTTCTTTTGGAACAGCGCCCGCTTTAAAAGTTCACTTTGCAGAATCCACCGTTGAATTGGGATCTCGAATCTGCCACCGATAAACTGCATGGATTCAGCGAGACTTTTGAAAAGGTACGGCTTTTGGCGCATGGCGTTTCTTACGTTTTCGCGTACTTGCCAGACGCCGATGGGCATGATGTAGCCTGGTCTTGCTTCTCTGAGCACAATGGCGGTGGCTTGGCGCCTCTCCTTTACCAATTGCTCACAAACTGCTAGGCGAGCGGAGTAGTAGCAGCCGCCTATCTGAGCGTATGTGGTTCGTCCATTGTTGCCTTCCCAGTCAGAGAAAATCGCTATGCTGGTTCCATTCGGGTTCCAAACGGTGCCTGGGTACCAGGCTTCCATGGACTCGTAACTCCACTGCGCAGGAATCATTAAAATCTCAAAAACATTATCCAAGTAGATTGACTCGTAAACCCTGTACTCGTTGATTTCAGGGAAATTTTTTACGTTTTCCATGAGATTTTTGGATATGATGTCGTCGACGGCTGTTATGCTCCATCGTGTAGGGACCAGGCGCCTGTTTTTTTCCACTCCAAAAGCGCCGACGCTGAATGCTTTCTGAATCTTTGTTACCATGACGCCTCGACTGTAAAGTTCACGCACCGCCTGCGTAGCCCGCAAATCCGTATCATAATACGCCTTTTCTATCTTATCGTCATACCGTGCGTTGCCTACGTGCAGGTCTCGGATGGGCGCTGAAGGACCAAACGGTTGAACATTATCATCGAGAAATATTGAGCCTCTTGGCTTTTTTGTAAGGTTCAATTCGATGTCTACGCAGCTGTCTGCAAGGGCTAACTCGCGTGTTTGATCCAGTATTTTGCCTGCATCCATGAATTTTTGCACGTTAACTCTGTGTTTACCACGTACAAGCAAGCTGCGGAAACCCACAATTTCATCCATGGATTTCCCAAACCACCGTTCAGGCAAATCGTAAATGCTCGTGTCTTCATGCACAGGCGGCACAAGCGGTCCAGCGTAAACGTTGGGGTAGCCGATTCGCCCGATGAAAACGCTTGGCGGAGACATGCCATTGATGTCTTCGCTTGCCATCAGCGGTACGCTTTTGAGGAAATAGTTAACTTTAACCATTATTGGGCAACGGGTTTTGCCGCAGAGAAACCTTGAGCCCTTGCACAGTACGCATAAGCTGTCCTGTCTGGCTCGGGCAACTATTTGGCTATCTTCGGCGGAGCTACTGCTTTTTAGAAGGTCTTTTAACCAATTATCTGAAACGTGAACGCTTTGCGGTGGTTTTGATGTAACTGTCATTGCCATTTGCATGATGATTGCATCGGCTTGATATGTTTTCCGCACAATAAAAAGTAAAAAGATAAATCTCCAATATTTCACTTTTATAACTGAGGTGCACTGTTTTGAAGACGGTACTGTTTATTTGCACTCATAATTCTGCGCGGTCACAAATGGCAGAAGCCTTCCTCAACAAGCTCTGCGGCGACCACTATGAAGCAAAAAGCGCAGGAGTAACGCCTACACAAATCAACCCTTATGTGTTAAGGGCGATGGCTGAGGTCGGAATTGACCTATCAAAAAATCGTACCAAAAGCATACTTGAGTTTAAAGGAAAAACCTTTGATGTGGTGGTTACTGTTTGCGATTTAGCACGGGAAGCTTGCCCGTTTTTTCCAGGCATATTAGAATTTAACAAGAGTTTCCCCGACCCAGCCGAGTTCAAGGGTTCAGATGAAGAAATCATGGCAAAGGTCAGAGCCGAAAGAGACGACATTCAAAGTTGGGTAAATGAAACCTTCTGCAAAAACAACCTACCCCAGCAACTAAGCTTGCCCTAAACTTTCCTATCTTCCCCTAACAGTGTTTAGCAACCGCGACTTCCTAAGCGCTCTTCTAACAGGCGGCGGCAACCTAAGCGTAATAGAATCAGCTGTCTTCCAAAGCCTAAAAAGCCAACTCAGATACTTGGCATTAAAGATGCAGGTACATAAAGAGCTCATTTGAAATCAGAACTTCTTTCTTCCTATTCCTTTCTTTTCAGCTTAGAGTGTCAGTTTTGGTTTCTAGACTACGTATTGGATTGCGATTTCTGGAAGCTGCACTTGCATTTGTGCTTTTTCTGCGCTAAGTTGAGGTGCGTATTGAAGAAGCCACGCGGAGAGTTCCTTGCAGTCTTTGGGCTTGCAGGAGAATTTTTTCTCTTTTGCACTCCATAAACGGCAGTCAGCGCAGGGAATTTGCTCTTCGTGTTCCATGACAATCACGGACTCGTTTAGGCTAAGCTTGATTTATCGGTTATGAAAAGAAAATCTTGAGTAGCCCTTTGTATTCGAAATCCTGAGCAACACAGCTCTTTATCGTTCGCTACAAATTGTATATCCCCTCATTGGGGTGGCAGATAGAAAGGAAGGGAAAAGTATGGATGTTAGGTGGAGTTTTCGGATGGTAACTGCAACTCTAAGCCCTGCAAACTGCTTACTGCAGCCATTGTGATGCTCACGACGGCAAACAAAACCATGTGACGAAGCAAAACTTTGAGGAAAGTATGAGCACTCAGAGATGTGGCGCCCAGGCCGGGATTCGGACCCGGGTCCTGCGGGCGACAGCCGCATATACTAGACCGAACTATACTACCTGGGCTTAAGCGCCGCATCAATACATGATAATTTAATTAATTAATCTTTCTCGGAATTGGCGTTGAACATTTGTTAGAAAACCGATCTCTTACTGCTTGCTGCATTAAAGCCGCGTTCGGCTACACGAGGACTGGGACGTTGGGGAACTTGTTGATGGCGATGACGCCCCATGCATTAACTATTATTCCAAGTATGATGAGTAGTTTGTGGTACCATTTGAGGTTCGTGCCCATGCCTCGCACTGTTAGAACGAACAGGAACGGGTAGAAGTCCATGGCGTAGCGGTATCCGAAGCCCCAGCCTGATAATCCCTTGGTGAATATGACTAGGGCTATGGAGATTATGGCAAGCCAGCTCCACCATGTTACGGGGTCTTTCACCTTTGATTTCAAAGCGTAAATGAATGCTGGTGTTGTTAGCCATATTGCTATTCCAGTCATGGGAATTTGAATGTAGGGTGCGGTGGATGTTAGCGTAGGGAGCCCTGTTAGAAATGGGCGCAGGTTTTCTGTTATGTATGAGAGGCTGAAGAGTCCGTGGCTGAACCATGGTTCGTTCAGTACGCCTGGGATCATCCAGTAGCCAACGTCAAAGATTGAGCCGAATCGGACGAAATTGTAGATCATGTCGAAGATTACGAATATGCCTGCGCCGATTGCCAGTTTCGCAAGTGACGGCAGTGCTGCTTTGAATTTTTCTTTCCAACTTGAATTTTGTTGTCTTGAAATGGCTAATCCTGCGAAAAAGAATATGCCCAAAATTGTTGGGAGCCTGCACCAGAAAGAGGCTCCTACAAGCAGACCGATGAGCAGTGGACGGTTTTTGTTAAAAGATTCATGCAGGGCGAGGAAGAGGAAGAAGGCGGATATAACTTGGGCGATGAGCCACACTGAGCCAATGCTTGCTAAATACCAAAATATAGTGCTAAAACCGAAGAGTACTGCAAACCATACGAATGCTCCTTCACGTGCTGGTGTTGGTGGGGTTTCTGTCGGTTTTTTAGTTACGTCTTTGGCGACAAGGTAGGCAAGGGGCACAGTTGCTGCGGCGAAGAACAGGCCGAAAAGGGTCTGGTTAAGGTTTACTCCGAACAGGGCGACCAAGGGCGTCATGAGGAACGCTGGCAAGGGCGGGTAAACCACGTAGAATCCTGGACCTGACGGGTTAGGTATGAGTTCGTTGAGCCAGCTGGGGTTCTCCAGCAAATAAAGTCGCCCGTGAAGAAAAGCATCAGCTAAGCGCACGTAGTTGTAGTATGTTGTGTGTCCTTCGCCTGTGAGCCCGTAAACCGTGAAGGCGACGATGAACAGAACAATGATTATTAGCGCGGTTTTGTTGAAGTTGAAGGGCAGTTTTCTAGGCAACATTTACTTTCCAGTTGGTAGTTGTTCTGTTCCATTTAAAACTTTCCAAAAAGTCGGTTGGTCAGCTAGAAAAGTAAAATGGGGCAAATGCATTTTTTGTGTTTGGCAAATTTTAAATACAAAAACAAACGAGAATGAAAACCATGACAACTGAAGCAGCCGGCTTAGGGTTAATTCATAAAATCCTCATGTTCTTCTGAAAAGCCTAACTTAACCGTTTACGCATGTTCTTTTAACTGCTGCTTTTCGGGCTCAGATGCTTCTTACCAGACATGTAATCGATGTCTATTCTGCCCATCGTTGTTTTACTGAGTTTTTCAGGCTTAATCTTCGCCAGTTTCGCCTCGGGATTAAGAGAAACCTGCCGCACCAGCACTTCAATCGCATGCTGCTTCTCCTTTAAATCGCCGATTAGGCGCATTTTGCCTGAGAAATGAACAGAAGTGTAAGCGTAATCACACTCGTCGGTAACGCCGAAATCCAGCACTGCCTGCCCCCACACCTTACTGTTCGCTTTTAGGAAAACGAGTTTTTTGCCTTCAGGTGCACAGTGAAAGTACAGGCAGTTCTTGGCTTCGTCGAAACCGTGGCTCAACGAAACAAGGTAAGGCTCATCCTCCATGCAGAGGGCAACAGTAACATACTTAGTGCTTTTCAGCACTTGCCGCAACTCTCGTGGGTCTGTTATTTCTCGGTCTTTGCGTCTAACATGAAAAGGCATGCCTCCATCTTAAGCAGCAAAGAAATATTAACCTTTAGAACACTCAAAAGCTTTCTATCTTAAAGAAAGCATAGCGGGCTTTGGACCCGCCGGCGAGAGTTCGAATCTCTCCCGGGCTACCGCCCTCTAGAGTGTGATTTATACTTTTCAAGATGACGAACAGGGGGCGCGCCATTTTCCTTCTTTCTTTTTCTATTCTCTAGAGGGTTGGTTATAGGTTTCTTGAATGAGAGAAAATCATTTTGAGCTAATGGTAATTAGAAGCTCGATTTGCTATTGGCGTCTCAGAAACTCAGCGAACATTGGGTGAAACAAACTATATTTCCCTCTGCCCTGACGTAGCAGTAGCTCTTTTCTTTCAAGCCTTGAAAAAAACTCGGCAGCTCTCCAAAGCAAAACTAAACTGGTAGTAGTAGTCTGCTAAAATCACTGGACTACTACTTCTCGAGTATGAGGCGTTGTTTTTCATCATTGAAGCGTTTCAATGACTTCAGCTGAATTGCACGCTGTTTGCTTAAAATATTCAAGTTGCGCAGTCCTGCCTGCGAAGCATATGGGTTGATCAGGGCGTTGAGGGGAAAAAGGGTTGAGTTTGTTATTCTTGTTATGATTGTTATTTTTAGGGTTATTTAGCTTGGTTTATTTCTGAAGAATCTTTCTAGCACCCAGTTCAGATGATAGAGGTAATCTTCTTCTGGTCCAACAAATGTTGGAACTACCAATAAAGCCCTCGCCTTTATTTCCGCCTCTGAAACTTCACATTTGCTAATGCAGGTTTCGATATCTTGAATATCTTTTTGGTTTAGTCTACCAATTTTCGTGACAATTATGTCGACTGGGTGAAGAGCCCTTAGTGATATATGGCTGAACTCTTTTATTTTGATGCTCTTTTCTAAGTAGTCAGTAGGTAGCGTCTGACAGAAAATACACCCATCCGTCCATCTATCCACTTTGTAGCCTGGTGGATTGTTTTTGAGGGCTCGTTCGAATTCAGGCAAGTCACTGCTGGGGATTGTAAAATCAATATCGATTGTTGATGGTTTTAGATCAAGCAGGGTCATGGCTGTTCCGCCGGCGGCTACAAGAGTAATCTTTTTTGTGAGGTCCCCATTTAAGACTTCTAAGAATTCGAGTAACGCTGTTTTGTCACATGGCATTGTATAGCCTCATCTTTTGCAGGATGCTTTCTTTGTCAGCAGGTATTTCCCTTGCGTTAAATGTTTTTAGGAAGTCTATTGTTTCAGTAGTTTCTGGTGTTGGTTTGATGGTGTGTAAGATTTTCAGCAGTCCCATAAGTTTTCCTGAGGTCTCAAATTTTTGGCTCAAGAATGCCATTACGTTGCTTTTGAAGGTGTGTTTTGCAAGGATTATTGGTATGGCTTCTATTAGTCTCGCGTCGTCTTGAAGCAGTATTGCGGTTGTTATGTATTCAATGCAGAATTTCTTTCCTTGCACCATCTGGAGACCGAATTCTTTGTATCCGAATCTGTTAAGATTGTAGGTTAGGTCTAAATCGGAAATGTTAGCAGGTTTTGTTTCTGCCCTGATTGTTTTGATTTCTGTTTTTTCTGCGACTTGTTTGATTTCGCTCCAGAAAGCTTGGGGGCAGAAAAAGGTGGTCTCTTCGGATAGGGCTTCTCTGAGAGGATTGATTTCGTCTGAGGTTGTTAGATCGTAGAAATCGTTTCTGTCTATTATGAGACTGTTTATTTTTAGGTTGTATTTGTTTTCGAGTTTTAGCATTTCTTTGTATATCTGAACCGTCATGTTATGGTATTCTGGTGTTTCCCTGAGCAGAAAGAGGAGTTCGGTTCGGTTAAGTTTAACGTTTTTTGTTGGATTTATTGAAGTGACCGATCTTATTGTGCATGAGTCATTAAGTGACTTGGCCATTTCAGTTAGGAATAATAATTGATCGTTTCTCTTTGTGAGGAAGTTCTTTTTTTTCTGTATTTCCATTTCTGCTAATGTATCGATTAGCAAGTAGTTTTGAAAGTTCAGTTTGACATTGGTGGATCTTCCTATTAGGTCTAGACTGAGTATTCCTTCTTTCTTTAGTTTTTGCAGTTTCTGGTAAATGTTTGCGTAGTATGCAACGCCGTAGGTTTCTCTAATTCTTTCAGTCAGTTGATTAATTGATAGAGAGACGCCTAGATTAGAGGATAATGTGTCTAGAATTCGAAGTGTAGGTGTGTCCATTATTTTTTCGCCTATAGCCTCACTTGCGTCTAACGTACTGTATATCAAATTTACTATAACATTATAGTTATAATACTATAATAAAAATCTTGTGACAGCCCGTTTACAAAATACTCATCCAATACGCTTCTAGGCTATTCAAAAAATCATCAAAGAGTCGATTATCACAATCATAACAAAAATCACAAAACCAACTACACAAAACTCCAAGAACTATTCACCACAAAAGGAAAAGGCCACTTCTACATCGAAATATTCCCCCCCGACCCCTCAGCCCTAACAGACGACACAAGCCTCAAAATCGCCATACTAAACCCACTACTCGGCCACACAATACCATCAGAAGAACATGTACCAGAAAACGTATCCCAATTTATCCTAAACCGCGACTCAAGAGGTAATCTACGAGCCTACAGAAACAATGTCTTCCTCCTTGCCGCTAGAGAAGGCTCATGGGAAAACCTCAAAGACTCCGCGGCAAGACTAGAAGTAGCCTGCGCACTAACTGAAGACCCAGAAAAATATGGCATACCCCACGACAAAAAGAAAAGCCTCCAACAAAAAGTACTCCAGTACGAAGCAACAGTAAACGACGCTGTAAGAGCATCATTCACATATCTAGTCTACGCCACAAGAGGCGGCAAAATCGAAGCCAAATCCTTCCCCGCCCCAGCGGTTACGGAACAGCACAACCCGGACAAGATATACTCTGGCACGTACTCGCTAATGTTTTACACAGAGTAACAGACGAACCATTAGACCCAGACTACGCCAAAACAGAAGCATGGCCAGCACAAACACAAGAAACCACAACAAGAGCCATCTACGAAAACATACACAAAAAAACAGGCATCGTCCTACCAGAAAATCAATCATTATTCGAGCGGACACTACTTGAAGGAATCAAAAGAGGAACATGGGTCCTAATCCAACAAGACAAAACATACACTATCGAGAATCTGTCAAACCGCGTAACAATAAGCTCAGATTCACGACTCTTACTCCCAGACGAAGCTGGAAAACAAGGAGTCACAGACCCCAGAGGACACTTATGTTCAACTTGCCGCATATGGCCCTGCCAATGCGGGAAAGAAACAGAAGGTCCCACACCAACTGACTGGACAAGGCCAACCATGCAGAAACCCGACTGGGAAATCTTCGAACCAGCACCCGTAAAATACCAACTAGAGGACCTTGAAAAATGGACACGCCGCGAAGGAATCGGCACAGTAACGGAAACAAAGATAAGAGGCAACGGAACAACCGATGCTGCCACCCAATTCAGAAACCTGCTACGTTTAGCAAAAGCAGGCAAAAAAATATCAACAACAGTCGAAGTCAAAGCCAGAAATCGACAAACAAACCTAGAATTGGATGTAACATTCAAGGCAGACGATGCGGGACTTGAAACGCCAGCAGCCAAAATCCTAGATGACATTGGCAGATGGTCACTCCCAGAATTCGAAGGAACAATAAACCTAAAAGCCGAAAGCATCCCAATAAACGAAATACGAGAACTCATCAAAAACACAATCAAAACAGACGACCCAAAAACAAAACTCGCACTAGAAATAAAACCCAAACGTGAAAAATAATGCCCTTCGGATACGTAATCAGATGGCGACGCTCCCAACCAGAAAAATTAAGCGTAGAAGCCTACCACAGATACCCAAAAACAGAAGAAGAAAAACACAAACCCACCTTCACAATCGGCAAAGCAGAAGGCGGTGGCCTCCTCGCCATACGTCACCTACT
>PKYH01000024.1 GCA_003133625.1 Candidatus Bathyarchaeota archaeon | reverse complement strand
GAATTAATGACCACTTATGCGCGGAAGCCGTCGTTGAGGCGCATATACAAATGGTCTCTAAGTGAGGTCTCGTCTGACTACTATTTTTCCGTTTTTCAGTTCTTTAATGATTTCCCATCCGCCCTCAACGCACGATATTACTTCGCTCTCACTGACGATTTTGCTTTCGAACCTTTTTTGGGCGTAGGCGTCTAGATCGGTGGTTGCTTTACGTTTTCTGCCCGATTCAACCTTCATGGGCTTTAGTCCCAGTTCTTCCCTTATGATTTTCCCCAAGGCCTCCGCCTCATCGATTTTAGACTGCTTTTCTTTCATCTTCGCTATTTTGATTTCAACGTTTTTAACTCCTAAGGTTTCAGCGAACTTCTTGATCATTTCGACGGCGTCCACCTGAGATCTCTTGAAGAATGGTATCCCGCTGTACTTTGCTCGCAACTCTTCTACTTTTGAACTGTCATAATACGGGTCTTGACTTCCAGGTAGTATGTGACCCATCAGGAATTCCTGGTCTTTGGGGTCGAGTTTGTTGTTTCGCATGGCCGACTCAAAAGCGGTTCGCAGACATTTGGGAGTAACGTCTCGCCATTGCTTAATTCTTGCCTGTTATCTAAGTAAAAGAAATCATTATTGCCTGTAATTATTCCGCCTACGATTTTTGCGACGTTTTTTAGTGGGACAATTTTGGCCTTCGTAAGGATCTCAAAGTAAATTTTTGGGGCGCGTAGATACTTTCCCCATTTAGAGCCAACGTAAATTTTTCCATCATCATCTAATCCTTCTTCCCATAATTCACCTTGTTTTTTTGTAAAAATCGTAAAACTATCATTATCATAGAAAGTGCAGGTTGATTCAACCGCACTTATCATGTTTTGGATTTTTTCCAATCTATCTTTTTCGCCTTTATCGCTAGTTATCAAGTTTTTCAGGTCTTGTTTTAATTGGATAAATCTAACCGTATTTTCGTCTCTGCGTTTTTGATCTGAGCAGCGCTCCAATATTATGATAGCTGTGTTGATGTCTGCGTCAGTAAACCATCTTTCAATTTTAGATTCAAGAATCGCTATAATTCTGAAGTTTTCCAAGAAAAAGCGTTGAAGATCATAACCATAGTCAACATCTAGCCAAGAATTCGGAGTAATGAAACCCAATCTGCCACTTTCCTTAAGAAACATGGCTGCATGGATGAAAAAATAAGCATAGATGCCTGACCTCTTACTTAGCATTGGCATTTCTTTTTCTCTATATTTACCCTTATTGAGCTTCATCAGATCATTGAGACAAACATCATAGACCTTGTTTTTCTCTTTATCAAATATGTCCTCCATTTCCTCTTGCCGTGTGTACGGGGTTCATTACAACAGCATCAAAGATAGGAATTTTTACCTTTTTTCCAGATAAACCCAAAGTTTTAGCATTGTATTCTATTGGCAAAAGACGTTTTTCTTTTTCAGGAAGAATGTCAAAAAAATCAGCACAAATAATTTTAGGATAATTATTTTTCTCCGCCAACCCTCTTACAGCAAGGTTAATTGTTGCAATGTGCGCTGGGAACTTTGCTATATCTATCCCGTACAAATCATCAAGGAGCTGATCATGCGATTTTGTAATCTCTAAGTGCTTTTTTCTTATGTAGGAGCGCACTAAAAATGTGCCAGCTCCGCAGCTTCCATCAAGAACTTTATCGTCACCTTTCCTAACGCAAAAGCCAACAATTAAATCAACTACATTTGATGATGTAAAATATTGACCGAATTTACGCCTTTCTTGGTCGGGAATTAATCGCTCAAAAATTCTGCCGATTATTTCATAATTATTTTTCGTAAATTCATAATCATTAATTCTTTTTATAAATTCGCTTGCTTGACTTAATGCCTCTTCGTTTAATTCAAAAGTGTCTAAAATACTGGGAGAGAAAACTGCTTCATAATCTTCTTTAAGACACTCATTAAAATAAACTTCCAATGTTTTTCTAAAACTTTCGTTTGTCATTTTCGACTGGATGTCAATTTTGGGCTGATTATGTTTTGGTCTCAGGACGTTATAAAATATTATTTTATTAATTAGCAAGAGAACGTATTGTTTAGAAACCTTTTCAAAATCACTATCTGAAAAAGATAAGGTCCAGCCCTGTTCAAAAAACCAAGTCGTCAGTTTTTCTCTAAAGTCCTTGTTCTCGTTGCAATACTTTTTAAGAGAATCAGTCACATTAATGGAAATTGCTTGAATTGTTGCCCTTAGCCGGTGAATTAACTTTTCGTCTACGGGCGTTATGTTGTATTCTTTTTGAAAATATCTTACTGAAAATTCCTTCAGAAAATTCTCAAATGTCTTTTTTATAAATTCATCATTTGCTTCCTTGAAACTTCTAATCGATGACACTTCTTCTTTTTCAAAATGGGGAAACCATAGTTTTTCGATTAGATCGCTTTCAATACTTGTGTCCCATGAAGAAAAACTGTTCAAGTTCCAATTGGCGAAATATCTAATAGACCTTAGTCCCTATTATTTGTAGATAGTTATTGCGGTTTTCATTGCTATTTTTGAGTTTTTTTCAGATAGCTAATGTTCCTGCTATGCGAAAGTTTACCAGGCCGCACACTATGTCAGTCATGATGTCGTAACGTTTGAGGCGATTCCTGAACTCATCTCCAAATATGTGGAACTTTTTTACCCGAGAGTTCGTATGTTCCACGACCACTCTCTCCTTTGCCAGCGCCTTGTTGAAGACTTTCTGCTCTGCTGAAAGCTCCTGCGCCTTCACACCTCGCTTGCCCCGTCCGGGATTCTTCCTCTTGATTGGCAACGCACAGTAAAGCTTGGGAAAATCAACCGTTATTCCAAGATAGCCCAAGTCCAAATCTAAACGGACGTTGTCTGGCAAATGAGGATGACTACGCTTGTAGAGGACGTAGTCATGCATAGTCATGCATGCTGCCCTTAACATGACTGGTCTTGTGGACTATCAGGCCTACTTTGTTCACGGTTAGCTGGGTCTTTACGGTGTGTTTCTTTCTTTTGCCGCTGTAATGCGTCTTTCGCTTACGCCTGCCATGGGGTCTTGGGATCTCCTGCTCCGTTGCATCCAGAAAAGCTTTGAAGCCTGGAAACATCGCTTCAACCTCGTCGACTGTTTGCAGTCGTCTGAGCTTGTCTTGTTCCTTTTTGGGTAATGGCAAGATCTCGCTGACCAGGGGCTCTAGCTTTCTGATGGCTTTGAGCACGCTGGTTTGGCTGAGGTTAAAGAGGTACCCGAGCAGTGTCGATGACGGGTACATGTGGTAGTACACTAGAAGCATGAGCAATCGGTCTGTCAGAGAAAGCTTGAAGGGGGTGACCTGCGCCGACTGCTCTTTTTCTATCCACTCGGGCAAGTCTTTTTTCCTCGTGGGCACCATATTTCTCTTTTATCTTTAGGTTTAAGGCGTTAAATTCAGCCAATTCAACGCCTGAAAAANNCTAATTGAAACTAAGGTCTATTACGTTTTAGCATTAAGGGGCAAGTTATGGATACTTTAGAGGAATCTGCGCTGAAGAGTATTTGCGCGTTTTTTATACACCGACGGAGGCGCTTTTGTTTTCATTCAAGTTTGATTCAACCATGATTTAATGTCCTTGGCAAAGTAGGTTATGATTAGGTCGGCGCCTGCACGTTTGATGCCTGTTAGGATTTCGCGAATTGCGGTTTTTTCGTCTATCCACCCGTTTTGGGCTGAAGCTTTCACCATCGAGTATTCGCCGCCGACGTTGTACGCGACAATGGGCACGTTAAAGTTTGCTTTCGCAAGACTAATAATGTCCAAGTAAGCTAAAGCGGGTTTAACCATAATCATGTCGGCGCCCTCGTTGAGGTCTAACTCCATTTCACGTAAAGCTTCCTCTGGGCTTCCGTAACTCATTTGGTAACTTTTGCGGTTCCCAAACTTCGGCGTAGATTCCGCTGCCTCCCGGAATGGACCATAGAAGGCTGAAGCGTACTTAGCTGAGTAAGCCATAGTCGGCACCTGCTCAAAACCAGCATCATCCAATGCTTCTCGTATAGCACAGACTTGACCGTCCATCATAGCTGAAGGCGCCACAATATCCACGCCTGATTCTGCCTGGCTAACAGCAACCTTACCGAGAACATCGAGGGTCTAATCATTTAGAACCTCGCCGCCTTTAACTAAACCGCAGTGCCCATGACTCATGTACTCGCATAGGCAGACATCACCGACTACTACGAGTTCTTCTCCGAAGGCTTTTTTTAATTCGAGAGTTGCCTTTTGAACAACCCCCTCTTTAGCAAAAGCACTTGTGCCTGCTTCATCTTTTTTTGCTGGAATGCCGAAGAGAATCACGCTTTTAACGCCCTGCGCTAGCGCTTGCTTTCCCTCATCTACGACTTGAGCAATTGGCAGTTTGCTGTATCCTAGCATTGCCTCGATGGGCACGGGTTTTTTGATGTTTTCATCAACAAAGATTGGATAAATTAGGTTGCTGGGCTGCAGGTTAACTTGGTTTAACATGTCTCTCATAGGTGCAGTCCTGCGTAGTCTTCTCATTCTAACTGTCGGAAAACTCAACTTATTGTGCCTCCTTCTTTTGTAAGATTTTCATGGCTATTTC
>PKYH01000161.1 GCA_003133625.1 Candidatus Bathyarchaeota archaeon | reverse complement strand
TTTTTGGATAGCAGTAGCTTCATGGCTTTCTCCATATGGTTGCAGCGAGGCTGATGATGGAGGAACTTGTTTGACTAACGATTTATTGTTTGCGGTAAAGACGTCGCTTGCCAAAAATACTCCACTAAGAAGCTTTACGGGACTGTGCAAATAAGCATTTTCTCGAAAACGCATGAAGAACAAGCGGTTTTGAATTTAATGCGTAGGCTTTTTCGGCTGAGCCCCAAAAAAGTAGTTGGATAACGCTAGTTTGCTGGTAGAAAGCTTAAATTATAGATAATTTCTGTTCCTTCTAATAATATAAAGGAGAAAAAATTGGATGCCTACTTGTCCACATTGCGGTGCCACGGTTCCCGAGGGTGCAGTTTACTGTGGCAACTGTGGAGCCGCAATAAACTCCCCAGCAACCTCGATATCTACCTCTCAACCACAAGTGACTTCACAAGGGTCACCTACTTGGCCAAACGCGTCCAGTAGCGGCGACATGTCTGCGCGATTGGAAAAAGCGATGAGACGAGCTGAACTGCTAGGTTATGCGGCAGCGGGTCTCGGAGTAGCTATCCTTGTTGTTATAATAGTGATCTCTCTATTGTAAACATGGAGGAAAACGAAGAAAATAGCTTAAAGGGGTGGTAAAGAAATGGATAGCACTCTTGAACAAACGGTTAAAAGAATAGAGCGATTAAATAAAATCCTTACTGTAGCAGTTATCGTCGAGCTTCTGGTTCTGATACTGTTTCTGTAGATTCAAAGCTTTCATTGTTTTCATTTGGTTGTTAATTAATAAATAAAAAAGCATTTCAAAAAGCTATACTGCAAGCTGGCTTTTTGGCTTGAAATTATAAACTATATAAAGTTTTTAATTCTTCGCTGTTTTAATTTAGTATCTATGATGCTGCATACCTGTTCCGAAATTGGTCAAAAATGGTATTTATTTGAATTTTGCCCTAAGTGCGATTCCGCTGGGACTCAAACCCGTCGATGGTTCTTGAAGTTCAATTAGTTTAATATATTCTATTCTTACATGTGATTTCCTGTACGGATGGCACTTGAGAAAACACAAGTGGATACCAATAATCCTCATTTCCCTTATTCTAATCCAATCATACTATATGTCGGTAGCCTCAAGTGCCAACGCCAGTTCTATCACCGACAACTGGACAATGTTCCGTAATGACCCAAACCACAACGGCGCCACAACTGGTAACAGTCCAACAAACTCCGCCAAACTCTTATGGAATTTCACAACAATGCAAGGTGTTGTATCTTCCCCCGCAGTAGCTAACGGCTACGTTTTCGCAGGTTCCAATGATGGCGCTGTTTACTGTCTCAACTCCTCCAACGGCGAACTAGTATGGTACTATTCAACTCCAAGTAAAGTGGAGTCGTCGCCTGCCATCGACAATGGGATTGTCTACATAGGCTCAGACGACGACAACGTTTATGCTTTAAATGCAACTAACGGCGCAAAACTCTGGAACTACACCACTGGTGGCGCGGTTACTTCGTCTCCTGCTGTTGTAGACGGCGTAGTCTACATTGGCTCCGGTGATGGTAACGTTTATGCTTTGAACGCTACAAGCGGCGCAAAACTCTGGAATTACACCACTGGTGGCGCGGTTGAGTCTTCTCCTGCTGTTGTCGATGGCGTAGTGTACGTTGCCTCTGGCGACTATTTTGTTTACGCTCTTAATGCGTCTACAGGTAACGAAATATGGAATCACCACACTGGAAGCACTATCTCCTCTCCAAGCGTATACAATGGTTACGTCTACATAGGCTCATACGACGGTTACGTTTGTTGTTTGAATGCTTCCACAGGCGCCCAGATTTGGAAATATCAAACCCAGAATTCAGTGGCCTCTTCACCAGCTGTCGCCTATGGATGCGTTTATGTAGGCTCCGAGGACAACAACGTTTATTGCCTAAATGCTTCCAACGGCGAGAAGGTATGGCAGAGCCCAACTGGATATTGGATCTGGTCTTCACCTGCAATCGCAGACGGCAACGTATACGTGGGCTCTGAAGACTACAGCATTTATTGTCTTAACGCTTCTACTGGATCAAAGGAATGGAGTTACGAGACTGGAAATTTTGTTGATTCTTCACCAGCCATTGTAAACAATACTCTATACGTTGGTTCCGATGACAGTCATATCTACGCTTTTGCCTTATCCAATTCAATTGCTGAAACCACACCTTCACAATCTACCAGCTCTTTAGCGTTGACTACGATTGCGTTTGATGCGATTGCGTGTGCTGTAGGGTCTGTGATTATTTTTGCAATCGCGCTTTTTGTTCGCTCAACTAGGCGGGCTAAGCGAAACGCTGAAGCCACAAATATTTCTCGCCAAAATCTGCTCTGGTTTTCAGCACATGCCGATGTCCTTTGTGTTTTGGGAATTCTGGCTTTTTCAACAATATTCTTCATTAATTTAGGAAGCGGAGTTCTTCTGGCTGCCGACGAGCAAACGTACTCTCAATGGGCATTCCACATGGTCAAAAGCGGAGACTACCTGACCCCTTGGGCTTTTGGCATTATAAATTTTTGGATAGGTAAACCGCCGCTTAACATGTGGCTGATGTCTATTGCCTATCAGGTCTTTGGCGTTAACAATTTTGCCTCAAGGTTTTTTAGTGCTGTATTTGGCACCTTGTCCTTAGTTCTTGTCTTCTATTTGGGAAAGAAACTTTATAACGTGTATGTAGGGTTTCTGTCGGCTCTAGTTTTAGGCACGTTTACAACCTTCTACGTGTTTGCAAGACTCGCTATGACTGATGTTCCTTTAGTCTTTTTCATTTTGGGTAGCATGTACTTTTTTGTTTTGAGCGAGAAATCAGAAACTACTAATCGGTATGCAGTTTTGAGCGGTCTGTTTTTTGGTTTGGCGTTAATGACAAAGCAGATTGAGGCCTTGCTGATTCCGCTAATCATCTTTTCTTATCTCATCGCGACAAAGAGAAGCATTAGATTTCTCTTCACAAAACGCTTTACTCTTTTTTGGGGAGTCGGTCTTCTGGTTTTTTCTCCGTGGTTGATCTACATGGATATCCGTTTTGGATTGAAGTTTTGGCAGTGGTTTTTCGTGTACGCTGGCGTTACGCGAACAGTTAGTCCTATTGAGGGTCACGTCGGAGGTTACCTCTATTATTTTAGCTATTTAGCTAATAACGAAAACCTGCTTTGGGTAATATTGCTACCTTTTGCGGCAGGGCTTTGCGCATTCAATGCGGTTATCAAGCGTTTAAAAGAAGACACTTTAATTCTTGCATGGATATCAATCGTGCTTGTAGTGTTCACTTTTGCTCAAACAAAACTTTACTGGTATATCCTGCCAGCCCTTCCGGCTTTCGCCATTTCCATAAGCAGTTTACTATATCAACTATCAAAGAAAATACAACAACTATCAGAGAAACACACAACTTTCCGCACGCTAACTTTATCTAAATCCCAAAAGTAGCTTTAAATAGCTAAAAGCTCTCGGAAGCAGCGATAACATAACATTGCCTTTAATCGAACTCCAAACGGTCTTAGAAAAATGCTATCTTTATCATCAAATTCTTAGCATGGTCCGCGTTATTTACATATAGTACAACTTCATCCCACTGCATCGGCACATTGGAAAGATTCAGCACAAGCAAAACGGCGTAGGATAACGCAAAAACCAAAAAGGCTATTCGTCACTTGTTTAATCCTGCCTTTAATTGAGTTAAAGGCATTCTCGAACTTGATTTATCAATCATAGTTCCCAGCGCTATGAAGCCAGTTT
>PKYH01000101.1 GCA_003133625.1 Candidatus Bathyarchaeota archaeon | reverse complement strand
CATCTTGCGAGTAAGGTTATGGACCGGGCTTTTTCCACCCTGTTCAATCGAAATACAGCAACTACGTTGAGTAGTATGTAGCGATCATGCAAATCAATGCAATAATAGTGATCCTTCAAAAGAGTCTTCCAACACAGAATGATCAATATTAGCAAAAACCTGTCATTAGTTTGCTAATTCCTCATAAATTTTCAAGTATTCCGAAGCTACTTTCAAAATGTCATATTTTTTGGTGGCAAATCTTTTTATTTCTTTTCCCATGCTTTCCAAGTCGGCATCTCTATACGTTGATTCTATTTGTGTCGCCATGTCATCAACATTATTCGCAAGGATCCCATATTTCCCATTTTCAGTGAACTCACGTGCATATGGCAAGTTAAACATACATGGTATTTTTCCTAAACACATGCATTCTAAAAGTGTCAGGGGGCAAGCTTCATTAAAACTGGGAATCACGACAAATGTTGATTTTCTCACAGCTTCAAAAAACTCTAACTGGCCAACATGACCAAACATGACGACATTATCCAGACCAAGGTTTAAAGTTCTCTTCTTGATCATTGTGGACAAAGGTCCAGTCCCGTAGATCTTTATTTTCCAATCAAAATTGCGGTTTTTCCGCAGGAGATAAGCCAACTCCAACAACTCAACGATTCCCTTAGTCCAATAAAGACGACCGCCAAAAACTATCGTTGGTTTTTCGCGGTCATTAATGCCGGAAATGCTTGATTGTTTTGCTTGCAATCCTTCTACGTCAACTCCATTGTGTATGTAGTGAAGTTCGCCCTTCTCTTTCTTCCCAAAGTCTTGTTTCATTTCATTCATCAGAGTTTGAGAAACAGCAATCGCAGAATCTGACCTAACGAATTCTTCTCTGAAACTGTACAACGACACGGGGTATCCAACAACGTAGGTAAAAAAATCGGAAAAATTGCCGCCCCTAGTAAGAGAATGAATAGTCAAGTTTCGCATCGTTTTTAGACCCATGTGAAATGTTACTAGGGTAGGGGCAAATCTTTGAAGAGTCAACATTGCGGGAAAAGCGCCTCCACTTTGCCCGTGTATTACGTCAGCGTTAATGCGTCTGATGACCCCAGAAAACTTTGGAAGGTTAAAGATTTGGAACCAGAGTTGCCTTGGAGAAATGTTTGGGTATGGAAATCTAACAACATTTATTCCTGAATCTGTCTGCTCTTCATCAGCTTTAAATTTTTTAAACCCGCCGCTTGGAACTGGATACCCAGCTATTACGGTAACTTCCACGCCCCGTCTTAGAAGACCATGGGCAAGATTTTCCACAAAAATTCCCACACCTCCATAAATGAACGGGGGATATTCATGAGACAGTAAAACCACATGCAATTCATTATACCTCATTCAACAATTCCTTGACCTATCGCCCGCCCTTGTAACGATGTTTTTTAGGAAGCTACTGTGGTCTCATCGTCTGGTCGACGCAACTTTTTCTATCTTATCATGTGATTTTCTCACAAATACGACTTGAAAGATCGCCTTAAGCAAGCTATATTCGAACTGTAGGAAAGTGAGCAAAAGTCTCCGTGAGAATACCAAAAGAAACAGAAAAGCAATTCCAACGGCGACCCAGACATACACAAAAAACCCTACGTCAAGAAATGTTAGGGCTGAAAGGGAGAGAAACCAGAACAAAATGTAGACAGGAAGAATAGTCAATGAAGCAAAGTTGAATGGCAGAGTAAGAGACCCGTACTTTCCATACTTCCGTTTGAACATCATAACTCTAAATCGCCACAATACTTTGATCAAGTTTGCTGCCCTAATGGTCTTCTGTTTAATGCTGCCAGAGCGAGTATCGGGAGCGTATTCATAGAATTTGACCTCTGGATCGTAGACAACTTTATACCCTTTTTGCCTTGCATACAGACCCGTAGTTGTGTCAAAAGTCTCGTTAGCGTCTTCTATGTCTTCAACAACACTTTTTCTTACACCTGTAGCTTCTCCTTTTATAAAAAAAGTCGAGTCCATGTTCGTTTCAGAGATTCTCAAGAAATTTAATAATTTTGCGTATAGATTCTCAGATTTTCCTGCTTCTTCATCAACGTTAAGTATGACATCATTTCCAGTCACAACACCGATTTTTGGGTCCTGAAATCTGCTGACAATTTTTGATATTGCATGAGTATCAATGAAAGACCCGGCATCGTTCAAAATTACTATTTCGCCATGAGCAGCCTTGCAACCGGCAAGCATCGATGGACTATATCCCATGCGCTTGTCAAACCGCAAGAGGTGGATATTTGGGGATTTTTCAGTGGCATCCGAAATGATTTTAGGGGTTGAATCGTCAGAATCGTCGACAAAAATGATTTCAATCTTGTTAGCTGGGTAGTCAGAGGATAGCAAGTTATCGATTTTCTTTGAGATAATCATCTCTTCATTGTGAGTTGCCACTACAACGGACACAAAGGGTTCAAAACTGCTTCCGCCATTGCTCAGGATAGTACTATCCTTGGTTGTTCCCGTGTTGTTTTTGTTGAAGTATACAATAATAGCTCCGTACAAAGCAAGTATAGCCACAGGCAATCCAGTTAAGAGATAGAAAAGAAGACGTGATATTTCAGCTGTCATCAACTTATGGTCCTACCTATTTTGTCAAATTATCTGCCAAACCAGTATTATTTTACAAGATTCCGCTCAAGAAGGCTAAACGTCTCTATCGCTTGACGTTCTTTGGAAACGCCAACCACAACACCAGATATTTCTTCGAGTTGATTTATGTACGTTACAGCTTCCATAGGACTTAGATAACCGGCTGCCAGAATACTCATCGCAATTACTTCAGCGCCATGAACATGGTCTAACGCTCTTTCGCACTCGTTCTTGGAAGGATCCATCTGAAAACCGATTTTATTGAAAGACGCAGTAATAGTAATCTTGCCAAAATCAATGTTCCATTCGGAAAACTTTTTTACGAGAGATGCAAAATTGCGGGTTTCAAAGCCAGGTCGAACATCCGATTTTTCCACGAATTTAATGTAGTCCTTGAAGAGTTGTTCCAAGTTGAGAGCCAAAGCCATATCTGTTATTATTTCATGAAGCAAAATCGACTTAAGGCAATTATGTCCTTTAACGGCATTTTTTATCCGCGCCATTTCATATGCCACATAGACCTTCAAAAACGATGACGGATTGAATTGAATAAGTCCGCTTATGTTCGGCAATACGACTTTAATATTTGAAGAGAAGATCATTTCTTTGGCGAGACTTTTAGCTAATCCTGAAACGCCTCCAGCTTGCGTGGCATGCCTAACATATTCATATGCATAAGGCACAATAGCATACAAGCTCATGTTCTCAACCCTATTGCCATCAACGAGAATCTTCAGAATCGAAAGGGTAGCTTCATCGACTGAGAACATGAACCCATTAGCTCCATTCTCCAACGAGAGCTTAACGAGACGGGCAGCGTATTCCACATTTTCTTGGGTTAGACTAGTGGACCGTGCACGTACTCTTTGTTGAGAAAGATGGCTAATTCCATGAAAGGGGTTATCACCAACCAAAAGGTTCATTGAATGTTCATTCATCGGCAGCTCTACACCTTACCTGATCAAGTAAATAGTCAACTTTAATGGCGCTCTCAAAATCCGGTTTGGGAATGGTTCCAGATAATACAGATTTAATGAAATGTTCATCTTCACGATAATACTCTGGTCCACCTAGAAGGAATCCAACATTGTCGTTCAGGTCTTGCCTGTACCAGTTTTTCGGTGTTTTATGATTTATTTCCAGTTGTACTTCATCATCATTAACGGTTAATTTACCATCAGTGCCTTGGATGGATAGTCTGAATTCAGGCATATGGTAGCCCTTCTTGCTCCAAGACACTGAGAATCTGCCTTGAAGAAGGTTTAAACCTGTCACCTCAAAGTTAACAGAGTCTGCCGAATTTTGAGTAATTCTAGAATCAATCTTGGCTGAAGCTACACCCAAATCTCCAAAAAACCAAAGAGCCAAATCCACAACATGTGAACCAAGATCCTCAAGAGCGCCACCCCGAGCTGCAGAGACCGAAGAACCTTCAGGCAAATCAGCAAAGTCTGATGAAAAAGCATAAGCATCAAAAGAGATTAGTTTGCCCAATATATGTTCATCCAATAATTTCTTGGCTTGATTGAACGTGACCCCGAACCTTTTCATGTAACCGACCATATTAATGCCTTGACGATTTTGTGTCAACTTGTAAAGTTCTTCGGATTGCGCGTAGTTTGATGTAAGTGTCTTTTCCACGAACAAGTTCGATGCGATATTCATGGCGAGAATTTCTTTGATGATGCGGTAGTGGGAAGGAATGGGAGTTAGTACATAAATTGCATCAAGATTCAAGTCGACAAATTCGCCCAATTTGCTAGTTACTAAGCACTCACGAAAGACATGCTTAGCGATTGCACGCATTAACCGACTCTTATCACACAATGCAGTAACTTTAACGTTGGGCAAGGTATTTAGAAGACAGGCATGCATCACGCCCATTTTTCCTAATCCTATTACACCAACTTTAAGTTCTTCGGAATAAGCTTTCATATCCAATTCTATAAACTCCTCATGATGATAACACGCGAGGCATTAAGCAACTCCGTTTAACTTGAGCGATGCTACTTTTCATACAAAAAAATAGCAAAAACTCATAAGCGATCTCTTGAGAGGGAGCTTGGTAAGTTTTATGTTTTAAAGCTCAGGCTGAGCCGCACCCAAAATGGCCTTTGTATGTTCTTCATTGCTCATTTAGGGAAATTTGTTCTCGTATCCAACTATAAGTTTTAGCAAGTCCCTCTTCAAGCGAAACTTGTGGTTCCCAGTTCAGCACCTTTTTTACAAGAGTTAAATCCGCGTTTCTGCCACGCACCCCCTGCGGCGCTGAAAGATCATGCTTCTTAGTTATCTTCTTACCAGATATTTTGATTGCAATATCCGCCAGTTCATTTATACTTACGAGCCTATCTGAACCTATGTTTATCGGTTTCTCATAATCCGATTCCATCAGTAGTATTGTCGCTTTAACAGCATCATCAACGTAACAATAGGATCGGGTTTGTTTTCCGTCGCCCCAAATACAGATCGTTCCTGGGTTCGTGGCTTCGGCGACTTTTCGACAGATAGCAGCAGGCGACTTTTCTCTTCCACCTTTATAGGTCCCTTCAGGACCATAAATATTATGATAGCGGAG
>PKYH01000175.1 GCA_003133625.1 Candidatus Bathyarchaeota archaeon | reverse complement strand
ATAATAGGGACTAAGGTCTAATAAATAATCGAACAAATAAAAGAAAGAAAGAGTTAGATTTTTTTGGTTTTAACTGCTGTTTCCAGTGCTACAACGCCTGGTAGTTTTTTGCCCATGAGGAATTCGATTAGTGCTCCGCCTGCTGTGCTTATGTAGCCGATTTTTTTGCTTAAACCGTATTCTTCTATTGCTGCGGTGGTGTTTCCGCCGCCTGCAAGGCTGAAGGCTTTGCTGTTTGCTATGGCTTCGAAGACTTTTTTGGTGCCGTAGTTGAATTCTTTGTTTTCGTAAACTCCCATTGGTCCGCTGACAACTATGGATTTAGCGGCTGAGATGATTTTTGAATAGTTCTCGACGGTTTTTGCGCCTATGTCAAAAATTGAGTGCTCCGTTGGCAACTTGCTTACAGGGATTTCTTTGCGTTTACCATTCACATCCAGTGCGACATCAACTGGCACAACAACCTTATCGCCATACTGCTCCATTAACGCTTTAATGCCTGGAATCAAGCCTGTTAACTCTTTCTTTGCCAGAAAATCCATGTTCTTCTTGCCAAGGTCAAAGCCTTTAGCTGCAAGGAACAATTGAGAAGTTACACCGCCGACAAGCACGTAATCTGCTATGCCGTTGCCGAGAACGTACTTGCTGATTTCAAGGCTATCGTCGGCTTTTGCTCCACCCATAACGTAAACTGATGGCTTCTCAGGCTTTTCCAATGCTTTGCTTAAACTTTTCAGCTCACGTTCCATTATGCGCCCTGCAGCACTTGGCAATACAGCGGTGAAACCAACCATGGATACGTGTCCGCGGTGTGCAGCGGCGAAAGCATCGTTAACGAATAAATCTGCGAGTGGCGCGAGGTTTTGGACGAGTTCAGTTTTGCTGTGTTGTTCTGGTGTGCCGCTTTTGGTTTCTCCATCCCATGAGCGTACGTTTTCAAGAACTAGGATTTCTCCGCCTTTCAGGTTCTTGATGGCGTTTTTTGCTTTTTCACCAAAGACATCGTCAACGTATTTTACTGGGCATTTGAGGATTTTCTGGAGTATTTCTGCGTGTTGCTTTAACGGTGTGTAGTCTGGGTCTCCTTTGCGCCCTTGATGCGCTAGAACAACGGTTTTGGCGCCCTTTTCAGCCAGCTCCTTAAGCGTCGATTCAGCATGTGCTCTTATGCGTACGTCGCTTGTAACTTTCTTAGTTGCAGGATCTATTTCTGAGTTGAAGTCTACTCTGACAAGGACAACTTTGTTTTTTACTTGAAAATCATCCAAGGTTTTGTATTTAGCCATGTTAATTCACTTCTGTTTAGTTAGAAAAGAAAAAGATAGGAAGGATTTAAGTTTGTTTGCTTGCTTAAAGGCCTGCTTTTTTGCCGATCATTTCGATGAATTCAACCATGCGGTTGCTAAAGCCCCATTCGTTATCGTACCATGCGAAGACTTTAACGAAGTTGCTCTTTTCACCTAAAACCATGGTTAATTGTGCATCGAGCACTGCTGAGTAAGTGCTGTGCAGTACGTCGCTTGAAACGATTGGGTCTTCAGTGTACTCTAATATGCCTTTAAGTGGGCCTGCTGCGGCTTTCTTCATAGCTGCGTTAATTTCGTCTTTGGTGACTTCTTTGCCTAGTATAGCGGTTAAGTCAACAATGGATACGTCTGGTGTAGGCACACGCAGGGAATAGCCATTCATTTTTCCAGCGCAACTTGGCAGGACTAAGCCGATTGCTTTTGCTGCACCTGTGCTTGTTGGGATGATGTTTATTGCTGCTGCTCTTGCTCTGCGGGGGTCTTTGTGGACAAGGTCTTGGATGCGTTGGTCGTTTGTGTAGCTGTGGCATGTTGTCATTAAGCCTTTTTCTAAGCCAAAGTTGTCGACTAATACTTTGCTGATTGGTGCTAGGCAGTTGGTTGTGCATGAAGCATTGCTCAAGATATTGTGTTTTTCTGGGTCATACGACTTGTCGTTTACGCCTAATACAATGGTTGCATCTGGGTTTTCTGCTGGTGCGCTGATGAGAACTTTTTTTGCTCCTGCTTGGAAATGTTTGCCTGCGCCTTCACGGTTGGTAAACAAGCCAGTGGATTCTACTGCTAAGTAAACTCCAAGGTCTTTCCATGGCAGTTGTGTTGGGTCTTTTACGCTGAGGCATTTGAGGGTTTTTCCGTTGACGACTATATCGTTGCCTTCGACTTCGACTGTGCCGGGGAAACGCCCGTGGATTGAGTCATATTTGAGGAGATGGGCATTTGTTTTGGCGTCTGCGAGATCGTTGATTGCTACGAAATCAATTTTTGCGTTGCGTTCGAGTGCTGCGCGGTAAAGAAGCCTTCCGATTCTTCCAAATCCGTTAATTCCTACTTTTATCGCCATTAACTATCACCTATTTTTGTGAGTCTGTACAAGAGAATCTAACTTAATTAATTTTCCGACAAAAATACACGCAAACAAGATAAACAAGCGCAATCTCTAGTGCTCGGAAAAAGTAATAGTCTCCTTATTTAAACAATCAATGGCAGAGTAGCTTTAGAGTCAACCGCTTAAATGATTAAGGGTTTTTTGATGTTTAGCACGAAAACATCTGGGCTGAAATCATATCTGGATCATATTTGGAGCATATACTGAACCCGGGAGGTAGGCTATGCGCACACACAAGAAGGTCTCCCTTGATACGCTTATCACCATAGAATCGGAATCCTCGCGATTTGTACAAGTTTTAAGCACTAAAGCATCATCTGATCGAGGAAAGAGACGAAACAATAGTAAAAGCTTTCATCGTTCTTATAGCGTTGGTCTGCCAAACGCTGCAAGTTTACGAAGGCACTGAAAAATTATTAGCAAATTCCGCCCTCTTTAAAATAATAGTATTCTTCTTTTTTGGGACCAAAGCTTCTTACGCCTTCCCGTTTAAGCTGGCACCGCAGTTCTTCAGCATACTCTTGGGTTATTTCGCCTTTTTTCTGCAGGTAAGCAATTATTTCTTCCGCTTGCGCTTCTGTGTCACATCGGCGGATAAAATCCACGGCGGAAGGATTGAAATGGCGCAACTTATCAGGCAAAACCGTAGGCTCAAATTCCTCTTCTTCAGTCTCATCTTTTTCGGCTTCTTGCGGGTTTTTTCGTACAGCGTCAATTGGAACCTTGACTTCTCCTGTTTCAAGTTCCTTATAGAGGTGTGGAAACATTTTCTTGAGCGATTTTTTATTCATTGCCATTTTTCATCAGTTTATTCAAAAATAAATATTGAATATGTTCTTTATGTGCTTTTTTGATGGAAAAACCAGATTCAGCGAGAATTATGATGGGATGAATTGTTGGGTTGGGTTAGTTTTAAGAACTTTTTCGAGTTCCTGAACCTTTAAACCTTTGATTTCGTCACCGAAAACTTCGCATTTTCTCTTTTTCCCTGCTTCCTCAGAGCTTCGAGCAACAATCTCGAGTCCATGTTTAGCTGAAGTCTCAGCGTATATGTGAAATGACGCCAAAGTTATTCCACGCTTGTTTACGGTTGTCCAAGCCGTTTTTGAAACCTTTACCTTTTCAGCCTTGAGGATTTTTACGATTTCTTCTGGCTCATCCGTGTAAACGGCAATGTCAATATCGCTTCCATGCCTTATCGTTCCCCGCCAAACGCTCCCAATTAAAACAGGACAATAAGTATCAAGAAGCTTCATTATCTTTAGGGCTTCTTTTCGCATTTGAATTAGGCGTTCTTTTCTTTTTGCTCCTTCGTTTTCTTCAGCTATTTTTTCTAGTTCAAGAGCAACTTCAAGGTTAGAAGGCAAAAAGTGAGTGCCCAAAGTTTTTGCAGCTTTTTCTTTAGCTTGTTTGTATTCTTTTTCAGCTCCAAAATAAAGTAAAGTGGCGGCTTCTCTTGCGACTCTGCACTTTAAGTCAAAGTCAACAGTCATTATTACCAAGCGCTGTTATCAGCGTTTCACTATTGTTTCGTAAAGCTCTACGGTTTTCTCGGCGATTTTGCTCCAAGTGAACTCGGCTAGAACACGTTTCCTGCCATTTTTGCCAAGCACCTTGCGCCTTTCTGGGTTTTCTAAAGCGCTGATTACTCCCCATGCAATGTCAGACGGGTTATTTGGATCTACGTGATAACCGCATTGTTCTTCACCGCAGCAAATTACTATTTCACGCATTCCACTAACACCAGCAGCGCCAACCACAACTGGCTTCTCCATGCTCATCGCTTCAAGAGCAACAATACCAAATGGTTCATAGTGACTGGGGAAAACTGCTATGTCGCATGCAGCATAATGTAAAATTCGTTCTTCCTCTGGAATGAAGTCAAAACAGAATTTAATGTACTCATCTAAACGCATGGTTCTAGTCAGGTTTGTTAAGTATTCTTGAAGGTCGCCTACACCTACAACTACAAGTTTTACGTTAGGAATCTTTGTTAGAATATGCGGCATCGCCATTATGAGTTTATCAACACCTTTGACGCCCACGAGCCTACCAAGGAAAAGAATCATCAGTTCATTATCTTTGATGCCGTATTTGCTTCTGATTCGCTTAATCTTCTCAGAAGATACGTTCTCTGGATTGTATTTTTGGGGGTCAACACCGTTGTAGCTTACTTGAATCTTGTCTTTGGGAAAACCGAGCTGTATAAGCTCATCCTTCATGGCGTACGATACTGTTACAATCATATCAGCCATTTTGCCTGCGCGCAATTCTATGTTACTAACTACGCTTGAGCCGTTCCCTAAGGTTCGTCCTTTCTCAGTTGAATGAACATGGAAAGCTAGGGGCAAACCGGTTTCTCTTTTAACTGTGATTCCGCCCATTGCTGAAAGCCAATCATGGGCAACCACAATGTCGTATTTCATGCCTTCTTTCTTAATCAACTCGTTGATGAGTTTAGCCGCAGATAAATAATTATAAACCATAAGTTTACCGAACAAATGCAACCCCCTGCCCCACTTCTTAATATCATCCGCGATCACGTCAGGGAGTGAATCTGAAATGTCGATGTGCAATGGACGATGAATCTCAATTCCACGCCAAATTTCCCTAGTTGGCAACGAACCAGCATCATCATTCATGGTAAAAACCGTTACATCGTGATCGTCCAAAACAAACTTTCGTGTTATCTCGGCGGCGTAAGTTCCTAATCCACCAACAATTTTAGGCGGATACTCATAAACAAAAACAGCAATTTTCATCCTAAACAGTCACCATTTTATCATCTTAGCATAAGGAACCTCATACTAAAGCTTTACTTATCGGCGCCAGCAACCTGAAACCCCAAAAAACATTTGTCACAACAAAAGCTAAGGGAAAAGTTTGATTAGACTGTTCTACATAGCACTAACAGGCAAGGTGCCCGCAAATGAGTTTATCACCTATCAAACAAGAAATACTAGAAACCACACTGCTACACGAAAAACCATTGAAAGCCATGGAAATCGCCAAGGAAACCAAAAAAGAGTTCAAGCCAGTCATGATGCACATCTTAGGGCTCGTTCGCATGGGATACGTAAGCTCACCTGAAAAAGGACAATACGTTATAACTGAGAAAGGAAAAGAAGCCCTCGGCATACCGGAAACCAGCAAAGAAAAAGCCACAGCAATATTAGCCTACGCGTCGCATGATAAAGCATTCCACTTCTACGGCGATGTGGGAAAACCTCTAAACCTGCATGCCCATAACCTTCGCGACTTTGCAAACAAACTCGAAAGAGCCGACATTGCATCAATAGAATTCCATACAAAACGCGGTGATTTTGAAGCGTGGTTTAATGGACTCGGCGACGTGGAATTGGTTAAAAAAGTTGCATTGTTAAAACAAAGAAATTTGGTTGGAGAGGACCTGCGCAAGCAATTGCGTGAAATTGTTGAACTACGGTATGTAATGTTAGCTAAATTGGCAGGTCAGCCAGTTTACACTGAGTAGTTTTAGCTTTGATCTAGCGGTGTAAAGCGTTTCTTCAGTTTCTGGAGAACTTGCTGAATTGTCGTGTACTCCATTTCTTCAGCGCTTAACCGTGCTGGTTCAAACTCGCCCATCCGTCTTAATGTGCTACCGTTTTGTATTGTTTCATGTCTTGCCATAGAGAACGCAGGATCATCAAATAAGTCAGCGACAAGCGGTTTTCCTTCATCGTCACTTGAGATTTTACCGTTCGCAATCTGGAAACCTAAAGCAACAATCCGTGGTGGCCCATCAAAAACAGTACATTTAGACGCTTTTAATCCAACTGGCATAAGTGGACCCCAATGGCTTCCGCGCATCCAGCCCTGAACAAAATAGCTGTGCATAAAAGGCGCCAAAATTTCTCCAACTGCAGGAAGTCCATGTTGGGCACGGGCAATCATGACAGGGTCATCTTTTCCAACATATTTACCAGCAATCAACGATAGCTTAGATACGCTACTTGAAGCACAGATTAAATCGTCACTTGCTCGCCAAACTCGAGAGATGGCATAGCGTCCGACAGTTCCGATTAACGCGAGCATCTCGTACATTTCACTGGGACATTGAAGAACTGCAGATTTATTCTCCAATGTATCTATTATTTCGAATTTGAAGCCGCAAAGCATATTCGGGTCAATAACTAACCCGGCAGTATTCATTGGATCAGCAAATATCCGAAACAACGGATAATTGAATGAGCCAGCAGAAGTTTTATCAGCGGCGAAAACCACAATCGGGTCTGAAGTGCGTTCTTCAATTTCCATTTCTGCTACGCCGGGGCCCATTCCACGGACGTTGCCGCTGAACGCGTCTTTCAGAAGGTCTTGTCCTGCAGCGTAGCGAGGGAAGCAATGCATTTAAGTTTTTCATAAATTCAGGTTTTAGGTTATGGAAAAAATGAAATAGACAAAGGTAAGATATGACACTGCTGAGGAGCCTGCATTGAGTGAAGTTAGAATAATTTCAGTGAAAATACCTGAAGAAGTCTACCAAGAAATGGCGCTACGCATTCCTGAAGGTGATAGAAGCAACTTTATCAGGGAAGCTATAAGCGAGAAACTGCAGAAAACGCCTAAGGCAGATAAACTTTTAGCCTTGGAAGAGAGAATGGGCAAAATCGAGCAGGAGTTCGGGCAAATCAGAAAATACCTCGCCGATCTGGAATTGCTCACTTTTCAGCATGGAGAGATTAATCCGCATTCGTTCTGCATCGATGAAGTGGACCATAAAATAATGGAGTACCTACTTCATTACAAAAGCGCAACTACGCCTGAATTGGCGGCTTACGTTAAAACCAACAGGTGGCTCATACTTAACAGGCTTAGAAAAATCCAGAAAACATCCAAAAAACAAGTTGGAAAACCAATAATTGAGTATTATGCGGGCGAAAAATCTGGGAAGAAGAAGGCTTGGTGGATAGACGAAGAATTAATCCAAGAATAACAAGGTTAGCTTTAAATTAATAGGGAATGTTTGGTTTGTAAACTGTGGGCCCGTAGTCTAGTACGGATTAAGGCGTCGGCCTCCGGACGCTTCTTAGAGTGGGAGTTAGCCGAAAATCCTGGGTTCAAATCCCAGCGGGCCCGTCTTTTTGCTTTGTAATCCATCAATGGCATAGTTGTGGTAGTTTGAGTGAGACAACAAGTATTCTTATAATGCTTCCGCTAACTTATGGCAAACTCTCTTGCAAGTGTTGCTCGCATGGTTAGCTGTCAAAACTGCGGAAAAAACCTCACCAAACCAGATAGGAAGATAGAAAACGATTTCTTTTGCATAGCAGTTTACACTTGTGATAAGTGCGGTGCCAACTTCAAAATAGCATATTAAGTTGTTTCAGTTACCACTTTAGGTTGGTAGATAATCACTTTTCCTTTTTCTTCTCTTAGTGCTAAGCTGTGTTTTTCAGCAATGTTTTGTAACCGCTGTTTAGTTTCATTATCTAGGACTGTTTTAATGTGTACTTGATACCCTGTTGAGTCTCGGTCATCTGGTCTTGAATTAAACAAAGTAATGGAATCCGGCGACATGTTTGTACAAGTACTAGTGATTTCTTTTAAACAAGTGACTGCTTCATGTCTTTTCATTCTGCAAATCATCGTGTATAGTTTGTCTCATGTATCAATATAAGTGTTGTTGGTCTCTTGTTCTACGCCTGTACGCTTGATAGCTTAGTGATAACAATGATTCGACTTTCGTCAAAACATAACGGTAATTTCTACCTAAACAAGTTTTTGACGTATTTCAAAATGAGTTGCGGCTGGTCAAACGCTGTCTTTAACGCTTTCCGTGGATTCTTGATGTGATTTAGTAAGGATAATTTCTTGTACTCTTGAAGCGCCTTAGCAGCTATCTCTTTCACTTCTTCGGGGGTGAAGTCTTCGGTTGAAATCAACGGCATGCCTTTTGGCTGGCGAGCCTCGGCAAAGGAGTTCCATGTCAAATTTTCCTGAATGTAACCTTTAGCCTTGCACTCATCATACAGTCTGGTGCCAAACGATGGCGTTGCAAAGAACAAGTGCATGCCAACATCAAAATCACGTTTGAGCCTTAGAGCAAAATCAACGGTTTTCTGCATATTCTCTTTCTTTTCGCCTGGAAAACCGATAATGTAGAAAGCGCCAGTTTTCAATCCGATGTCTCTGCAGATTTTCACAACGTCCACTACTCGGTTTAAGTCAAGGCTCTTACAGATCACGTTGTCTAAGATTTGTTGGTCGCCTGATTCTACTCCGAAAAAGACGCTTTGGCAACCCGACTCTTTCATTTTTTTAAGCAGGTTCAAATTTAAGCAGTCTGCTCTGACGCCGTTTGGTGTTTCCCAACCAATACTGATTTTTTTCGTGATTAAACCGTCGCAGATGGCTTCGAATCTTGCAAGATCAAGCGTTAAGTTGTCATCTTCAAAGAAAATGTTCTTAACATTAAACTTTTCCACAACGTATTGAATGTGATTTAACACGTAACTTGCAGAGTGCGCCCTAAACTCCCTGCCCATATGCAAATGAACCGAACAGAAGCAGCAGTTAAAGGGGCAGCCCCTGCTGGTAATCATTGATATCGCCCTGTTCTTGAAGCTGCGGTAACCTATCTTTTTGGGGCTTAGGTACTGCTCCATATTCACTAGGTCGTAGGCTGGGTAGGGAAGCTCATCCAAGTTTTTAACGAAAGGCCTCGGAGAATTTACCGTGACTTCTCCATCTTTGCGGTAGGCGAGACCAAGAATTTCGCTTAACTGCTTTTTGCCTTCAAAATACTGAGCTATATCAAGCATAGTGTTTTCCCCTTCGCCTGTTACAGCGATGTCAACGTTTTTTGCCTCTTCAAGGAATCCTTTTGGCACCGTAGTGACGTGTGGACCGCCTACAACTGTTAAAATGCCTGGGTCAACTTGCTTGGTTAAGTTGCTTATTTTAACTGAATTTTCTATTTGGCAAGTGAATGGTCCTGCTATACCAACTAAGTCTGGCTTTCGCCTGCAAATTTCCTGCTTTATCTGCTCAAACGGCATGCCAACGTTTATGGTTTCGCCGTTTTTCTGGAATGAGTAATCAGTCATAAAAGCGTCTAAAATTTCCGTTTTGTACCCTGCTCTTTCAAGCACCGCCGCTATGTACATTAAGCCTATGGGCAGGTTGCCTGCGGGCTGTTCTGAGCCTGGATAAAATGTTTGAGGCGGGTTGATGAGAAGCAATTTCATTAAGGTTACCCAATGATTATTAAGTTGACCCGTCGGAGATATTTAAATTAACTTATAATTTAAATTATCATTTGGAAGTTCATAGTGTAAGCTGTTTTTTGTTTATTTATTCATTTCCCAGAATATTTTATGATGCTTAGTTAGCATGTTACAGTTATGCCACAACCACATAAGTTTATGAGCGGTTATTCGGCTCTACTATTGGTAACTTTTCCATAGTTTAATAGGAGGTGACAATTTTTTGAGTATGCGTGAAGAAGAAAGTAGAAAGGGCAAGATGACTGTTGCTGAAGCAGGAAGGAAAGGCGGAGAAAAAACTGCTCAAACTCATGGACGAGAATTTTATGAGGAAATAGGTCACAAAGGCGGCGAAAAAGTTTCTCAAGAGCGAGGCCCAGAATTTTACAGCGAAATAGGAAGCAAAGGCGGTTCTGAGCGAGCCAAGCAGCATGAAGGCTCACTAGAAGCAAGAGGAAAAACAAGCTTGGAAGAAGCAGGACATAGAGGTGGACAAAGGGTCCGAAAACTAATCCAAGCAGGCAAAGAACATGAGGAAGAATAACAGGTCTTTTTATCAACTATTTTTGTAACTACTTGTTAATTTTCTGATTCTTTAGATATCAAATGTATAGTTTGTTTTTAATGGAGGTGAAAGGCATTGTCAAGAGAAGAAAAAAAAGGTAAAATGACTGTTGCTGAAGCAGGGAGGAGAGGCGGGCTAAAAACCTCCGAAACCCATGGCGAAGAATTCTATAGTGAAATAGGTCGCAAGGGTGGAAAGATAGGTGGACCGAAAGGTGGGCAAAGAGTCCGTAAGCTCATCCAAGAAGGAAAAGAGCACGAAGAGGAGTAGATAAAACTGATATTCATCTTATTTTGGATTTGGAAAGCTCGTTTTCCACGTTTAAAGTTTTTTAAATTTATTCATAGCATAGATTTCATTTTGGACTAAAAAAGGCTTTTTTCCCCGTTGTTACTGTGTTAAGACAGCCACATATGTTTAAAAGTTATGTTTCGGGCTAGAAAATTGGGAAATTGAGAAAGCGGCTGTTAACCCTCTTATGGAGGTGATATGCGTGAGTGAAGAGAAAAGTAAAGGAAAGATGACTGTGGAAGAGGCTGGGCGTTTGGGTGGTGAAAAAACAGCGGAGACTCATGGCCCAGAATTTTATAGCGAAATAGGCAGAAAAGGCGGACAAAAGGTTCGCAAGCTTGTTCGGGAAGGGAAAGAGCATGGAGAGGAATAAACGGGAGGTAATCATGTTTTTTCTTTAAGTTCGCTCGTTTAAGAATATGGAGGTGAAA
>PKYH01000171.1 GCA_003133625.1 Candidatus Bathyarchaeota archaeon | reverse complement strand
GATACTTCCCGTTCTCACCTACTGGCTGGAATTGCCCTAAACTTGTCTCAATCGTATATTTAGCGGCGAAATCTTTCGTTTCGTCTTTGAAGAATACCTTGTCGATGATACTCATCTTTTGGAAGGCTTCCTCTTGCTGTTCGAGCATCATTTTTATTGGCTCTTGTGACTTCCCGAACACGCTATCATTGACTCCACTTGCTTTAGAAAAAATCATCTTTCTTCACTCCTTAAATTTGTTCATAGAAAAAGGACCCTCAACGAAGGTCCTGTTAGGTCAATATTGGTTTATCTGCGGAAATAACCTCTAGTCACTCCACCACTGGTCACTCCGTCTGTATAAGAAATTTCAAACACTCCGCTTGCAGTTGTAGCAGTAACTAACAATCCTGTAGCATCGAGAGTTACTTTAGCTCCCACCAGAGTACTTGCAACAGTAGCGGTAGCATTAACGGAATACTCATCTTCTTCCGTAATCCTAGTAACGGGCAATGGTTTAGTACTCGTAGCCTCCAATACTTGAGTGCGTTCAGCGATAAACTCCGGGGTTGCAGTAGCACCACATTTGGTCAATCGACCATTTGTTTGAACTAAGGCTTCACCACGGGTTGAACCTTCACCATCAGTCAAAAGATAACCACTCTCAAACGGTTGTACGTCACCGCCAAGACTCGAAATACGTTGAAACATTTAATATCACTCCTTATTTTTGACTCGCTTTATAGTGAGCCTTAATTTGTTCTGTGGTCTGTTTTGGATTAAATCGTTTGTACATCTCCATGACATCATCCGGTACTCTCACCGTATCCCCTTCGACACCCTTACCATTCCCCTGTAAATGCCCTTTCCCTTGAATACTGTTCAGCGTAGCTTGCTTAGTAGACTCTGCCTGTTTAGCAGTAATCTCTTTCCTGTTCACAAGGGCATAAGCATCAGCAAGAGTAATACCAGAACTACCGTTATTCCACTTTCTCCACACATCAGCAGGGACATCTTCTGCTTTCGCCATACTAGGGAATTCCTTCGTCAACTCGCTAAAGGAATCTACAAGAAATCTGTCCTGCTGTGACTTTTGATTAGCTTCCTTGGCTTCTCTGGCTTCCTTAATGGCTGGATGCTCGTTAATGAGCTTGTTGATCATCTCAGGGTCAATGCCAGCCTTTGTGTATTCCTCGTTCCTCAAGGCTGTCTCAAGCTCTGCTATGGTGTTTATGCCATTAGACTTACCGTACTTCTCCGCGACATCAGCATCCGAGTAGACACCATACTGCCCATACTTCTTGGCAATCTCTCTGTCTGATGTGCGTTGTGCTTCGGCATCGTTGGCTCGTTTCTCTGCCGCCTCTAACTTGCGCCTGTTATCAGCAAAGAAACGATCTTGTTCAGCAGTTTGCTTTGGCTGGGCGGCGGGCTCAGTCTCGCTTTTTACAGCTTCCGTTACGCCTTCGGTTGGCTCTGCTGATGGGGTATCTGTAGTAGACGCTTCTGTGGTTGCTTCTACAGTTGATTCTGTCGGGGTTTCTGTTGATGTTGTCTCTGTGGTTGTGACGGATTCCCCACCACCTACGTCACCATCCATATCCATTAATGGACGAAAATTGCTAAACTTAAACATTATGTGTACTCCTTTTGCGTATCCGTTCGCCAACGTATTGCATCTATTTGAAGATGAGCCATTGCCCCAAATTAGGCAAAGGAAAAGATAGCTTGAATTGCTACCTTATTTACCGCTACGAAGGTCTTTGCCTACAGATTTGATTGGCTTGGAATTTGATTTGTTGATGTTCGTTGCTTTTACATACCCTGCACTGTTTTGAGGGATTTTTAAGTTAGCATCTTGGTTGTTAGATCCGTTAGCCATTGTTTTCACCTCCCTTAGTTGAAATAGGTATAAAAATAAGAGCTTTTCAGCTCATCAGTTGACGTTATTTAGCGGGGTTTCTTTCCACTACCTTTTTTAGATGTCTTAGGTGCTGATTTCTTAGCCATTGGCATTACGCCCTTTTTAGGTGGCATAGAAATCCCAGGCATTGCCTTCGCTAACATGATGTCAATCTTAAGAGCAGGTTTCTTGCCTTTCAGAGTAGGAGCAGTACCCTTAGCCTTTGGTGCAGGAAATGGCTTTGTTGGGTCTACTTGTTTAGTTGATTTACCCTTTTTGCCTGCCAACATTGCCGTGAAAGCTGATTTTTGTTTTGCTGATTGTGCCATTATTTTTTTCCGCCTTTCATCTTCTTAAATGTTTCCGCTAAAACTGCCTGCTTACGAGTGGTAGGATTTGGGGATTTTTCTGCTTTGGCAAGAAAACTTTCCTTAATCCCTCCACCCTTTTTTATTCCACCAGCCTTTTTAGCCTTAGTTGTCAGTGCGCCTTTTTTAATATCTGCACCCTGTATCCATTTGCTGTTTGCCATTACTGTCCTCCTTGTTGCTTCGCCATCATTTCTTGAATAATCTGCATCTTGACGTCATCGGGAGCATTTTTAAACGCTTGCCGTTCCTCATCTGTCATATTAGCCATAGCTTCCTGTACGACTTGTATAACTTGTTGCTGTGGGTCAACCTGTGTTTGTGGTTGCTGTGGTGTTACAGGCTGTTGTGGGGCTTGTGGTGAAGTTTGTTGCGGTTGTTGAGTTGGTGCTTGTCCCCCTCCTAACAATGGCTGCCCTCCTTGTGTTTGAATACCAATCTTGGCTAATAATTGGGACTGAGCTTCGGGCATCATATCTTTGTATGCCACAGCTATTTTTGGTAAGTCTACAGGGGATTTTGCCATGTTCTCAATTTGCTTATTGATTGTGTCGAGAATGGCCTTGGCATTAGGATATTTCTGCGCTACCATTTGAGTCCAGAACGCCACTGACTCAGGATTTGGGGCGTATGCATGATACTTGAGCATTTCATTAGCCTGATTGAATAGCCACATCTTATCTCTTGGCAATCCTGCTCCTGCGTCTGCATGGAAGATAAAGTCTGTATTGTAATAAAGTTCTCCTGCTTTGTCTCTGACTAAGAAAGCGTATTTATTGAAGTCGCCATATGAGTCTTGCCCATTCTGATCTTTTGTGACGAAGGGACGCAATTCATCATAGAAGGCTAATTTAAACTCGAACATGATTTCATAGAGTTCTTTGTAGGCAGCGTATTTATTGGATTCCTTTGAGCGAAGTCTGCCACTTGATTGCTGTACTTGGATTTGTTTTGCTATTCCGCTTGTGGCTGTAGGGTCTGCTTTGCCTTGGAAGCTGGGAGTTATGCCAAGGGTGGATTGTGCCGCTTTGTATTGTTGATTAGCAAACGCCATGTCGCTTGAGATATCAGCCTGTAATGTCTTTACTCCAAGTGCTTGAAGTTGGGGTAATGAACCTCTAACAATTGGATAAAGCTCATTCGATAAGTTAAATCTGTGATCGTCTAGGGCGGTAACTATGGCAGTACCACGCAGAATCTTCTCCTCGATAATTGAAACTACCTTCTTATGAGCATCTTGCTGGTCACGGATTACATCGACATCTGATTGACCGCCGAAGGCGAAGTTGAGTGGGATGTTTTCTCTGATGATGAGAGGGTAGCGAGTTGGAGTGAAGTAAGGGACTTTTGTACCTACAGGGAGAACTTCTTGGCTTGCGAGGGTTACTTCGGTTGTGAGAGTTTCTTCTGATGAAATCTTTCCGTCAACTCTGCGTGCGTAAAAGTTTGGAAGATCCTCAAGTATCTCATTCTCACACCAAACAAACTTGCTCACATCTCCATCATCATTCTTGTACCAACAGACAATTTCTGTCACTTTATCGGGGTTATGTGGCTGAGACATATTGCTGTTGAGATAGTCAATTCCAGGGAATTGCTCTCCTTCATTTTCTAGGTCAACATCATAGCGCTTTTTGATGAATATCTTTGTGACGCTGGATAAAATAAAGAAGTAGTCCATCTTTTCCAGTTCATAAACTCCAGGTTGTGGGATAATGCGTTTAGGATGGACTGATTCAATCGTTAGTTCGCCTCTGTATAGATGATGTTTAAAGTCTGGATCCCAACCCACCAACATTGCGCTGTAGCCTTGCACTGGCGTTACACGCTCATTGACATCATTGATTGCTGTTATGCCAAGTTCTGTTATGTCAGAGGTTAGTGAGTTTTCGATCATATCTGCTTGAAATCCATAGCCAGGGAGTTTTGTTTTGACTGAGGGGAGAGGGATTGTGGAGTCAACATTTGTTTCGATGAATTCTAGGACTAGGTTGACTACATTGTTGGCTTTTTTCCTAGGTCCATTCTGTGTCTTAGACTGGTTAATATTGGCATCGACATTTCCTGTACCTAAGTAGATCATTTCGCGCTCATCACGGATTGTTTGGTTGATGTTGGTTTGTGCTAAGGCGAGCCTATCCTGCCATTTCTTGAGGTCTTTGTTTTGTGCTTCCTGTTCTTTTGATGTTTTAACTGCATCTTTAACTTTACTAATGAGATCACCCCCTAGCTTTTTTAATTTATCTAACAAGGTTGTCGCCTCCTTAAAAAATGGCAATAAAAATAGCCCACCAGCTACATTAAGTAGTTGATGGGCTTCAAATGAGCCTCTAGTGTTATTTGGTTTTATAAATGCTTTTTATCTTTTCCAATCTCATTTCTTCTTCTATATATTCCCATGAAAAATCATTACCCTTCAGGAACCTTGCTTTTAGTAATCCAAGAATACCATACTCCTGTCTTATTCTGTTCTTGGATTACTTTTCTCCTTGCCAGTATAATTTTTCGCCCTCTGACATTTCCCTCATCATTGACCCTCCTTGGAGTTCTTATTATTATACCGTAATCTCATTCAGGTTTCGGCAACGTGGACATTTAATTTCAATGCGTTTTATATGGTTACTATTGTGGTGAAGTTCAACTTGCTCTATAGCCTCTCTTTCCACCATAACCGCTATCGCATCAGAGTTGAAAATATTAGCCAGCAGTTTACCGCATTTTGTGCATCGAAACTCTTGCATTAGGTTGTCTCCTTTTATCTCCCAATGGATTTAAGTATGTGTGCCCTTGCTTCAGGACTTCTAGCATTTTCGAGGTCTTCAATTATGTCGTCAGGAAGTTTTGAGTAATCATGGGTTTCTTCCTTTCCTACAAACATGCGTTGTTGGGGCCTTATTTCATTTGCAATACAATCGCTTATAAGCAAGTCGTCATGTTTACCACTTTGAGCGTCAGGACGATTATCCTTGTCGTACACAAAAGTTAAACATTCGTTCAGCATTGTAATATCCGTAAAGAGTTCAATGTGATTCTCAATTAAAAATATCTCTTTGTCTAGGATAATAGGACGTGAATTTCCATCAGTCTTAAACCCAAAACGCTTTTGGATCTCTCTGGAAATCTTATCGTATGATTCCCTCATATATTGCTTTGGATATCTTAACCGTTCAAGTTCTTCAATAGGACTTGAGTTAAAATTGACTTCAATTCCGAGAAGTGCATCGTTATAATGCCTTCCTAAGCAATACATTTGATAAGTGTATGGCTTTGAGTTGGTAGACTGCATATGAAGCGAAGCTGAACGAAATCCAGTAATATTATTTATCAGACTGGCAGCATAGTAATCTTTCCCAATTCCTTTTGTGTCTCCACCCGCACAATAAAAGTAACCTTCTTTAACATCTTCATAAATTGTAATTGTTCCGCTAGGATCATCTATCCAATGAATAGAATCATTTTTAATCTGATCTTGCGTTTCACCATCTACCCACTCAAAAGAAAAGCGTCCAACTTTCGGTGGATGCTCTTTGTATTCCTTTTTAAGTTGGTTGATCCGAATTCTTATGAGTTCATTCGCGAACACTGGGCGGCCTGTAGAAAGGAAAGATTCTTCTGCGAACGAAGGATTTTCCTGTTTCATAAGGTCTGTATCGTTATTACAGTCGTTCCTTAACTTCCATCTATACCACGATATTTGTTCAGCAGTTAAGCTATATAAATCAGTGATGTTCTTCTCATAGCAAAAACCGCATTTGCAATCCTTCTTATGAGTCCTTGAAACTTCTATATCTTTCTCTATGCCTTTTCTTTGCTCATCAGTAACAGGCATTTGATAGAGAGGGTAGTCATGCCACGCAAAGAACATAGGAACAAAGTCGTTCTCACCCTTTACGGCCATATCCCATAGGTCCATAAATGAGTTGGTTC
>PKYH01000115.1 GCA_003133625.1 Candidatus Bathyarchaeota archaeon | reverse complement strand
TTCAAAATCATAAGTTTAGGCAGCAACCTTGCGCTTAATCCAAGATTAAAGCTTCGAAGGTAATTTTATTAACAAAGACCCTCCCTGTTTGTGAAATTTTGAGTTGTATGGTTTTTCCTACTTACCTGTTTTGTTTTTAAAAAGCGAATTTTCATAAAAAACCACATTGACTTATCGTGAAAATATCCCCTATCATGAGCCATAGTATTGTAGCGGTTTTGAAGAGATCTTTCAATTTTAGGGGGGTGGGCTATCAAGGATTTGCCCCGAAAATCCCCGGTTTCTTGAAAGGGGTCAGGAATGGGCAACTTTTGTTCAGAAGTTGTGAAGGTTTTAGGCGTCTTTAAGCGATAAAACAACATGATTATCTGCTAGGTCGAAAACTAAGAGAAAATAGAAGGGCAATATTGGGAGGAGCACAATCGTAGAGTGCAGGTTTTGAAGCTGCGTGAGGAAGAGTGCTTAACTATTGCGCAAATTGCTCAAAAACTTGGAATTTGTGAGAAAACGGCTAAGCTTGATTTAAAGAAGCTCAATCCTTACTATGAGCGTATGAGTCGCCATTACGAAGATTTCTTGAGAAGTCGGTTGCATGATTAGGGGAAGCGGAGTTAGAGGCAAAAGTGCAGAAAAAGAAAGCTTAATACGACAAGTTGTTAAAGCAGCGAGTGTACCAGCGGCACCAGATTTATGTGACTATAGATTTAGATCATGTTGTTGGTGGTTACCCGGATCTTAAGGTTTGGCCGCTAAAATCAACTGCAGATTTTGTAATGCCTTTGACATTTAACTTTTTGTTTGTTAAGAATGGGAAAACAAAACATGCCAGCAGTTTTACTCTTTGATACACCAAATAAAAACGGAAAACGTCAGTTAGGAAACTAACAGCGAACAACAGAAAAAACCAGAAGAACGTATCTAAATTAAACTAAACCATCAGTAACACTTAGGAGACAATACCCTGGAGGAGAATACAGCGATTGAAAGGAGAAGCCATTAAGAGAGTACCTGCACTGCCGTCCCTTCTATGAAACGCTTTTCAATCTGGGTTTCTATGTTCCAGATTGATGTGGGGGTTTGTCACTGGGTCTTTCTTGTTCGAAAAGCAGCTAATCGTGAGTAACCATCTTTCCTGTAGGTTGAGCCAAATAGACCAAAGTTTGTTTAAGTTAAAAAACGGCATAAAAAATAAAGAAAAGGGGTAATAGGGTTGGGAGTGTTGTATGGGTGGTTATATACTGAAATTCACACTTACCCAAGTCAATGTGCACCGAGCTTCTCTAGTACCGGATCCGCCGGAGTCGCGAACCAATGTTATGCCAGCTTGTAGAGTGTTGATTTCAGTCCATGTCCAACTTCTTGAATATGCTGTAGAATAGTCTGCCCATGAAGTTGTCAAAGTCTTTGTCGGGGTTGTTCCCGTGAGGTCACTTCCAGTTCCAATTCTAAGAAGTGTCGTAGCATAAGCATTATTTGATCCAGCACGCTGGGCTGTTATTCCGACTGAAACGCTACTTATAGTGCCTGATGTTATTCCAGAACTTGGCAGAGTATAATAGTCTGTTTCACTGGAACTCGAAGAGCGGTATACATAGTTAGTGCCGTCTGCCGCTGTTGTATCTGAAACGCATTGCCAGTTGTTGGTATATGTTGATGAAGTAATATCCAGACCTGTAGTTGAAGTTGCTCCATTTGGATAAAGTGTCATAACACCAGTCCATTTCCAAGTGAGTGTTGAAGGTGCGTTGATGGTAAAGCTTACGGTACTGCCTGAACTGCTTGTGGGCGCACTTCCTGTTCCGGTGTAGCCTGCTGGACTGTAGGCTATATCTGATGGGTTGGAAATCGTTTGTGTAAATGCTGTAGCCGTTGAAGTTGCTGTAACACCTGCGTCATACCATCCTTGTCCAGTTGGGCTACTTACAGGTGATGTGACTGTTAGATAGCATTGTGTCTTGTAGGTAGGTGTGGCTGTTCCAGCTGCAACGATAGGTGAAGCTAAACCTGCAGTTCCCGTTAAGACGTATTGTTTGCCTGTGCCCGCTGGAACTGTTCCAGTGTATGAATATATTGTTCCGTCGTTAACCCAGACTGTTTGCGGAAGTGTCGTGTAAGTTGTTGTCCCCACAGTAAGAATAGTACCTGTAGCGCCAGCGCCTAAATTGCCCAACGCAAAAGTCACCTGATGCTGAACTGTGTCTGCCGCAAAGGTAGCAGTTAAAGTGCTATCAGCAGAAAGAGCTGGAAACACATAAGGCGAAGTAAGAGCCTGCGCACCAGCATTAGTCGTTACACTCGCAATGTGATAACCAACATCCGGAGTAATCGTGAAACTCGGAGTAGAACCAGCAGCATAACTAGTCGTTCCAGCAGGAGCAATCGCACCATGAGCAGACTGAGTCACAACAATCGAATACTGAGTTGGATTGCCTGATCCGCCTGAGGAGCTTGAGCCTGTGCCCGTTGTTGTCATGAATGTGCCGTCGGTTGTCACTATTTTGATACCCACGTGAGTGCCAGCTGTGTAGGAGTAATCTATTACAAGTTCTACGGTTTGACCTTGATCAACTAGTATGAGTTGCCCAGTGGTGAGGAGGGGGGAGCTTGCGGGACTATGAAGTATATTCTTCAAGTCACCGTTGACGTATACGCTGCCGTCTTGCTTAAGATTCACTGCAGCTTGACCCACGTTCTGCACATAGACAACTAAAGGACCAGTTTTAGGGTCTGCGAGACTGCCTTGGGAAGCAAAGCTTTGGATTTGTATGGCTTTTCCAGCGGTGGATGTGGTGCCGCCTATGTAGCCTGTTACCCAAGCGTAGACTACAAGCGAGGCGACAACTGCAATTGCAATCATCAGTAGCGTTGCAATTACGGGAGAAATAGCTTTAATTGAACGTTTGAATTTAGTAGTTTTTCGTACATTGCTAATTCTTGTCAATTGTTTTTTCCTTCTCAATTTTAATTTTATCAACTATTTTGTCTCTTAACTGCTAAGTAGGAAGACGTTGTATATAAAAATCATGGATTATTGTTCTATATTTTTTGCAGAGGCATAAGATTAGCCCATTAAGACCTAGATATATTCCAAGCAAAATAATTCCTGAATTTGTACTCCGATAAATTAAAATCCTTAGCGCTCTAAATAAAGAAGCCAATTTAGAGGTTAGGTTAATGGATCTATCAAACGTTCGCATAAGGGAACATTTTGGACTAGTATCCAACGATACTCATACGGGGCAATTTTGTTTTCTGGTTAGTCCCCCAAAGAACCGGGCCAGCGTAGAAAAACATGACTATGTCCTTGTTGACCACCCACTTTTTGGTGAAGCATGCCAGGTCTTGGCGGTTATAACGGATATAACCAGCTATGAAGAAGTTGCGGGTTCAACTATTGGCGATAAAATGGGGAAAATGCTGGCAACCGCCGAGATAGTCGGATACATTGATCTAAGAAATGAAACTAGGCCAATGGGCAAAGTTTTAGTCCCCCCTAATCCTGGCTGCCGCGTCTATGTACCATTAAAAAATTTTCTTGAAGACATATTAAACAGAAACGCAAAGGGGGAAGTCTTCAAAACGCCTATCCAAATAGGAACATTCGAAGGTTCATCAGCAGAAGAATCTGGAAACAATTCTGAAGTTAAGTGCTTCATTGACATACAAGATTTCATATCAAAACACACGATCATCACATCCGTTGCTGGAGCCGGAAAAACACACACCGCCAAAATATTAATTCAAGAAATGTCTGGCAAAACTTCGGCACAAATAATCCTCTTTGACCCATACAACGAATACTCAAACGCCTTAAACACTATCGCAAAAACTACTGAACTCAACGCGAAAATGGATAAAGACACCCTGGCTAAAGAAATAAAGAAGGGCCAAGTAACCATCCTAAACGCCCATGGATTAACACTCCAAGAAAAACGGTCTTTTTACATCGACTCCCTACAACTGCTATTGAAACTAAGATTAGAAGAAAAAATCAAGCCTCTATTCCTAATAATCGAAGAAGCTGAAAACCTTAAAGGAGAAACACTAGACCAAGTGATTGCTGAAGGGAGAAAAATAGGCATGTTTGTTTGCCTCACAACCACCCACCCAACTGACCTTGGAGGCAAGATACTCTCTCAGATGGGAAACCAAATAATCGGAAAAACAACCAACAAAGAAGACATAGAATACCTTGTAAACATGGTATCAACTGCAAACGGTTCTCTTCCAGATTTGGCGCTTGGCGAATGGATAGTTAACGGGATAAACGCTAATAGACCCATGAAAGTGCATGTAAAATAATTTACCGAAAACAAAACCATTTAAACATTCAACAGACCCACAAATTATACGAAAAATACTTATGTTTAACAAAGTAACAATAGAATAAAAAGACTATTCCTATGACCCAAACCACCAAATTGGTAAACAGAAAAGTGGCAATAGCCCCCGCCATACTCTGCGTAGCAACTTTAGTGGACCTAAATTTCTCTTTAATAACCTATTTTTCAGAAATAAATCGCAAAAAACAACCAGATCCAAACATTGAACGACCAAATAGTCAATCTTCAAACCCAAATAGCAAATGACACGTTGCCAACACCCTAACTCATCAGGCATTAGCATGCAATATAACGATAATAGAGCAAAAACCCAAGCGCGCCTTTCTTACATGTAACTGGTTACATATGCAATGTTGGGACAAGCACAGCAAACAACTGCGCACTCCATGTATCAGCAACCCGAACTGATAACTCCACGGGAATAGATAGCTCCGCCAACATAGAATCTCTACAAGCAGGCGCATACACAAAAGTAGACATCCAATTCCCCTACCACGGAACTCCACTGATAGCATTCAACAGTAACTTGGAATGGGGAAACTAAACCTCTTTTCTACGCCGCCATTACAAACATATTTTCTATTCTTTTTGTTATTAATCATGATAATATGTGAGCTTTTTGGCGTACAACTTTGAACCCTTCTTTTTCCAAAATCTTAATTACCTTATTTGCGTTTATGGATGGAATTTTAGGCAAGTGCTTTCACTCTTTTGATGCCTACGACTTTTGCCTACATAGTTCTTTCTTTTCAGGTTCAGTTAATGGCTCCAATTACAAGTCTAAGATTCTTTTACGTTTTCCATAACTTGCGGCGATTGAATTACCTTGAGTATGGCACCCAAGCAAAGCAGGGACCAGGGCTACGTAGCCGCTGGTTTCGTCTTTAAGAAGCATAACTAAAATTCACGCATCTAATTTCGCCGTAAAGTTAGGGGAGAATGATTGATATAAAAATTCTGATTGAAGTAGATAATATAGGGTTTTTTTACATTAGCTCCGGGGCAAGCATTAGTAGCGTATAGTAGTTACCTATATTGGACAGGCTACGCAAACCCAAAATTTTTTCCACTTTCCAGCGCAAAGTCTATAGAATAGAGTAAAAACCACGTTATACAGTTGCTAACTTAATTGATAACTGAAAGCAGCAGAGTTTCCAACAGTAGTAATCATTTTAAGCTTTACATTGTCACCAGTTTGAGGGTTATAACGTTCACCATCACTATTCAAAGTCCCATCACTACTCCAAGGAACTTGTATGCTTGACCCGGCAAGGACAACAATATTCCGTTGTGTAAGATTAAAGTAACCATGAAAACTATCAGGGCTACCAACAGCAGCTGATTCCACATCTACCCATAGAATTGAAAGTTTAGCATCCATTCCACCTTTATTAGTCACATTCAACTGGTAAGGACTGGACATTACTGATACGGTAATTGGTGAGTTTATCTTCTGAACATACAGGTCGTTCATTTCTTTGGTTGCAGCATCATGCCACAAATAAACGTTCGTAAAGAAGAATAGCAGTATTACTATGAACATTACTGACCCTATTACTTCAGCAGTTCCTTTTTTGTTTTTCAATAATCGTTTTATCAACTTTCTTTACCTCTCATTTTATGGCGCCCTATATGTTACGTCGAAGTTTGAACCGCTCAGAGTTGCAATTCTAAATGTATATTCTCGCTCATGAACCCAATTTTGGTGCCAGTTAAGAGTAATAGTTAGATGCTGACCAACAGCTATGGGTTTGTTTAAGTTCAATTTATCATTTTCAGTTAATTTCAAGCCGTCTGCATATACTGAAGTTATTGTGGAATCTACTTTTCCAACATTATAAACTGAAATTTGAACTTGGGAATTGTAGCTTGAGCTTCCTCCTGGGCTTAGCCATATATCTTCAACAGTTAAAGACTCCATAACTGAACTCCCAATTCCAGCTTTATAGTTATCAGAGTATGAAGACACAAAAGCAAAAAGCAAAGTCATACCTACCATAGTGATTAGTATCATCAAGACAGTTGCAATTACAGGCGAAACCGCTTTCTTATTCTTAAATAGCCTTTTCATTTTTTCACATCCAGTTTGGTGGTATACCAACAAAGAATATCAGGTATCCCAATACCGCCAGCAAGATTGAATGCTTCATGCCGCTAGCCACTCTGCGCTCCCCTATTTTTCCCGCCATCAATCCACCTGTTAAGGCAGAAACCAGCATGTCCTGATAGAAGAAATCTTTAAAACCGCCGACCCCTCCAATGGCCGTATTGCTGAGGATTTGCTCAGAACCCTCCATGGGCGCGAAAAATGAACGTACAAGCAGAATTGCTGTAACTATGAACACTGCAAAAGCAGCGTATATTACGATTATGTAAGGTTTCATTTGGGCGTCGGTTTCTCTGTCGATATCTTTCATCTCCTCCATAAACCCGGCAGTTGCCGTAAAAACTTTTTTGATTGTACCCCCAGATCGGCTTGCTTCCAAAACCAGCACACAAAACCGATTTACAATAGGTGAATTTATGCGATTTTTAAAATTGGTAAGCGCATCTTCAAAAGAGGTTCCCCAGGACATTTCAATAACCAACTGTTTCACTTCTTTAGAAAGAGGGCCACTGACCATTTTGTTATCGACAACTTTTTCTAACGCTCTAATTAGGGTCATCCCGGTTTCCTGAGATTCCGCAACTCCTCTGACAAGAAGAGGCATCTGATTTTCTATTGAGGATATCCATCTTTGATGTTGTAAGTCAAGAATAGCCGAAGGGACTAATATTACTAATATGCTAACAAAAAAGATTTCGTTGAGGTAAGTTGTTAAAGCTGAGAATGATATGACTGCAATAAGGGCTACAGCTACAACAACTACAAGTGCCGAAAGTCCCAGAGTTAATTGCTTCTTTTTAGTTGTTATTTTGCCCAATATTATTACCTCGGAGGCGTCATTGAATCGACCATTAGCAACATTATTCCTACACCCGCAGGTGTAACTATGAAGGTCATAAGCATCAAAACTGCTTGAGGATCTAAGCCACCGAACATTGATACTCCTCCACCTAAGAAAGACATTACGGAGAGCATGACAACAAGGACCAGGGGCAATGCTATCATGAAGCTGACGTAGACCTCGGCCATGCCCGCTAGACTATCTAGGAAACTTTTCATGGAGGTAACCCGTAGCTTCTTGGCCTTTTCAGACTCATCTCTGAGAAAAGATGACAAGTCTCCACCCATATGCGAAGTAGTCACAATGCCATCTAGCATTGAACCAAACTTTCTTGAAGCGGACCTTACAGATGCCCGCTTTAAAGCATCGTTTAAATCTAAACCCATCAATTCGGTATCAGCAATTGCACGCCGCATTTCATCACCCACCCCAAATTCATCGCCGACATTAGCTAAGGATCGGAAAATACGTTCTGGGGGCATGCCTGAACTTGCTAAAACAGCCATAAAATTGGCGGTTAAGGGCAAATTCGAATCTATCTTTCTCACCTTTGAAGAAATCGTTAGAACAGGATAAACATAACAAAACCCAAAGACGACAATGCCTGCCATCATCGCTGCTATTATTGAAAATACAAATGCAGGTATAAATTCAAGACTGATTGAAAGAATCAGAAGAGAAACCCCAAAGCCTAACACTGCAGCTAACAACGTGGAGAAAGCCATCAAGCCCAAGTAAGCTTGGAAAGTGATTTTAACGGCGGCTTTAGATAGATTGTCCTGCATACTCTTAAATTCTGTAACGAAATATGACGGAACAAACTTTGACACTCTAAGAAAGAGAGCCAACAACCGCCTATTCGTCTTTTAAAGCCTCCGCAAGTATGCGCGCCGGATTCTCCATATACGTGCGAATAATGTTAGATACGTCCTTGTAGTTTCTGATGTTCTTTTTAGCCATCCAAGTTATTACTTTTTTTCTGTTTTTAAGCTCTTCCTCTGCTTGCTCAATGCTTACGCCCGTTTTTTCAGCAATTTTCTCAAGAATGTAGCTTCTGCCAGTATAGTCAAATGTGCCTTCAGTCGCGTTCCATCGGTATACTTCGTTTGTTAGTATTTCTCCTGAACGAGGATCTAAACCAACGATTTCTGAGGCTGCAACCGTCTTTCTCATGGGTTTGCCCTTTATTTCCACTCGTTTTTGAACCAAAATAATGTCAATGCCTGCAATGAGAGTTCTGGGAATATTCATTGGTGGTGATTCTAAACGGTAAACCGTTGATTCAACTGACTCAGCATGGACAGTTGACATCCCAAGGTGCCCAGTGCTTACTGCCTGGAAAAGCGTGTAGGCTTCTGCTCCTCTGATTTCACCCACGATGATGTAGTCGGGTCTTTGCCTCAAAGAAGCTTTCAGCAGGTCAAATAATGTTACGTCAGCTGAATCTGTGGCTATGCCAAAATGCGATCTGGTGGTTGCTGGAATCCAGTTTTCGTGGGGAAGATTTATTTCTGGTGTATCCTCAATTGATACGACTTTTAAGTCAGCTTTTATGAACATGCTTAGGCAGTTTAAAAGTGTAGTTTTGCCTGCAGCAATACCGCCGGCCACTAGGATGGATACTCGGTTTTCGACTGCATACCAGAAGAAAGCAGCCATCTCCGCCGAGAGAGTGCCAAAAGTGATTAAATCTGTTACTGTGAGTGGGTCGAGCTTGAATTTTCTTATAGTAAAAGTAGATCCTTTGCGGGTAACTTCTTTACCATAAGTAAGGTTGAGTCTGCTGCCATCTGGCAAACTAGCATCTAATAGCGGTTGAGCTATAGATACGTGACTGCCACACATATAGGCGAGTCGTAGAGCGAACGAGTCAAGTTCCTCTTCGGTTTCAAAACGGATGTTTGTTGGAATAGACTCGGACTTGCGGTGCCAAACGAAGATTGGGATATTAACTCCATCGCATGAAATGTCCTCAATTAATGGGTCATGTATTAGGGCATCTATTTTTCCAAAACCCAGATTATCTCTAAGGATGCAGTAGAGCAGTTTACCTTGCGTAGCTGCATCTATCTTGAAATCGTAGTCATTAAAAATTTCCCTACTCTTAGCTATTAGGTATTTTCCGGCAGTTTCTTTTGATTTCAGATCTGATGGTTTCATGGTTATTACTTGATTGAGTATGTCTTTTAGCCGCTTAAGGTGGGCTTCATCTTCAATGGTAAGTTTGGGTTCTTCAACTACGTATTTGATGTTTCCTCTGTCTAAATCCTTAACTATATTCACGTAGGCATAAGGCTCGATAAGTGGGTAAGTTTCGAGGATTT
>PKYH01000014.1 GCA_003133625.1 Candidatus Bathyarchaeota archaeon | reverse complement strand
GGAACAGTCGCAGAAGCAGCATTCACCGTCAAAGTTGAAGAAGAACCACCAGTAGTACCAGAAACATAGTTGCTGTCGCCTTGATACACAGCCTTGAAATTATAAGTAGTTGCAGTCTGAGGAGTGTACGAAATGGAAGCAGAACCACCGGATAACGCAGCTAGAGAACCAAAATTGACATAGGAGCCACTGTTAATCGAAACCTGGAACTGTACATTACCAGTAGGAGCCGTAACTCCGCCAGGACCAGTAACAGTAGCTGAAACCGTAACAGAAGCACCCAACGTAATCGGGCTACTAGGAGTAAACGTCGCAGCACCAACCGTAGCAGAAGCCTGATTCACCGTCAAAGACGCCGCAGAACCCGTAACAGGACCATTATAGTTACTATCACCACTGTAAACCACCTGGAACTGGTAACTAGCAGCAGTCAAAGGAGTATAAGTCGTAGAAGCCGAACCACCACTCAAAGACACCGCAGAACCAATAGTGGAAAAACTGCCACTGCCAATTTTCACCTGAAAAGTTGCAGTCCCAGTAGGAGTAGCACCGCCACCGGAAACAGTAACCGATAACGACACGAGAGTACCCACAGTAGTGGAACCCGAAGGACTCAAAGTCGGAGCAGGAACAGTCGCAGAAGCAGCATTAACAGCTTGCATACTCGCGAGTGCGCAGATTGATAACGAAATTAGAAATGCGATTATTAGGACTTGTAGTTTCTTCATGTTTTTTCATTCTGATGTTTCTTGTTGACTTAGATTGGGCTAATTGTCCATTTACGACACCCGTTCCCAGTGTTTTTTAACCTTTTCTACGCTTTTATATCTTATTCCATATAGAAAATAGGTAACACTCTCCATATTAGAGGAGAGTGTGCCAGAATTGAGCGGGATTGGGACAAGCTTAGGAAGTGGATAGTTAGACGCCATTTGGAAGGCATGCCTGTTACTGCTATATGTGCTCAGGCAAAGATAAGCGCGCTGGCTTGTCCCTAAAATTGTCCAAAAGGTCCTAATTCTTATATTTTAATTTGGAGCCAGAATTGAGCTCTTTTGTCGCCTCCAGGACTTGTTCAACTTAACCAAGGAGCGGGACAACACAATAAGCAAACGTTTAGACCCAATCGCACTGTATTTCGCAAAATCGATTTATCATCTGAACAAGCCAAAAAACAACCCTTAACCATCAAAGGAACAGCACGCGCATCTAGAAACTCTGAGGCAATTTCTTCTTTACTGCTTTATTAACTCGAAATATCATACAGACATAGACGCGCATAACGAATTGAAAGGGAGGTGAAAAACGATGCTATTTGTGGTGACTCATGAGCATCCGCCGGAATTATGCCCAAGCGATAATCCGGAGTTGGTGAAGAAAACAGTCAGCATAGTGGCTTCAAAGGCTCATGCCGAGAAGAGCGGGGTTAAGGTAATCGGCAGCTATATCGCACCGCCGGAACATGTATTATTCTTCATAATCGAGTCAAACGACTATGGGAAAATTGTGGATTTCTTCCGACCGATTATGAAAATGGGAACGCTTAGAATAATGCCAGTGAGTGTCCTTGGAGATGTCGCATCAAAATTCGAGTAGAATGGCGCGACGCGAACTATTCATTAGGATTTTTGATGATAAGAAAAGGGTAGTTATGGGGAAGCTAATGAGGCTTTCCCTTTCTATGCCATTTGTCTAGCGCGCTGGCTGGTCCCTAAATTGAAAAGCTTATTTTGAAAAGAGGGTCTCGTATTTTGTGTTACCTCCAAACATAGGAGGTGAGTCCTAGCGGGACAAGATGAACACGAGACCCTAGAAACTCTCTTTAAGAATATCGACTTAAGTTTCCCTAACAAAATCCGCAACAGTTGCTTTCATGCTTCCGGTCCAGGAAGACCTCCGAGAAACCCATTGGGCTTTTCAGAATCATAAAACTTCTCACAATTTGGTCGCAATAGTTTTATCTAAAATCTTACTAGGGCTGAAGGTTTAGATTATGTTGAATATCGTTATGGCAATAGTCACCAAGAACAGTACACCCGTCACTATCGCCAAGTTCCGAAGCTTCTTCACTTCTGAGATTAAGGTCTTTTCCCCAGAGACATAAGGTACAAGTTCAGCCGTAACAAGGAGAAGAATGGCGCTCACAGCTAGCAGTATGCTTAGATCTTGTAAAGTTAATGGGGGAAGTAACATATTTACACTTCTTCCATACGGTACTCTATGATTAGGGTTTTGGTATCAGGGTTTAACGTATCTTTTTGGATTGTTATCGGCTTATCCGAGGCTTTGGCAAATGCGCATGCGAAAGCGCTCGCCAAAATGCATCCGACTTGCGCGTGCGTTCGGGGTTGACTATTCCTGGTTTCGTGGCAAAGCGTGTTGAATATGCTGCCAGTTACTTCTAAGGTTATGGTTCTATCTTGGATTCGAACTTGAACATCTTCCGCAAATTTCAGGTTGTGGAATAATCTCTTGATCACACTCTGCATTTGAGGAAGAGAAATTTTTCTGAAAGACAAGCCGAGTTCATGTTCAAACATCACGGAAAGAGCAAGTCCAGGAGGAGTGAAGAACAACCCGGTTTTCTCCTCATTGAACAACTTATCAGTTGTTTCACCAGATGTAGGCAGAACCGTCCCAAGCGTTTTAGGTACGAACACGAGACTAGATTCGAAGTTCCTAAGGTTTTGGGGCGGCAAGTATACACCCTTTTCAACCAAATTAAACTCTATTAGAGAGCGTTCAATGTTGGTTCCGCTTGCACTTGCAGAAGCCTTCAACAAAGAGAGAAACGCATGTTTCGTTGGAGTGAAGAAGAGAAGCAGCATACTCCAGAAGGCTACAGAAACTCCCAGAATTGCTAGAAATGATGAATCATTCAGTGCTGAGAGCACTATCATGGCTACGCCTGTCAAGAGGGCTATGCCTATCATGAGCACAGTGACTATATCTTGGTTAATTCTCGTTTTCTTGATTTGAAACATCCATTAACCTTTGTTGGTACTTCAATTAATATCTTATTCTGAAAGATGAATGGTTCTTAGGAATTTAAATATTGTAGATTCATTATCTTGCTCATCTGAAAGCACGCAGAACTATTCTAAATTTGAAAATAACATCATGCAATTGTTTGATACTTGATATATATTGGACATTATGTGAACAGACGGAAAATATTCTTACCTGTCGCCAAGATGCCTTAAATGGTTTCAATTATTCTTCAGCCATCTTTTTCCGAAATATTGTTGAAATGGAAATACTCCTTTTAAGTTGCCTAAATCTTAAATCTTGAATGTTGAGATGATGGATTCATGGCAATCCTGGAATTACAGCGAATTAATGAACTTAACGACTTTGAAACAGAGTGGAATCAACTCCTTTCCCACAGTTTAGACAACAACCCGTTCTTAACATACGAGTGGCTCACCTCGTGGTGGAAGCAATACGGAAAAGGAAGAACACTAAAACTTTTCACAGCAAACAACCGTGACGGAGCAACTTCACTTATCGCTCCTATAATGTATTCAACATACAGAGTGCTCGGCTTAAAACTCAGAAAGGCAGAATTTGTTGCTACTCCAGACTCGGACTACCACACTTTTCTAGTAACTAATTATCAGGAAGCAACCAAAGCCATAAACCCATTGATCGAGAGCATCATGGAAGATTTAAGCGATACAGACTCTTTCGTACTCGGGGAGGTCCCAGAAGATTCCTACACCGCCAAACTGCTTGAAAACGTCAATGTAGATGGCGTTGGAACCAACCGTTCGGTAATCAACTCATGTCCATACGTCGCCCTTCCTAATAATCACGAAATATACCTTCAAACTCTCGGTTCGAATATGCGGAGAAACCTGAAAATATGGGAAAAGCAAGCATTAAAAGATTACAGGGTCGAATTTGTAAAGTACGACGAAATCGGAACCGTTAAAGAAGCAATGAAAATCTTCTTCGAGTTGCATCAGAAAAGTCAAAAGGCAAAAGGTAATTGCGGTGTATTTTCAGATGGCGTCAATAGGAGCTTTCACACGGACGTGGCAAATGCTTTTGCAGAGAAAGGCTGGCTTGCTCTTTTCTTTTTAACATTCAATGACAAACCTGTCTCAGCCGTTTACTCTTATGAGTATAATGGAAAATTATATGCTTACCTCTGCGGATTCGACCCGGAATATGCCAGATATCGACCTGGACACTTGGCCTTCAAAAACCTCATAAAATATGGAATTGGAAAAAAGTTGAAGGAATTTGATTTTTTACGTGGCGACGAGGAGTACAAATCGCGGTGGGGAACAATGGTTCGAAATAATTTTGAATTTAGGATTCCGAAAAGAGGACTTAAGAGCAAATTTTACAACTGGACGACGAACAGTAGGTCTTTTTCCTATCTCTACGGAGTACGTGCGCTCTCTCAGAGACTTTTTGCAAAGGTTCTCTAAAATGCTGTTTGACACAGATGTTGCCGAAAAAGTCGGAAAAAGCGCGCGAACTTTTGTTCCTTCAAACTACTTTAATACTGTAACTGCTGGTGATCTTGGTCCCATTAGGAGTAGTATGGAAGTAAACCAACTATTGAAAACTAAAGCAATACTCATGTCTTAGTTTAAAAAATTAGAGAATTTGATTTAAAAGCAGTCTTTTCATTTGAACAATAATCCGAAAAAAAGATAGGTGCAGGGTGTAAGCCGACTTGTTAACTAGCAATACATGGCCTTGTAATTAGAATTATTAACTGATTCGAGCTAGTTTTTAATTAATATTGAACAAAAGGAAAAACAAAAAAGAGGTTTATTTAAAGGTTGAAGGCTTAGCTCTTTTGCGGAGGACCATGACTGCCGCAGCGACTCCGACTAATATTAGTGCAACAACCACCCCGATGACAGCGTATGTGCCAATATTGTAAGCAGCAGATGGAGACTGCGTAGGAGAAGACGAAGGACTATTAGTGGGCGCCTGCGTAGGAGATACAGTTGGACTAGGCGAAGGAGTCGGAGATTTAGTTGGAGTAGGCGTAGGAACAGGTGTAGGTGTGGGAGTAGCTGCCGGTATTACCGCAAAGTTGGCTGTTATATTTCCAGGTCCATTTATAGTCGCGGTTGTAGAGACTGCATTCGAATTTCCAAATGTTATGCTTCCTGTATCTGTCGACCATGAGGAAAATTTGTAGTTGTAAGAAGGTGTGCCGGATATTGAAATTGAGCCAGCGTCTTGCCAGGTATTTGTTCCCGAGGGACTTGTTGTTCCAGCTCCAGAAGGACTGACAGCGAACGATACCAAGTACTGAGTCTTCCAGTTCCAAGTAATAGTTGATGGTGCACTAATCGTAAAGGTCATAGCTGACGCACTGCCAGAGTCAGGGACACTTCCAGTACCAGACCAGCCAGTACAAACATATTGAGTTCCAGAGCTGCCGGAAACCGGAGAAGCAACGAAAGCGCTTATGCTTGATCCACTATCATACCAGCCGTTCGCTGGTGAAGGCGAATCATAGGCTGAAGTCGAAGTCAAGTAGTACTGAGTCTTGTAAGTTCCAGTAATGGTTGTAGCCGCTGAAGCAGTCAAGGTCGAAGCAGTGCTGTTACCGCTTACCCCAGTGAGGAGACACTGCTTGGCGTTTGGAGTGACGACGAGTTGAGGTGCATAACTAAAAGTGTAGACGTCGCTTGCATTAACCCAAGTCATAAAGCCAGCGCTGTTATAGCTAGTGCCGTTGACTGTGATGAAAGTGCCTGAGAAGTCTGAGCCTACGCCAGACTGAGCAAATGTTAAGTTGTACTGAGTCTGCCAGTTGGCAGCAGCAGTCTTAGGACCATTCATAGTAATGTTATTTGAAGGCGAAGTAGTGCCTGAAGCGTCACCGCTCCAACCAGTAAAGACGTACCGAGTTCCAGCAGTTCCAGCCACCGTTAAAGAGTTAAGCGTAGCAGTTGCATTAGTGCCTGAGTCGTACCAGTTAGTACCGCCAACAGTACCATTAGCCGAAGACACATTCAAGTAGTACTGAGTCTTCCAGTTAGCTACAGCCGTCATAGGGCCAC
>PKYH01000154.1 GCA_003133625.1 Candidatus Bathyarchaeota archaeon | reverse complement strand
TTTCAAGGGTGGGAGCATGTCACCTACAACAAAACGGTAGGGTGGCAGCACTATTTTACCTCTGATTCACAAGAACAACACCAACCCAAATCACCCTACCAAAAAAATCTCCCAAAAACACACAAGCCTAACCCCAAATCAACCCAAACCCAACATGCACTCACTACCACAACCCGCAAAAACCAACATAGCGCCATGCACAAAGTGAAACAAAACCCCTCAACCCACAACCAAACAAACCAAAAAACACAAACAAACAACCAAACACAACCAAAAACACAACCAAAAAAGTAGCGCCCAAGCAACCATCCACTACCACACAAAACAAAAAAACATGCCCGAGAAAACTAACCCCATCAAACAAGGAGTTTCCGCTTTTAACCAGATTATTTCAGCTCAACCCGAACAATGTTGTATCCTTTCTCTTTCAGTTTCTCCAAAGTTATGCTTAAAGCATCATCATTAATCGATAAAGAAGAAGATACAACAGTTATAGTTGCAGGCGGCGGAGTGCCCTCAACAATCTTCGCCAACGCCTTACCAGCCGGATGCTCAACAGCCGCTTTCTGGTTCGCTTCATACTCCAACCTTAAAACATCAACCAGCCTCTGCGTTGAATCCCCATTTACCTGTTCAAGCTGACCAATCGACCTTCTGAGCCTACGCATTTCCGCTGACTGCAAAACTCTCTCTGAAGGTTCCACTATCGTTATGCTTTGCGTAAGCTTCAAAGCTTTCTTAAGCGCCTCTCTGGGGCTTGCGAGAGGAATCGTAGCAAGAACTTCCTTGCGGTTGTAGACGGTTAACGCCGTTGGCATATTCGAGGTCAGGTTTCTTCGAAGGCAAAGGTGCAAACAAAGCAACCAAGCAAAACAATTAAGCTATCTAAGCTCTTTCGAAAGATTCTCCATTTTCTTATGGACGTCAACAATTTGTTTCCTACATCAATAGTTAAAGTGAATACTCCTTTAACTCCTGCGGCGGGAAGTCCCCGTTAAATCCTCATCAGTACATTCCAAAATCCCGTATATCATACTAAACGTAAATTAATATAATACGTTTACTATAACTAAACATTCATGGTAACGATAGCAATTAGCCTAGTCTTTCGTAGGCTTTTTTCCTTGCTTCCGCATGTGTAACATAAATCGTTTTTTCGGCATTGTCAACATAAAAAATAATTCTGTATTTGCCTGTTCTTACCCTAAAAGTTCTGGCTAAGCCTCTGATTTTTTCCGTGTCCATTTCTCTAAGGCTCAGCGGGTAGTCTTCTAACTTTGTCATTTGGTTAATTATGGTAAGTTTAAGGTTTTCGTCTTTTAGGCTGTGTAAGAATTTTTGAACTCTCCGATGAGCCACCACTTTGTATTTAGGGGGCACTCTTGAGTTCCTCGAGTGTAATGCAGCTTCCCTTCTTCATCTCTTGAATTGAGCCTTCTATTTCCTTGATTTTCCCCTTGCTTACAGACACTTCCGGCAATCCCTTTACCACGACTTCTTCAATTACGTCTTCGATGAGTCTGAGTCTTTCATTTACCCGTCTGACTTCCGCGTAGATCATTTCAAGGGTAACTTGAGTACTCATACGTTTCCCACAAACAACATTGGACTCGGCACTTATAAGATTCTCGCAAAACCACCAACGACTTTACTGTTCGAAAGAACCATGAAACCAGGTCTTTCATACGGTTTTCTTCTCGTAAAGCTTAGCAAGGTGAGCGGGAATCGCCACGAGCTTCCTTTATAAGTAGAGCCATATCACCTTTAAGATTGAGGTCTTGAAGGTCTAAAGCCATGAAACCTTCTTTTCTTATTTTTTCTTTTTCTTCTATTTTTTTGGCCATTAACCCAAGGGTGGTTTCTTTCGCTTCACGTATTTGTTGAGTCTTCGCTGCCAGCTCTGACAGCAGCCTTTTCGCTTCAAGATAACTTAAATCAGTCCACTTTACTTCAACTGCTAATGCCCTACGGCTTTTCGTTTCCAATCCTAAAAGATCTATTTCCGTTTCCTTCCACCACCACTTCCCAATACGATCTACCCTTATAGGGAGACGATTAATCTTGGCCATCTCTACTAATACTTCACTGCAAACGTCCTCAAAGACATAACCTAGGTAGCGGTTAAATTCGTCTTCAACACTTTTCCATACGCTCGCTTCCAATTCTAATTCAATTTGTCTTCGATTAGGTCTTATGAACTTAAACCAGAAATTGAAGAAGTGGTCCTTCATGTGGTAGAGTCCCTTTTTTGCTTCCTGTTCAGTTACAGGCATAATTCTCTCAATCAAATTGAGAATCTCTAAAGTCTTGAGGTATGTGGTTGTGTTCTCTCGGCTAAGACCAGTTGTGTCTGCAATCTCACTTAACGTGTTTTTGCCAGAAGCTATAGCCGTAAGTATGTCCATGTAACGCTGCGGAGCCCTTATCTCCTCCATCAGCAACATTTCAGGCTCATCATACAGGGCAGAACGTTTACTCAAAATCTTCTCAACAATGTTATTTTCCACACTTAAATTTTCATCTACATGCTCCAAATATGCTGGTGTTCCTCCGAAACTCCCATAAATCTTCACAAGCTCTTCAGCAGAATACTTCTTAAACCAACTGAACAAGTCTATATATTTTAACGGTTCTACTTTGAGCGTTGCTGTTCTTCTTCCATACAGTGGAGCGTTTCCGCTTAGAGCGACTCTTCTTATTGCGCCTATCGAGGACCCTGAGAAAATCAGAAAAGACCTGCTTACTGACAGTTTCTCATCCCAATACTTCTGTATTAGCGACATAGCGCCATCGATGTTAATTAACCTCTGGAACTCATCAATTGCCACAACAGCGCCATTTCCTGACTTTTTTACAATATACTCCATGAACGAACTAAAATTTGAAAAATTGAAGCCTTCAAAAAACTCGCTCTCCACAACATGAGAAAACTCAGCTAGAATAGTTTTCTCCTCTGCATTGGGAACGTAAAAGTAGAGGCTGGGCTTATTCTTAAGAAATTCTTGGACGAGCCGAGTTTTACCGACTCTTCTGCGACCGTAAAGCAGAACGAGCGCCGCCTTCTTTTTGTTACGTAGGCTGTTGAGCGCTTCGAGCTCAGCTTTTCTGTTAACAAACTTAAGAATCATGATTGTAACAATCTAGATTGTAATAAATTAACGTTTGCCTTTTCACTCTGCAAGGTCAGCACGTTAGCGGAAAATCATCAACCTTACAGAATTCCCAAAACTCATTTTTAAGTACCAATTCAAGTACCGCTTATCGTTTTGCATGGTACAGCCACATGACATTGCATATTAAGACGTGGGCGAATCTTAAAATCAACTTATCCAATGCAGCTTGAAAGCAAAGCTAAACTTGTCTTAACCGATTCAGGCGGAGTTCAAGAGGAAACCTGCATTCTCGGCGTGCCCTGTGTCACGTTGAGGGATAATACGGAGAGGCCTGAAACCTTAGACGTTGGCTCAAACATCCTATCAGGGGATCGACCCTGACAAAATTCTTAAAACCTCCATCAAAATACTCTTAGAAGATTCAGTTATGCTTCGCGAGTACATCCCAACATTCCACACAGCCATCAAAACCACCTAAAACCCGATA
>PKYH01000121.1 GCA_003133625.1 Candidatus Bathyarchaeota archaeon | reverse complement strand
AAAATGTGTGGAAGAGGCTTCAGGGCGAGAAGTCCAAGCAAAGTTGTTGATGAGCTTGAGTGGCTACGAGACACTTTTGGGGCAGGAGCCTTCGCCTTCTATGATGACACGTTCACTTTTGATGTGAACAGGGCAGTCGCGATCTGCGACGAAATGAAGGCTAGAAAACTGGGGTTGCCATGGGACTGCCGAACAAGAGTAGACAAAGTATCCAAAGAACTTTTAACTAAACTAAGAAGTTCAGGCTGCCAGCTCATCCACTTCGGCGTAGAATCAGGCAACCAACAAATGCTCAACACCATGCGGAAAGGCACAACCGTTGAGCAAAACGCACAAGCCATAAAATGGGCAAAAGAAGCCGGCATATCCGTAGCCATCTCTCTAGTCATCGGCTACCCAGGCGAAACACCAGAAATGCTGAAACAAACAATAGACTTCATCTATAAAACAAAGCCTGATTACGTTTACATGTGCGAGGCAGTTCCTTACCCAGGCACAGAACTCTATGACTACGCCAAAAAATCAGGTCTAGAATTGTCTAAGGACTGGAACCAATACCATGAGCAAACACAAGTCTTCAAAAACCAGCTGTTGCCGCTTGAAAAGTTAGAAGAGACCAAAAAAGAGTTCTACGACCGCTATTTTTCCCCAATGTATTACCTAAGCAAGAAACGAAGGGGAGACTTTTACAGCCAAATCATGGCACGCATGGCACTAAACCACCTAGTATCGAAGTACAAATTTTCCAGATGGGCCTTCAAACAAATAGGCAAAATAAGACAACCAAAAAAGAGCCCAGGAGGACACAGCACTCCAAGCAAAGACCAGCAAGGTTAAGCCTCATGGGTGACGGTTAAAACATGTTAAAAGCTTTTTCAAGGCAAATTCAAGGCATAAAATATTTGCTGACGCACCCTCACCAGTTAAAATGGGTAATCACCAGAGAAATCTATTTTGGTCAACGGAAAAACAGCAAGAAGAAATGGGTTGAATGGCAAAAGTACGATGCAAAAATGCACATAATGATGATGCAGGCACACGCCGCCACGTTAAGCGTGAACACCCTAAACGCCACAAGAATACAAATCTTCATCGACATGGTCAACACCATAGGCAAGGACCTGAAAATTTTAGATGTTGGCTGCGGAGACGGAGTAATAAGCGAACCAATAATGAAAATGGGAAACTACGTTGCGTCAGTAGAACTTCCAACAGTTGCCACATTAGCTAAAAAATGCAATGTTTCCTCAGTTATGGCTGGAGACGCAGAAGAATTAGCCTTCGCCTCAGAAAGCTTCGACTTGGTCATAGCTTCTGAAGTGGTTGAACATCTGTGGCAACCTCAGAGCTTTTTGGATGAAGCGCACAGAGTTCTCAAAGTCGGTGGCTACCTGATAATAGAAACTCCTGAAGGGGAAGAAGGACTAAACTATGACTCTCACAGGCACTTTTTTACTGTCGAACGATTGAAACACATGCTCAGCACAAGATTCACACTAAGCGAAGTTAAACGACTGGAAGCTACAGGCTCCGCCCAAACACCAACAATCATCCTGCTACTTCGTAAATCCGTAGCTTAAAAGAAAAGCTGACAGATTGCTTGCAAAGGCGCGCAACTATTTTTTGGCTCGTTTCCTGATCACATAGCCAAGGGCGGCAGTTGCAATGACCACGGCTGCAGCTATAGCGGCGATCACTGCCACCGAGATTGTTCCTGATGTGACATTATTTGATGGAGTGGAAGATGTTTGGTTAGTAACATAATTGGAGAAACAGTAAACGTTCCAGTCGTTATTTCCCACGTATAATCTTCCGTTGGCTATGGTTGGTGAGGACCAACTGCTGGAAGGTGTGGTTGCCGTTGCGATTTTTGTCCCGTTATTCGTCGCATCAAGGATGAATATGTGGCGTTCACTAGTGACAATGTAGATTTTGCCGTCGGCGTAAGAGGGCGAAATATACAGCTCGTCCCCGGTGTAAAAGCTCCAAATGGTGTGACCGTTTGTTGCGTTAAGACATGCTATGTTGAATTTGTCGATGATGAAAAGGTCACCGTTAACATAGATTGGAGAAGAGGCTATGAACTCCATGGCGGCGGGATCAGTGAAATTCCATACGAAGTCACCTGTAGCAGCGTCAATTCCATAATAAGATCTCAGGTCGGAGGATGCAAAGACCATGCCATTTGCGACCGACGGAGAACCCAGCATCTCTGTACCTCCTGTGAATTGATATTCGTAGGGAAGTTGTTGTTTCCAAATCAAAGCCCCACTGTTAGCGTCCAGTTTGTAGAGAGCGCCTGCTGTTGGTTCTTCTGCAGTGAAGTAGACAGCGCCATCAGCAACGGCTGGAGAAGACTCGATCTGCCCGTCGGTCTTGACTCTCCAGACGATGCCGCCATTGTTTGCGTCAAGAGCGTACAAGTAGCCGTCCAATGACCCAATGTAGACTTTGCCTCCAGATATCACTGGCGAAGATTTAAGCACAAACGACCCATACGTGTAAGGCAAATCGCCGTTGACAAATGTTTTCCAGATGAAGGCTCCCGTGTAAGCATCCAGACAATAAACGTAGCCGTCGTCGCCTCCAGTGTAAACTTTACCATTCGCTATGGCAGGTGAAGATTCAATAGCATCCTGAGTAGTAAATTTCCAGATGAGATTGCCGCTGTATGCTCCAATGGCATAGATGTTTTTGTCCTGTGAACCAACATAGACTATGCCATTTGCAACGCTTGGCGAAGAAATAACTGACCCATTAGTTGTGAAATTCCAAGTTAAACTGAGGTTTGAGGGACCTACTAGCGCGGTAGAGGAGTGCGTTGGATCTGCCCGCCACATAGGCCAAGAACTAACTGGAATCGAGCTAGACCCTATTGCCCACACTTGATTAATCCTGGAATATTCATTTCCTGAAATTGAGTCAACCGAGGTTGTAACGGTGCCTGGAATGATGTATAAGTTGCCATACGCAATAGCAACAGATTCTCTTGGAGCTAATGCTTCTATAGGAAGCTTCCAAATGGGCTCGCCAGTGTAGGCGTTCAAGCATGCAAACTCGGAGACGCCAACTTGACCGCCATATTCTGCGGCTTCGCCTGTTGTTACATAGACCTTGCCATCCGCAACCGCGGGCATTCCTGGCCAGAGAAGTGTTTCGTCTGGCCCTTTGTATCTCCATACTAGAGCGCCAGTGTCTATGTTGATGGCGTAAAGGTACCCATCTTTGTTCATTTCATAAACCATTCCATAACCTACCGCTGGGCCTGTGGTGAAGTATCCGTCCGTGTCTGGCGTATATGACCACAGGATTTGACCGTTTGTGGCATTAAAACAGTACAATGTGTTGTCATCAGTTCCTCCTCTAAAGAATCTGCCATCAGAATAGGCACCATCAAAGATCATGGGTCCCTTTGTAAGGGTATCCCACACAACTGCGCCTGTCTTGGCATCGAGCGCCATTTGGTGATTCTCGAAAGAGCCAGGAAACACCATGCCATCGCCATATGTTGTTCCAATGCCAGTTCTGCCGCCGCCTGGAACATAGGTTTTCCAGACCATAGTTGGCGGTGCCGAGGGATCAGAAAAGTCCCAAGCTTCAATGTAGGAATCTACCTTGGTGTAAAACATTTTCTCTTCTGGACTGTAGACGTTGGCGCTGAAAATGCCAGTGTCCGCGCAGAAAGAGGCGCTAGTCCATAATATGTTCCCCGTTTTTGGGTCGAGACAACTGCTTTCCACAACCATGTGTGAATCGTCGATTTTGTACGCTATTGGCCAAGTTCTGTTCATTGGAATGGCTGTTTCCCAGACGACGTTTCCTGTTTTCTTGTCAAGTGCAACGATTGAAGTGTTGGTACCGACGAAAATCATTCCGTCAAAAGCTGCAAGATAGGGTTGTATTCCCGTTATGTTCGCTTTCCAGAGTGTGGCTGATGTGTCAGGGGCTGATCCCGCTGAGAATCGCGTAAAAGAGGAATCGCCTTGAAACTGTGACCACTCGTACTGATTCAAATTGTCATTAGTGGAAGTTGTATTAGTGGCCACTTGCGCATTTGCATTTCCGTGATAGGCTGATATTGAAGCAAAAATTGTTGAAATAAGCAATAGAGCCAAAATAACTGTGGCTTGGATTTTTTTGGGAATTTCATTTACCCCCTAATATTTATGAAATGTAAATTTTGAAAGAGGTTAAGTCCTTACACCCAATAACGTAGATGATTTATTTCACTATAAACCTTACGGAAACTTAGGAACCCCGTGTTTCAGTTACATTTAAGCAATAAAAATGTGCTAAGACGCCTTAAAAATAAAAACAAGAGAGTAGCGCACAATCTTTTTTAAGTTGAAAAGAAACCTTAAAGTAAATGATGAATCAGCGAAGAGAATTTGAGGGTGGATTTTACTTTGGCGAATAAAGGTCCTTTACTTATGACTTCTTGGAGGGCAACAGGCGCCTGCAATGCCCGTTGCAGATACTGCAATGTTGATGCTACAGGTAAGCACGCCCCAAGAGAAATGAGCACAAAAGAGGCTCTGCATTTAGTCGATGAAGTTCACAAATTCGGAGTTAGATGGTTCGGCATAAAAGGCGGCGAACCCCTAATGCGTGAAGATATTTTTGAAATTGTCACATACGCAAAAAACCTTGGCCTTAACGTGTGCTTATTAACTAATGGATGCTTCGTGGATGGGAAAATTTACGATAACTTGGTTAAAAATCAAGTTTGGACATCTGTTAGCATTGACGGTCCAGAAGAAATCAACGATCAATTAAGAGGAAAAGGATCATACAAAAAGGCGCTGGCAGCCATCGAGAAATTATCAAACGGTAAAATCCTAAACGGCTTAGCAGCAGCAATTACAACTATAAATTATAAGCATTTAGACCACATCGCAGAATTAGCTGACCAATACCATGCTAGCTTTGTCTGGTTTAACCATCTTGTTCCTAGCGGAAGAGCAAAAGAAACAATGGAATTAACGCCGACGCCTGAGCAGTACGAGTGGACCCTCAACTACATATGGGACTTAACCCAAAAATACGAGGGCAAATTTGAAATCCACGTACATTGCCCACATTACGCCCGTGTTGTAAAACAAAGAAACCCACCGAACTTTGACGAGTGGTATGAACATAAGTTTCATGGAAAATGCACCTATTTTGCTTTCGGCGGATACTTAAGCGTGACCGAAAATGGCGATTTAATACCATGCTTTTACACTGACCTTCAGCCTTCAGAACCAATGATGCTGGGAAACATAAGAGAAAAAAGCCTCAACACAGCATGGAAAGAAATCCAACAATCAAAATATTACAAGAGCTTCCAAGATAGAAGCGTTCTGAAGGGTAAATGCGGAGTCTGCGAATACCGAGAAATATGCGGAGGCTGCAGAAACAGAGCGTATGCTTACACAGGAGACATCTATGAATCTGATCCAGCTTGCGTGTATGTGCCTGAAAGTCTTCGCAAAAAATAGCGCNNCGAAAATAATAGTAAGAGAGAAGATGAAAGGAATAGCTATTATTTGCCTTATCTTGATAGCGCTTTTTTTGGCTTCAGGCGTTTCAAGAAGCGTTGCTTCCGCGGGAGACCAGGGGAGCGTAGACTCATGGCCTATGTTCCACCATGATCTGGCGCATGCTGGCTATTCAAATTCTGCAGCGCCAAAAACAAACGAAACTCTATGGAAATTTAATACTGGAGGCCAAGTGGGCTCGCCCTTCGTGATTGATGATGTGGTGTACGTCGGCTCTTACGACCATAAGATTTACGCTTTTAACGCTTCTAATGGCGCGCTAATATGGAATGCCACTACTGGCGGCATAGTGATTTCTCGTCCCGCCGTTGCGGGAGGCGTGGTTTACGTGGGTTCAGAAGACAACAATCTCTATGCCTTTAACGCTACTAACGGCAAACAATTATGGAATTACACTACAGGGTACTATGTGGATTCAGATCCGGCTGTTGCCAAGGGAATGGTTTACTTTGGTTCAGAAGATAAGAAGGTTTACGCTTTGAATGCTACAACAGGCGAATACATTTGGAGCTATGCGACAGGGGACAAAATCATGTTATCTTCTGTCACTGTGAGTGAGGGCATAGTTTACATAGGCTCATTAGACCATAAGATTTACGCGTTGAATGCTACAGACGGCGAACTTGTTTGGAGTTATGTAACAGGTGATAAAATAGTTTCTTCGCCTGCGGTTGTTAATGGCGTAGTTTATGTGGGTTCATTAGACGATAAGATCTACGCCTTAGAGGCTTCTAGTGGCAAATATTTATGGAACTTCACTAGTGGCGGTGCCGTGTACTCTTCTCCATATGTTTCTGAGGGCTTAGTCTACATAGGATCATTAGACGACAAAGTTTACGCTTTAAATGCGTCTGATGGCAAAAATGTTTGGAACTACACAACGGACGCTGCGGTAGCATCTTCTCCAACCGTTACCAGCGGCATGATTTACGTAGGGTCGGAGGATAACAAAGTTTATGCATTGAATGCTTCCAACGGCGAACTCGTGTGGAAATATACAACAGGCGATACAGTGATTTCTCGTCCTGCTGTTGCTAAAGGCGTGGTTTACGTGGGTTCGTGGGATGGCAAGATTTATGCCTTAAACGCTACAGATGGCAGCTATGTTTGGAGTTATGCGACTGGCGGCGAGATCGATTCGTCTCCGACGGTAGCGGCTGGTTTAGTATATGTAGGTTCTCATGATGGCAAAGTATACGCTTTAAACGCTTCTACGGGAATGGTGGGTTTCAATTGGGAACTGCATAACAGCGCTGTATGGAGCTATACAACTGGAGACATGATTATGTTCTCTTCGCCGGCTGTTGCTGACGGCATGGTTTATGTCGGGTCATATGACGATAACGTTTACGCTTTAAACGCCACGACAGGCGCATACATTTGGAGTTACAAAACAGGTGGTCCGGTGGTTTCTTCTCCTGCAGTGAATAATGGCATGGTTTACATAGGCTCAGAGGACCACAATATTTACGCTTTAAACGCAACAGACGGCGGCTTTGTATGGAAATACACTACGGGCGATGTAATAGTGGTGTCCTCTCCTGCTGTTTCCGATGGCAGAGTATACATTGGCTCAGATGATCATAAGGTTTATTCGCTAAATGCTTCTAACGGAGCTCTCATCTGGAACTACACTACAAACGGTTTAGTAGTTTCTTCCCCGGCGGTTGCAAATGGCATAGTCTATGTAGGTTCATATGACCATAAGATTTACGCTTTAAACGCTGCAACAGGGCTTCTCGTTTGGGATTATGCCACAGGTGGTGAAGTAGCTTCGTCACCTGCCATAGCTAACGGCATGGTCTATGTTGGTTCAGGAGACAGCAATATTTACGCTTTGGACGCATCCAACGGCAAGCTCGTATGGAAGTACACAACTGGGGGAGAAGTGGCTTCTTCGCCTGCAATAGCAAATGGAGTAGTTTATGTAGGCTCGTATGATGGCAAGGTTTATGCTCTGAACGCCATGACTGGCGCTTACATCTGGAGTTATGCAACCGGAGAAATGGTTGTTTCTTCACCCGCCATAGCCAACAGCACAGTTTACGTAGGCTCATACAACCATATGCTCTACGGGTTTGGTTCTTCATCAAGCGAACAAACCTATTCTGTGTCATTCATAGGTCTTATTTTGTTAATTTTGGCGGCGATTATTGTGGCAGCAGTGCTGCTAGCAATCGTACTTTATAAAAAGAAGAATAAACCATAGCTGCTTGCAATTAAACTTCAGTTCCGTCGATTCTGCTTTAAATTTCTTAATTAGCAAAAAGCTTAAAATCCCCAAACAACATTGCCTAAGACCTATACTAAATCAGAATGATTAATCATTCTAATAATTGCAGCCAAGTGTATTAGTGATGAAGACAAATAAAACAAAGATAGCACTGGTTAATACGCCGCTCCTCGAAGGAGTCGCCCATCACCCGCTATTCCCACCCCTTGGCTTAGCGTACATGGCGGCTGTACTTGAACAAAACGATTTTGAAGTAAAAATTTTCGATTGCCCAGTATGCGAAATAGACCATGAAAAGCTTAAGGCTGAGTTAGATTCTTTCCAGCCCACAATGGTCGGAATTGGCTCTATGACACCGACGATAGAGTCAGCACTTAAGTCTGCGCGTGTTGCAAAAGAAGTTTGCCCTGACGCTAAAGTTTTAATGGGAGGACCACACGCGACCTTTGCAGATAAACAAATCCTCACTGATGAAAAAGCCGTCGACATTATTGTTAGGGGCGAAGGAGAAGAAACAATTTTAGAACTGGCAAAGCAATCGCCCGAGCTGCATAAAGTCAGCGACGTTAAAGGCATAACTTTCCGAAAGGATAACCAGATTATTCAGGCGCCTGGCAGGCCTTTCATTCAAAACCTTGATGCACTGCCGCGTCCGGCATACAAGTATCTTCCAGTTGAAAAATACAGGATTACTGGAAGGAAACTTCTTCCGATAATGTCTAGTAGAGGATGCCCCTTTCAATGCTCTTTTTGTGTTGCGTCTCAAATGTTTGGAGCAAGGTTCAGAGCTAGAAGCCCGAAGAATGTGCTTGATGAGTTGGAGTGGCTCAGAGACGAGTACGGAGCAGAAGGGATAGCGTTCCAAGACGACACGTTAACTTTCGATAGGAAAAGGGCAATGGAAATCTGCGACGGAATCATAGAGAGAAAAATAAATTTGCCATGGGGTTGCGGAACCAGAGCAGACATGGTTACAAAAGAAGTTTTAGCCAAGATGAGTAAAGCGCACTGCAATGAAACATGCTTTGGAGTGGAATCAGGTTGCCAAAGAATCCGCGACTCATTGAAAAAGAAAGTTACAACTGAACAGTGCGAAAACGCGATTAAGTGGGCTAAAGAAGCGGGCATGTTCGTCACCGTGTCAGTTATTTTAGGGTATCCTGGCGAAACAAAGGAGACGTTGCAGGAAACTCTTGATTTTGTCCGCAGGGTAGAACCTGACGATGTGTGGTTATGCCACGCTACGCCTTATCCAGGAACTGAACTCCGTGCTTTAGTGGAGAGTAATGGGTGGAAAATGTCAGAGGACTGGAAGCTGTACAACACGATGAACCCCATTTTTGAGGATCCGCTTTTGCCTGCGAAAGAAATAGCTCAAATGAGGAAGAACTTTTACAATAAATTCTATAGTCCACGATACATTCTTCGCCAAGCTGTAAAAGGATACTTGAAAGGCAACCTATACAGCAAGATAATGGCAAGAACAGCTATAAACTACAACCTCTGGCGAGCCAAAGCCAGCGTCTAATTAAGTAGAAATTTTAGAGCCGAGGCGTTTTTTGGGTTGCCACACTACCTAGGAAGAGTTTGCTGAGGCTCTGGAAATGCAATTATAGGAGAATATAATGCAAATTGCTAATTTCTATGACTATCTTTAGATTAATAGTACAGAGCCTTTTCAGTCCCTTCCTAGGTGTTATCTTGACTAAAAAAAGGGAAGTTGGTTGTTGACGGTTTGTCAACATATTTATGGTCGCTTTCTAAGTATCAATACAGCTAGTAGAGCACCAATTACGACTATTGCGATTATCATGCCGACAGATAGCGGCAGGAAGTATAGGTCAGCCATTGAAGCAGGTGTAGGTGTAGGTGTAGCAGTTGCTGCTGGCGCTTGCATCATGTTAAAAGCGGTTTCAGTGTATGATCCCCAGTTCCCGTTGGTGCCGTGGAAAGTTGCAATAACTGTGTAATTGCCTGAGATGTCAGGTGTCCATGTGAGGCTGTATGAGCCGGTTGCATCGGTTGTTGCAGTGCCAATGTTTCTGTAGTTGCCGTTAGAGTCAAGTACGTCTATCGTCACTGGAACACCAGTAAAGTTGGTTGGAAGCGGCTTCTGCTGGTAAACATAACCCATCCAATCCTTCATGCTTGCATCAGAAGCGCATGGAACACCATTCGGGAAGTCTGCTGCTTGCTGGTTTTGCGTTGTGCCAGCGGAAGTATCCATCACTGTACCTTCTATAATCACGTTATCTCCGAGCGTTGAAACCTTCGGTGAAGCCGTAACTGTTGTAGCGCTGGGTCCTCTGCCTACACTGTAGATTTGATTGTCATAACCGTTGAACCATGTTGCATAGCCGTCTGCGATAGCGTAACTCATAGCGAAAAATTCGCCAACATAAGAGCTAAGTGTCCAGATTTCTGTTCCGTCAGTTGCATTAATTGCTCGGCTTAGAGCGCCTTTGTAGATGGGTGTTGTGACAGTATGTTCGCTGGTGACAGTGTATAGTACTCCGTTGCCAATTGCGTTTATGAAGGTCGGATAAACACCGTAAGCGTTGGAAAAGCCAGCCTTAGTGCTGTTGCCTGCCCCACCGTTGCCATAAGTCCATAGTAGGTTACCGGTTTTAAGGTCGTAGGTGTAGAGTATGCCGCCGAATTGCATGCTGTAGAGTTTGCCATTGTCGGTGATACCGTTGATGTATGGTAAGGCTGGGTTTCCGTAGTAGTCAAAGGCAGTTTGAGATGGTGTTGGACCCCAGATTTTTGCTCCAGTGTCTAAGTTATAGCCGACCCACTGCATTGTTTCCTTGTATGCTTCAGTGAATACGCGTGACTGGAAGTCTACTGGTCCGTCAACGACAGTGATGTTTTGTGACGTTGCTGGAACCGTGTTCCACCACATTGCTGAACCTACTGCGCCTCTAGAGGCGTTAAGGTTGACAGCAAAGTAAGTGTATGGTGCAGAGCTGGTTGTACCGAATTGGCTTGTCGCTAATCCTGGCATTGTTCCATTTTCGCAGAGCAATATGTCACCATAGTTAGCTGCGACCACTGAGAAACCTGCACTTGGGGGAACACCAAGAAATGCATACGGTGAAGGTATCATAGGTATAGTGTTAGCCCAAGATGCTGAAACGTTGTAGTCATAACGGGATGGGATGCCTGCATCGACTGTGCCGCTGATTGCTGGACTTAATCCTGTGCCACCGGAGTTAATTGCGAATCCAGATCCTGACCAGAGGTTAGTTGAGTTCCATTGAAGTAAACGCCAGTTTGGATTGGTTGCGTTGCCAGCGTTTGCCAAGACATAGCGTATTTGTTCACCCAATGGACCCATAACTGGTCCAGAGACTGCTGCTCCTGCGGGTGAACCACCACCAAATAATCCTCCTCCTGAAGGCACATTAGTGGCATTAAAGAGCGGATCGCCTGAGTCTGCGTCAAAGCATTGTGCAAAGTTAGCGGTGCATAAGATTGCTGGGTAAACTCCGTGTTGGTTGGGGTCCTGAACGTCCCAGATCAAAGCAAAAGACAACGCCGGTACATCATTACGCGACCAAAGCATTTGTCCAGTTTGAAGATCAACACAGTCAGTTGGACCGTAAGTTTTTACTGTCGAGAAAATACCTTCAACCCCAGTAAATGATCTTGGCTCAGTGTAGTAGAGTTTGCCATTGGCTATTATTGGGTTTGTATATCTTTGGTTGTATGCTGATCCTTCAAAGTTTGTGTCTCCTTGAATAGCAAAGTTGTTTCCTCCAGCAACTCCTCCAGATTGAAGCGGCTTAGTCCACATAACGTGGCCAGTAAGAGGCCCGACTGCGTCACCTGGATTTCTCATAGCCCATGCGTTGGTCCAAACTCCGTAGCCTGCTGCGCCGGTTCCTAGCCAGTTTGACGAGATGGTCCACCAGTCAGTGTTTTCACCGTAAATTGGTCGAGTCCAGTAAGCGCTTGGAAGCGGATAGCTAGTTATGGCTGAAGGTAATTGTTCTTGCTGCACAGTAAGCGTTGTTGTTGCATTGCTGGGCAGATAAGTATCGTTAACCAACGCTGACACTGTAGAGGGGGGATGGCTGTACGTATTAAAGGCCTGTCCTGGAAAAGTAAACGTGAAAGTATAGTTGCCAACTTGATCAGGAGTATAGGCATAGAACTGTGATGACGTTGTATCCTGGACAACATCAAAAATCTTTGTTTCTGTTGTACCGTCAGGCTTAGTAATGGTCAGGTTGTAGTTATGGAATCTGTAATCATTTGACAGCGCGATGGAAGGGTCAAAAGTCTTGTCAAGCCACATAATAACGCTCACTTTCTGACCGACACCCACAGGGTTGGGTACCGCATTAATGTAAGCAAACGTTGGAATATTCCACGCAGGCGTATGCGCACTAGCAGTTGGTACTAGCATCATTGATGCCGTCATTGAAAGCATTAAGAATATAGCAATCGCAATAGCTGCAGTTTTGTTTTTAGCAAATTTCATGTATTTTTCTTTCTCCTTAAATTTATGTATTATATGTATCTTGAATTTAATTTATAAAGTTATGCAAAGGTCCTCAAAAAAACGCTAATTTTGAAACCAAAAGAAGCAAATAAGTTTAAAAAATTACCTTGCAAATATTTTTATGAAAAATTTTAGTTAAAAACACATTATGCTTCCGTATATCATCGGTTTAAAAAAGATAAAAAAAGGGAGGAAAATGAAGATTTTGTTGGGCGAGCTTATGGCCGTTTTCTAACCATCAGCACAACAACAACGCCGACTA